>NC_013895.2:1508121-1809746 GCF_000025225.2 Mageeibacillus indolicus UPII9-5
CTCACTGCAAGGGTGGTTTTCGCGGCAAAGTCAGCCTCAGGATCGCACACGAAGTTTTGCCGCAGCTCAATTACTTCGGCTGCGAGGGCTTGGACAAGGTCGCTGTCATGCGTGACCACGATGATGCAGGTGCCGGATTTTTTGAGTTCCGCACAAAGCCTTACGATCTGCTGCCAAGTTTTGAAATCTTGCCCAAAAGTCGGTTCATCCAAAATAAGTACAGTCGGGCGGGTAGCCAGTGCTGCTGCCACGGTGAGTCGCCTTTTTTCGCCGCCGGATAAAGTGTAGGGGTTGGAGGTTGCATAGCGAGATAAATTGAACTCCCGTAACAGTTTTTGGCCGGCCGTCACAGCTTGGTCGGAGGGGGCTCCAGCGCGAGTAGGGCCGAGCGTCACTTCGTCCAAAACAGATTTGCAGGCAAATTGGTGTTCGGGGTTTTGAAAAACATAGGAAATTCGTGTGGTCAGTTCGCGCGATGGCCAAGCGAGCGGATCATCCGATTTTAACGGATAGGTCAGTTCGCGGCTTGCTTTTACTTTCCCGGCCACCGGGGCCAAAAGTCCGGCCAAAGTAAGTGCTAAAGTTGATTTGCCGGTTCCGTTTTCGCCGGTCAAAGCATAAACCGTAGCTTTTTTGAAAGTCAGATTTATGTGTTGGGCGATAGGGGTTGCGCTGCGTCCGATAGCCAAATCGATCGCTCGTAAAACGATTGGTCGGTCTCTGTCTGAGGCTGCTGTTTCAGGCGGCTCGGCTGCCGTTGCTGCCGGGTCAGCCGCCGTTGCTGCCGGGTCAGCCGCCGTTGCTACCGAGTCAGCCGCCGTTGCCGCCGTTTCAGAGAAATTGCCAGGCGAAGTTTTTGCCTCCAAGCCAATTTTAAACGCGGTTGCAACCTCCCCGCTCAACTTAGTTCGGTAAGTTCGCGGCAGCCAAATGCCAAGTTCCGCCCAGTTCAAATCTTTGCGGTTAAAAACCGCGGTCGGCGAACCATCCGCCACAATACAGGTATGGGAATTAGCCGCTCTTACGACATCATCGTCATGCACTATATTATATTCATCTATGTTTTTAGTGGGGGACGCGGCGGCCCACTCACTCTCACCGGCCCGCTCGTTGAGGCAATCAGTTCCGGACTCAAACCCACTCACGGCGAATTTATTTTCGACCGGTGCAGAAGCTAAACCCGCCTTGACCGTTTCAACCGCGCCACCATTGACCTCTTCAGAACCGGCTACTACTCCGGCAGTAGCCCCCAGACCCAAAACGACGACCCGATCAATAATATTAAGCCACGGCTCGATCCTATGCTCCACCAAAACCAAGGTCGCCCCGGTTTTTTGCAGAACATGCTTCGTCGCCGCGACAATTTGCCGTACCCCGTCAGGATCCAAATTGGCCGTAGGCTCGTCCAAAAGCAAAATCCGCGGTTGCATCGCCAAGGCTCCGGCCAAGGCCAAACGTTGCATTTGACCACCGCTTAAATGTGCCGTTCGTCTTGATAGTTGCAACCCATCTAGTCCAACTGCCTCTAAACCGGCACTCACTCGTGGCCAGATCAGCGAACGGGCAACGCCAAGATTTTCCGGGCCGAAAGCGACATTGTCCCCTAAGCGATCAAAAATCATCTGCGCTTCCGGATCCTGCAAAACCAAGCCGATCTTCCCGCGTGCCTCGCGTAAAGGTTGCCCATCGCAAAAAATTCCGCCTTCACTAGTGCCGCCATCCTCGTCCTCTACAGGCTCTGGAACACCGGTTGCCGCTCCGCTACCGCTACTGTTCCCGATCAGCCCGGCCGCCCCACTCAAAATAGTAGATTTGCCGATGCCGGAAGCCCCCAGAAGCAACACATGTTGCCCCGGTTCAATTTTCAAATTCAAATTACGCACAGCGAAACAGTTTCTGCACGCATGACGATAACCCCAGTTGACGAATTGCAACGCCGCCGGTTTTAAAGAATATTGCTCACCCATTTACGATCCTTAAAAAAAGTTAGGCGACATTCAACCGGAGCCGAACGCCGCCTTTAAAACCTATGTAGCTTGCACAATATCAGCTTTTTTGTGCCCTAATTGCTCGCCCGGAAGCGAATGAATCCAACGCGCCGGTGGCCGCAATTGCTAAATATATGTACCACATCAAAATACCAGCAATTATAGCTCCCGACACCACGGTGCTGACCAAATAAGCAACGCCGTATTTGCCGAAAATATCAATACCTTGCAAATGCTTGACAAAGCTGTAAGCCCAAGCAGCTACTCCACTTAAAGCACCCGAAAGAACGACCGTTCCCAAAGTCCAGCGACGATAGCCGAAAACCCAGAACCCGACCTCCGCGCCGAAGCCCTGCAAAAGAGCGATAATAACGGTTGATGCGCCGCCCCACTGATTTCCCATCAAAGCTTCCAAAACTCCGGCCACAACTTCAGCATAGATCGCTGCACCGGGTTTGCGAACGATGACCGCTGCTAAAGGGGCAGCAAACAGGAAAAGTCCGTTCAAAAGTCCGTTCATTCCCGGCAAAACACCGTTCAGCAAGTGGCTCGGAACTGACCAGCCAATAGCCGCCGCCCAATAAATGAACGCCGAAACCACGCCGATAACTGAAGCAACAGCAATATCAACAACACGCCATCTGAAATTTTTTTGTACGTCAGACATACTTTCACCTTTCTCGGAAGTTAAGTTCACGGGGTAGATTGCAATTTGCCGCTCAGTCGTTTTCATCTGCCATGACACGATTGCCAAGCAAGGTGGTGGCATTACGCGGTGGCATTACGCAAAAAATGCACTGAGCGATCCACTGAACGGTCCACTGAACGATGTGCTGAACGGTCCACTGAACGATGCACTGAACGAGATTCTAGTCAATGCGCTAATCAATGCCCGACCAAATTCAACTTCCATTCAAAATTTGTATTATACTGCCGATATTCTAGCACGCATATAAAAATTGTTCAATATAAATTGGTGGGATATTGAATATTTTGAATTAGCGGCTGCCCCCCAGAAATTGTGTCTGCCGCGTCGCGACTGCCTCAGCGCCTGCCGCGCCTGTGGGCTGTCACTCACCGGCGGCAACCTACAACCGATAACTCGCCGGCGGTAACCTAGCTCACAGGCCATAACTTAGCGATCGCGTCTGCCGCGCCGTGAGTGCCTCAGCGCCTGCCGCGTCCAGTTTTGACCACGTGTTTCCGACCATCAAACCGCTGCCGCCACCGGCGAATTTCAGCCGTCAAAACAGCCAGCGCAGTCACCGCGCCTAGCTCCGGGAAGTAGTTGAATGCCTCCCCTGTTTTGACAATGCCGACTGTTTGCTGCGCCATTGAATCGGTTGCGCCTTTGTGTGCCACCTGGGCGTTCGGTACGGAGCCGGAACTAGACGGAGCCGCAGTCAGTGCTGGGCAAGGTGATCCCGGTGGACAGGACGGACATGGCGGCACTATCGGTGGGAAATAGGCACGTTGCTTTTTCTGCAATTTGAAAGTGATTATCTTCTGCGTTTTGGCTTGCGATGTTTTTTGCAGCTCAATCGCAAATGACGGTTCGCTTTGGCCGTCAGCCACCCATTCGTAGCCGGCCGGTGCCTTGAGCAGCGGTTTTACCGTGTATTTCCCCGGCAGAAGGTAAGTGCCGGTCGTTGCCGCATAGCCCAGGTCGGGGGCAATTAAAGTGGTGGAATTTGCCCGCATCATTTCAATAAGTTCTTGACGGGTGGGCTCTTTGCCAGCTTGCATCGAGCTGAATTTTCCTTGAATCACGGCATTGTTTGCCCGCAATTCAAACGGCTTGCCGATTTCGTAGCTACCGTCATTTTTCTTATATTCGACGGCCAGTTGCGTTGGCAAAGCGCGGTAGGTGAGGTAGTAATGTTTGCGGGTGAGTCTTTTGAGCGGCTGGCCGTTCTTGTCCACGGCGTAGGCAAAGGAAAGATAGTGGTTGCCGGGAGTCTCTTTAGTAGCACTATCATTTTTGAACTCGTGGGTCGCATTATTCGGTTTGTCTAGGTCGTTATCCCAGTAAACATAGCCCGGCGTGCTTCGGCTCGTTAGTTCTGCCATTGTCGGACGTTTGTAAGATTTTTGATAACTGTCTCCGTCATAAGACAGTATGGGCTTTTTTACATCGCCGCCGGTACTACGCAAAAAATCAGTTTTCTCCGTGGTAAGCGTCGGGAGTCCTTGCAGTGGGGCAAGGGAAGGTATTTCATAAAATGGACGTGATGAAAGTATTGGTGCTTTGGTTTTTTCCACTTCACTCAGCAAAGGATGGGTATCGCTGTTACCGCGTTGGGGCAAGGTGGCATGCAAGGCAAGGCTTGTCGCCCGGCGATATTGCAGGTCGTCCACCGCATGGAATTGTGCATCGGTCATTACGCCAAATTCTGAATACCAAAAAGTATATGTATAACCTCCGCTTACAATTGACGTGCCGGCATTAAAAAGTACACGCTCAGGCTCTTTAGTAATCTGCCAAGTAAACTCTAAGTAAAAAATATTCGCTGGACTTTTTTCTTTAATGTCAATAAGTACACGTTCCATAGTCTCGCTCGCCAGCGTCACACCATTCGCTTTAACAGTTACCGGATGATCCACATACTTCACAGTCTCAGACGATCCGGCATAGATGCTGCCATCACGCAGGGGCAGGCCATCACGCGTCTGCGAAGGTCTAGTAAAAAGGCCGGTCGGATAGGCATAATCTTCAAATTTGAACACCGCATAAAGTTTGTAGGTTCCTTTTTGCGCCGGCATCTCATATTTTTTAACCAAACGCGCCTGCGGATGGGGATCATCCGCCGTCGGGACCGGTGTAAATAGCATTTTGAGCAAGCTGACATCACCATGTTTAAATGCTTTCTCAATTTCCGCATCGGATATAACGTCCGGGAAAGGATTTTTTACCGGCCCGGCAGTCTTGGCTCTTTTAAAGTTATAAGTAATATCGCTGTCGGTTTCACTGACACGCGTGAAATCGCCCAGAACTCCCCCATTTGCCGCTACAGCCGGTTGCGGGAAGACCGGATCATCTTCCAGCGCATTTACCGCCAAGGCAGGGACGGTCGCCCCCGCGGTCAGAGCTGTCAGCCCCACAGCAATCCCGGCAATTGTCGCCAAAACGCGGCAAACGCTCACTTGTTTAACTTGTTTAAAATAATAATTAAAAGAATTCATGTTTTTTCACTCACTCGTAATTCTCACTATATCAGTTTGCATTAATATGCAGAAAATATATATCGTTAATAATTATTTGTCAATTGCAATCAGCTGCAGTTACCGACTTGTAATATTTTGAAATATTCGGTGTAACATAGCCGCTCAGTATAGCCGATCATCCAGTCAGCCAGCGTCTCCTGCAACCGTAAAATAAATAAAATCGTGCCGTCATTTGCTCCCCTGCCTACACCTCCCTGCCTACACCTCCCGGCGATAAAATCGGCGGTACATCGCCGATAAAATTGCACTGGATTTTTTCCCTCCCGGCGGTATAATGGCAATAGAATTTACTGTGGGAGGAAAGGCTTATGTCGGATTTAACTTACAGCTACTTTACAGCGTTTCGGCCGGCAATATCTGCGCTCATCACGGTTACACTGCGGCGTGGCAGCCGATTTTCCGCGGCCTATTTTAAATACGGGTCGTGTCGCTGAACTTACATAATTAGACGCATAACGACTTTGATGCGGTATTCCTATTTTTCTTGAAGCGACCACCCGGTATTCCTTCATATTTCCTGTTTTTATTGTTTTCATTATTTTCATTATCGTGAACGAAGAAACCCGGCAACCGGTCAGACCGTTAGATGTGAAACCAGGCTACCGCCCGTCAACCATCCATAGCCGCATTCATCAATAGTAGCAACGCGCCATAGCCGCCATAGCTTGCACCAAAATCCAAGGAGATATCAAATATGACCAAATTACATAAAACCAAGCCAAACCCCAGCGCCGCGGCCAAAGCCGCAATTCTTGCCGAGCTAAAAAGCGTTGTCGGAGAGATGGCGACACTTGACACGCCCGAGCTCATGACCCGCCTAAACAGCAATACCAACGGACTTGATGATGACGCGGCGGAAGAGAGCAGAAAAGTGCATGGCGACAATGCTGTCACCCGCCGTGAAAAACCATCCCTCGGCAAACAGTTGGTCACCGCTTTTGTCAACCCGTTTACCGCAATTTTATTTTTTCTGGCACTGGTCTCCATCCTCACAGACATGATCTTCCCTTACTTTTCCCTCTTTGATAGCGATCCATCTGACTTCAACCCCCTGACGGTCATCATCATATTTACCATGGTCATAATTTCCGGAACGCTGCGCTTCGTCCAAGAGGGGAAAAGCGGCAACGCCGCGGCCAAACTTTTATCGATGATTACCACTACCTGCACCGTAATGCGCAACAATGCCAAAACGGAAATCCCCCTTGATGAAGCGGTGGTTGGCGACATAGTCTTTCTTTCGGCCGGGGATATGATACCTGCCGATGTGCGCATCATCGCCGCCAAAGACCTTTTTATCAGCCAAGCCACCCTGACCGGCGAAAGTTTGCCGGTTGAAAAAACCGCCGCGGCCTGTTGCGGCACCGGCAATCTAACCGATTACGCCAATATCGCTTTCATGGGCAGCAACGTCATTTCCGGCAGCGCCACCGCAGTCGTTATTGCGGTAGGTGACCACACCTATTTCGGATCCATGGCTCTAAGCATCAACCAACCCGCCGTAGAAACCAATTTTACCAAAGGCGTTAACGCTGTATCTTGGGTTCTCATACGTTTCATGATGGTAATGGTACCGCTAGTTTTCATCGTCAACGGCCTGACCAAAGGTAACTGGACAGCCGCTTTCCTTTTTGGTATATCGGTTGCGGTAGGGCTAACCCCGGAAATGCTGCCTATGATCGTAACGACCTGCTTAGCCAAAGGCGCAGTTTCCATGAGCAAAAAGAAAACCATTGTCAAAAACCTGAATTCGATCCAAAATTTCGGCGCGATCGATATCCTCTGTACGGATAAAACCGGCACGATAACGCAAGACAAAGTCGCTTTGGAATATCACTGGAATATGCAAGGCAAAGACGACTTGTACGTGCTGCGGCAGGCTTATCTCAACAGCTACTTTCAAACCGGCTACAAAAATTTAATGGATCTCGCGATTATCCAAAAAACGGAAGAAGCAGAAGAACAAAATCGGGCCTTGCTAGATCTTTCGGAAAACTATGTCAAAGTGGACGAAATTCCTTTCGATTTTACCCGCCGTCGTCTCACCACTGTGGTTAAAGGGAACTCCGGCCGCTCCCTAATGATAACTAAAGGTGCGGTTGAAGAAATGCTGAAGATCTGTCGCTATTATGAAATCGACGGACAAGTATCGACCTTGACGGATGAAGATCGTCGTCAAGTCCAAAACACCGCCGCCACCTTGAACGACAAAGGATTCCGTGTTCTTCTTTTGGCCAAAAAAGATAATCCGCCGACGAGCGGCAATCTGGAGGTAAAAGACGAGGCCGACATGATTTTGCTCGGCTATCTGGCCTTTTTGGATCCGCCCAAAGAATCTGCCGTTACCGCTATCCGCGCCCTGTTCACTCACGGAGTAAGAACGAAAATTTTAACCGGCGATAATGATAAGGTTACCCGCGCCATTTGCAAGCAAGTAAATATAAATTATAAAAACATGGTTTTGGGGCCGGATCTGGAAACAATGTCTGATGACGAATTGGCGCATGTCGTCGAAAAAGCAGATGTTTTTGCCAAACTTACCCCTGACCAAAAAGCCCGGGTTGTCGCTGCATTGCAGAAAAACAACCATATTGTCGGGTTCATGGGCGACGGGATAAACGACATTGAGGCAATGAAAACCGCCGATATCGGTATTTCGGTAGACGGAGCGGTCGATGTGGCTAAGGAAACCGCCGATATCGTCCTTTTGGAAAAAAATCTGATGATTTTGGAGGAGGGCATCATTGAGGGCCGCAAAACTTATGCCAACATGATTAAATACATCAAAATGACTGCCTCATCCAATTTCGGCAATATGTTCTCGGTTTTGGCGGCAAGTGCTTTGTTGCCTTTCCTGCCGATGATGAGTCTACACTTGATTTTATTGAATCTTATCTATGATCTTTCCTGCACCGCTATTCCGTGGGACAACGTGGATGAGGAGTTCATCCTTAAGCCGAAAAAATGGGACGCTTCCCGCATTGGTAATTTTATGATCTGGATCGGGCCTACCAGTTCAATTTTTGACTTTACAACTTACATTTTCTTGTACTTCATATTGTGTCCGATGTTCGTGTCACACGGGGTGTTGTTCAATGACTTGGCCATGCATTTCAGCGGCAGGGAGTTGGAGCATATGCAAGCAATGTATATCGGGTTGTTCCAAGCCGGCTGGTTTGTCGAGTCAATGTGGAGTCAAACATTGGTCATTCATATGATTCGTACGCCCAAATTGCCGTTCATCCAAAGCCGTGCTTCGGCGAGTCTTACTGCCTTGACCGGCTGCGGCATCCTCGCTCTAACTGTCATCCCGTTTACTTTCATCGGGAAAGCGTTGGGCTTTGTCCCCCTGCCGGGCGCGTATTTTGCTTATCTGATTCCTTGCATTATCTTGTACATGCTACTGGCTACCAGCCTGAAAAAGGCCTATGTCAGGCGGTACGGGGAGTTATTATAAAAGCTATAGCTATGAGCGATAAGTCAGCTGGAAAGATCGTGCGTGCGACGTGTGCATTGGTTGGGCAGTGCGCTGGGCGGTGGCCACGGCTGCCAGTGATACAGCGGTCGATGACGCAGTAGGCGGTGGCCAGCCTCACCATTTGGATTTAAACATCGCCTCCCGCCCCTCGGCCTCGCTCATCGCGCCTCACCCTTCGTCCTTCGCCCGGCTCTAACACCTTGCCCAAATCAGCCTTGCGTCTGGGCAGGCAATGGGTATCAGACGATGGAACCGTAGAGCGTTAGAACAGCAGTAGAGATGCCTTACTAAAACACATAGGAGAATATATATGAATTTTAAAAAAATATGGTTGGCTTTATTTGGAACGGATGAATGGCTCGGACTCGACATCGGCTTTTTTGTCGCGCTGGGTTTAGTCATTCTATTGGTCATATTGATGAATGTAGTATTTTGGACACGCAAACCGCTTCACCCGGCTGACGCAACGCCCAAGAAGTCGAGCTCCGCTACGCCAGACGATGAGGCAAATTCCCCAAATAACCATAAGCCAATGTAGCCAATACAGCCGGCCCGTATACAATGGCGTCCTCATTAAAAATCGCTTTACCGTTATGTAACGGATAAGCCTCACCACTTGTCGGCCGGCAGCCTACCATTAGCATCAAAGACGGTACGACCTTGGCGATGTTGGCAAAATCATCACTCGCCGTTACCGCTTCGCAATCTTCGAACATGGCAAATTCCGGATTTTCCGCCTTAACTTGCCGTAAGCACCGCACCGCTTCCGCATAAAAATCGACAACATTCACAAGTGCCGGCACATCCGAGAGGATCTTGACCTCAGCTTCAGCGCGATAAGCCTTGGCAATATATTCCGCGATTTCCGGTAGCCTGACCCGAATATGCCTTTTACTCTCTGCGTGGTAAGTTCTGGTTGTTCCCTCGACTACCGCCACCCCCGGAATTATGTTTGGAGCCGAACCAGCTTGAATATGTCCCGTGGTAAGCACCGCACCCTGAGTAAAAGGAAGTTCCCGAGCCACTACGGTTTGGAGAGCATTCACAATTTGGGCGGCAACCAAAGCTGCGTCAACACCTTTTTCCGGCATAGCACCATGACAGGATGATCCTTTAACCGTTATACGGAAATTGTTATTCGACGTGGCCATCGGGCCAGGCTTGGCATAAATGCCGACCTCACGTGTCGTATCCATGTGCAACATAATCGCCCGATCGACCCGGGGATTTTCCAATACCCCCGCCGCAATCATCTTTTCCGCTCCTTGCAAAATCTCCTCTGCCGGCTGAAACATGAGTTTTACCACCCCGTCTAAATCAGCTTCAATTTTCTTAAGCAGTTTTGCCGTCCCCAACAACATCGCCACATGAAAATCATGGCCGCACATGTGGCCACAACCATTATTAGACTTGAAACTTAAATCAGTCTCTTCAACTATCGGTAATGCATCCATGTCCGCGCGCAACAAAATTACCTTATCACCCTGCCCCAAAGTTGCTAATACTGAATTTTCAATCGGCGACTGGTAAGCTATGCCAAGTTTTCGTAGCTCTTCCTTGACGATTTCAGTGGTATTGCTCAGGTTAAAACCAATTTCGGGATTGCGATGAATCCGCCGGCGAATGTCCAGCATATAATCTTTAATTTCTTTAGAACTGGTCCAAAAATCCATATTTTTCCACCTTATCAATTTAATTTTGCAACACGATAAACCCAGGTATCGAATGTTTCCTGCTCGGCAACCGCAAAAAGCCCCTTCAACGCCATTCCGGCCGGGTCGACATCATCCGCCTCAAAAAAGATACTTTGATAACTATTGAAGAGCTTGTCCACCAGATTTTGCGCAAAAGAGGTAAACTTATCCATGTCACGCGAACAAACATAGGCGATCTCATTTTCTTCAACAAAAGCTGCCTGACTTACTTGCCCGTCTGTGCTGCTATAAAAAACCTCAAGCGGCAAATCTTCGATAAACTGTTCCAAACTTACCGTTAAAGGGCTTATCGGTGCGTGGGTGGCACGATAATACTCGTACAGCAGCTCTCCACACGCCGCATAAGCAGTTTCACCCGCTATCGCCCGCTTAATAGCAACACGTTCACTCTCGGCTCTCTCGATTCTCCCTGTTTCCCGGGTTCTCCCAGTCCTCCCGGTTCTCTCACGTTGGCACGCCGGCTTCAGGTCACTTTGCTTCACGCTCAATTCATAGCACATCCTAAGCTTATTGAATCCATGCGCCGCCAAAAATTCAGCTTTTTCTTTTTCCCCGGAAGATAGCATAACCTGCAACGGGCTGTTCTCCGCCGTCGCTATGTAGCGAAATAAGTCAAACGATTCTTCGCCTTCATGCTGTTCATGCTGCGCCTGGTAGGCCTTTTCCCAAGCGGTTATTTCAGCTTGGTCAAATTTCAAATAGCAGTTTTGCAGGTGATACGGGTTGCGGTAGGTCGTAATTTTGGCCACAGGCTGTCCCTGCCGCTCAAGCTGGTACCCGTCATCGCACTTAACTATGTTTGTCTCCACTCTATTCACCTAGATTCCATTTAATGCAGTAATGCATATATTTTATGCTATTTTGCTTGCTCAAGCAATTCATAATCCTACCCTATAATGAAAGAAAATGAGTGTCGACTCAGATACAACAAACACTGAGACAGACACTCATAAAACTTTTGCCGATAAAATCTACGATCTTTACTTATCGCCTAGTCAAATTAACTACTTAGCCTTTAAACTCTTTCTAAGATAAATAGCCGCGCCGCCCAATATCAGAACGGCCAAGCCGGCCGACACTAGCCACCACGTCAGCGTCGCATAGCTGTGACCTTCTCGGGTCTGAACCTTGACGGGTTTCAAATCCAACTTTTTATTGTTTTCGGCCGTATCTTTTTTTACATTAGGATTCGGCAGATTGGCTAAATCTGCTGGTTTAAGGTCGAAATCATCTAAATAAACTGAGCCTTTTCCAGCTCCAATATCAACAATTACATCATATTGAACAATTTTGATGCCGTCAAAAGCGGGTACGTCCAATTTGAATTGTTTCCAGTCACCAATACTACTAGCCGGTATATTGGTTTTAGTAACATGAATATTTCCTTGACTATCCGTCCGCTTTACGCCCAAACTTATCCCACTCCCATCATATATAGACACCTTATCCATTTTCATGAACACCGAAAGAATATAGTCGGCATTAAAATCAAATTTATCTGGCTCAACGCAGTATTGATATATCGCTTGCGCATTGGAAAATTCCAGATTAATTTTAACCGCGTGTTCACCGCTATGAGCATCCGAACAAACTTCGTAATTTCTTTTCCCTTCTTCCGGTTTGCCCGGCCAAACGTCCCAGTCCAAAATCGAACCGTCAGGATTTAAATTTTCCAAACTTGGGTTGCGTAGAATACCGGCACCATTCTTACCGTCTTTGATTGATTTTTTCGGCAAGTTGGCCGCCTTTAAAGAAAAATCGTCCAAATAAATCTTACCGGAACCTTCCCCTATATCCACGATAACATCATATTGAACTATTTTTTTATCGCTTATGCCAGGGGCCTCGACTTTAAAATTAACCCAGCCGTTCGTGTCTGCCTGCTTAATTTTAGTATAAATATTGCTTTCTTTGCCGTCTTCAGTTTTCCTTTTAACACCAAGTGTCAGTTCGCTTACCTTTACATTTTCCAGCTTCGCCCATACAGAAGCTACATAGCTGGCATTGAAGTCAAATTTTGCATGATCTGTACAATATTGATACACCGCATGTTTATTTCCGGAGACCGGTTCAATCAGCAAAGATCTGGTTCCACTATGATGTTGATCGGTTACCACCTTGGACATACGTACACCTTCTTTAGGATTTCCCGGCCAAACATCCCAATCACGTATTGTACCGTCAGCATTAAGAATCTCTAAACCAGCATTGCGCAACAAGTCGCCATTCTGTGCTGATGAGACAGTTTTTTTCAGCTGTTTTACGGCAAAAGGCTGCTTTCCGATATCAGCCGGACGCAAGTCAAAATCATCCAAGTAAATTTTTCCTCTGCCACGGCCGATGTCCACAATAACATCATACTGAACTATATCCGTGTCACTGATGCCAGGGACGGGAATTTCGACCTTAAACCAATCGGCGTTTGCCGGACGTTTTATATCTAAATAATAATTATTTTCTTCGCCGGCAGCATTCTTCCGTTTGACACCCAACGTCAATTCATCGACTTGTAGGTCTACCGTTTTGAGCCAAACTGAAGCGATATAGCTAGCATTGAAATCGAAAAATGAGGGATTTATACAATACTGGTATACAGCATGTTTATTTTCGGCGACCGGCTCAATCAGTAAGGATCGTCGCCCGCTGTGTACCGGGTTCATTACCGATTTAAACCGTCGTGTTCCTTCTTCCGGTTTGCCCGGCCATACATCCCAGTCGCGTACTGAACCATCAGGATTAATGATCTCTAAACCGGCGTTACGCAAGATTGAATCGCTCAGGCGACTCTCTGTCCCTGCCGAATGGGCCTCTGAAGCATACTCATCATTACTAAAATGAATTTTATCAATCAAATCAGAAGCCTTTACTTTAGGTAAAGAAACTTTGCTTAATTTGAAATCATCTAAATATACTTTGCCCTTGCCCGCTGGCACATCAACAATCACATCATATTGTCCAATATTAGCTCCTTCGATACCTGGGGCCGCCAATTTAATTTCTTTCCAACCAATGTCGCCGCTTTCTGCTACTTGAGTAGATAAGTTGTACTCATGCCCCAAAGCGTCTTTGCGTTTGATCCCTAGCGTGATTCTGCCTGAAGTCAGATTTTCGGCTTTCAACCAAACAGAAACCATGTAGCTTGCAGTAAAATCAAACGCCGAAGCGTCAACACAATATTGGTATATGGCCTGCTTATTATCCGGTACCTGCTCAATCATAATGGCACGTTTCCCTCCATGGATCGGAGCGGTAACCGATTTATAACGTCTTTCACCTTCGCTAGGATTCCCTGGCCACACATCCCAATCGCGCACCGAGCCGTCATCATTCAAAGTTTCCAGCCCCGGGTTACGCAAAACGTTGTCTTTATCATGGCTCGACTCAGGTAGCTTCACGGATCGCTTAGGTGTATCAGATTTGGTTAAATCGAAATCGTCTAAATATATTTTTCCTGAACCTTTGCCTATATCTACTATTACATCATACTGTTTAATTTGTTTGTCGGTTATCCCAGGTACATCAAGTTCCACCTTAGCCCAGCCTTTACCGGCAGTTTGATCGATATTTTTGTAAACATTGTACTCTTTGCCATCATCTGCCCGCCGCTTTATGCCTAAACTCAGATTATCAGTC
The DNA here is from genome assembly GCF_000025225.2 of Mageeibacillus indolicus UPII9-5. Classification (NCBI taxonomy): domain Bacteria; kingdom Bacillati; phylum Bacillota; class Clostridia; order Eubacteriales; family Oscillospiraceae; genus Mageeibacillus; species Mageeibacillus indolicus. The sequence goes on from NC_013895.2 coordinate 1,522,161, forward strand.
TTAACGTTTTCTAAATTCACCCAAACTGAGGCCGTGTAGCTTTCATTAAAATCGAATTTAGTTTTATCTATGCAATATTGATACACTGCATGATTGTTGCCTGCCACAGGCTCGATAAGTAGAGATCTTTTTCCGCTGTGTGCCTTCCCGGTAACTGATCTTGCTTGCTTAACGCCTTCTTGCGGGTTGCCCGGCCACACATCCCAATCCGTTATTGAGCCATCAGCGTTCAAATTTTCCAAGCTGGAGTTACGTAAAATCGCGCTTGACTGTGCCGGAGTAAAACTTTCTCGCGTAGCTAAAGTGACCGTATCCACATAAAACAAACTTGCCGTACCTTCTGTGGTGCAATGGAACAGAATCTCGTCACGCGGAATATTTGCCGGAATTTTAACTGTTATTTCTTGCCAAGATGTTTGCGTTGCCGCAACAGTATCTGATTCGATGTTTTGGTCGGGCACGCCTGCTTTCTTAATTTCCGCCCGTAATTTGCAGGAACCGGAATTTCCGCCACTTTTGACCCAAGCAGACAAATATAAATCTTTGTCAGTCTGTATTATTTCTCGGTTTAACCACCATCCACTGGCTTGGAAAATATCGCGGGGGCCTCTGAGTAAGGCAGAATTACTCCCGTCGTGTTTTTCCACCGTAGTGACCTCAAACTCACCGCCCCAAGCTTCCTTTCCTTTCTCAAAACGGGGATTACGGATAAGGCTGAACCCAGTCAGGTCAGAGCAGTAAAAATACGCGTCATCAAAATAAATAGCGCCTTTGTTGCCAGGAGAAACCGTAAATTTAACTGCATGGCGCAAAACCTTGCTTGAAGCATCTCCATCAACTGAAACTTTTTGCCAACCTCTTTGCGGCCTAGGATGAGCAGTAATTGTGCCGAGCGGAGAATCTGGGCGTTCGAGGTGAATCGTAACCTTATCGGCATCCTCTTCCATGCTTAGATACACCCACATTCCAGCGGTGAAAGAGGCCTGTCGATTGTAAGTCAAGTTTTCCGGCGTGATCGTATAAGCAAAAGCCTCCTTGTCTGCTCCAGCTGCCACCATAAAGCTTTTTTCTCCGCTGTGTGTAAATCCAACTTCGGTGTTAATAGTTACCAGAGTTTCATTTCTGCCCCACCCACTGGCATCTTTTTCCATTCCCGGATTTTCCAAAAGATTAAATCCTTTGGCCTCAACTATCGCTTCGGCAGGTAACGAACCGCCATGTATCGAGCTCCCACGTGGCAAATCACCGGCCACCTCATCAGCTGTCGCCGACCCGGAAAAAGCAATGCAATTCGTCTGTTGCAATGGCAATGCTGTCAAAAGCATAATCGCACTTAAACCCCAAGCCGACAAGACGCTAAGATGCTTAATTAATTTATTCACCTCACTGCCCTCCTGACAAGCTTATTTTTTCTTTAAGGCCGCAATAGCTTGGTCAATGGATCCACTTACCGTATCCGCCAAAGTAATCCACGGCGTGTCCATAGCCTTGAATTCAACATAGCCATCCGGCAAAGTTATATTTCTCGTCCACAATATTTTGCTCGGCATATTCTGAATATCTACCACCGCTGCGGCCGCTTCTTTTGTAAAGCCGTGTGACTGCCATTGCTTAATCGCAGCTTCCCGGGCATCCGCCGCATCCGGGTCAACATTCAACATCTTGTCATATTGCTCAGCCAGAACCAGAAGCGCAGCTCCTTTTGGATTTTTAGCTCCCTTCATTAACCAAAAATGATCCGTCAGCGAGCCTTGATATTGCTTATCCGCCTTTGGATATTTGGGCAGTGGTACTATTCCTATACCGTCAGTTTTCCAAAGGTCAGCATAGTCAACATAGCCCCGATAATCATTGGTGTAAACGAACGCAGCCTTGCCGGCTTGGAATTCCGATGTCGCATTTCCCAAACTTACCAACTTGTCGCCATTCGGCCCGATACCATAAACGAAATTGGCCGCATCCTGAATCTTTTCGCTTTTAATATTATTGGTATATTTACCATCGGCATATTCTATATAAAGATCTCCCGTGCTGGCAAAAATGGCCGTAAGAAAGTCCCCCGTATTTACCAAGCCGTAAATATCGGTCACTCCGTCACCATTACTGTCCGTTGTGGTCTCCGCCAAATATTCGCGGAATTTATCCCAAGTCCATTCTCCTTTTGCCTGAAGCTCCATAGGATCGGTCAGACCAGCCTCGGAAATCAACCTCTTGTTATAAAACAAAACACCGAGATTATGTGCCTTATGCGTAATATTGTAAATTTTTCCGTTATAGGTCATCTTTCTGATATCAGCCATAGCTCCCGTCTTTTCCCATACCGGGTCAGAAAAATTCACATATTCATCCCAGGGCTGAACCAAATCCTTGGTGATTAATTGCGGGAAACTTTGGGCATCGCCGATAACAATGTCCGGAATATCACCGGCAGCAATCAGTTTATACAGATTTTCGTAATAATCCCCGGATGATACTATTACCTTAACTTTGCCTTTATAATAATCTTGAAAACGGTAACCTTCCCAATCAGTCTTAAATTTCGGCACATATTCGCCCCAGCAATAGACCGTCACCGTGTCATCTTCCAACTTCCCCTCCGGCATACCCGTAACATCAATACGTGTGCCATCAACATACTTCCGTTCACTAGTGGTTTGTGTTGATTTTTGAGAATTACCAGCAGCATTACCGTTGTTGCCGCTGTTGCCGCTGCAGGCTGCATTGAGACAGAGTAGCGAAGCCAATCCGAAAGCTAAAAATTGTTTTTTATTCATGTCATACGCTCCTTTCAAGCCGAATCTCGCATTTTCATCTACTGTTTATATGATTTGTGATATTGCATGGTTGTTACCCTATATATTAATTGTAGTTTTGTGTGGACTAACTAAACAGTCCTTTTTTTTTACCAGTTATTCTTAAATTTTGATTTTTGATCCGGATTCAGATTTGCTTATTTGAGTCGAATAAGCGATTACGTTCAACCAACCAAGCCTGATCTATCCACACTGTTTTTAAATTTTTTGTGCAACAAAAGATACAAGATCAGGGGCGGCAATACAGATAAAAGTACGCCTGCCTGCAGAATCAAAATCCCCTCCTGCGGATTTGCCCCAACATCATATTGCATAATATGAGATATATGATTTTTTAAGGCATATAATTGATTCATCACTGTTTTATAGTTATTCAACAATGATGTAGTATAAACAAAGTCGTTCCAATACCATACAAACGAAACCAAAACCGTAATTAAAACCGCCCCGCCGGCATTCGGCAAAATGATTCGTGCAAAAGTTCTAAACGGCCCACAACCGTCAAGATATGCGGCTTCTTCGAGTTCTTTCGGCAAACCGCGAAAAAACTGACGAAAAATAAATATTATCACCCCAGAACGGATACCGTTACCAAGCATAGCTGGCAAATAAAAGGCCAGGGGCGTATTAACCAAATTGATATTTATATGGCTGCCGGTCAGATAATTGTACAAACTCACCAGCCCGAGCGGATTAAAAAAGCGGAAATTAACGAAGGTCGGAATCAGAACCGTTTGCGGCGGCACAATCATCGTAATTATCACCAGCAAAAAAATCAATTTAGCGGCTCGAAAACGGAAGCGGGATAATCCATATCCGGCCATCGCGCAGGATGACACTTGCAAAAGTGTTGATATGACAACCAGTAGCAGAGAATTAACCAAGGCCTCACGATAGTCAAGATAGCGAATGGCATTGCGCAAATTAGTCAGGACAATGGTTTTAGGGATCAAAACAACCAATGGATCATATAACTCGGCCGCCGGTCTGAAAGCAATACTTATACTATAAAAAAGTGGATATAAAATGATCACACTTAACCCGGTCAGCAGTAAGCTCCGGAAAATCGTCTCTGCCAGTTTAAACGATTTATTGAACGCAAAATATGTTTGCCACGGCACTTTATTTATTGCCATAAATCTATCCCTCCATGTAAATTGTCCTACGGCTGACAAAGCGGTAAACTAAAGCGATAAATATGATCACTAAGAGCAAATACATCCACGTCAGTCCAGCTGCATAGCCAAAATTCATCTCGGATGTCTGCTTAGTGACCAGTTGAATGACTGAGTTGCGACTGCTCGTGCAATAGTCAATAATACTGTACACAGTGTTCATAAGCAGCATGGGGGTAAGCAATGGAAAAGTAATTTTCCAAAATGACTCCCAAGCCGTGCAGCCGTCTATTTTCGCACTTTCATAGAGCTGATCAGGTATAGCTTTCAGACCGGCCATAAATATTAGGATCTGAACGCCGGTATGCCAGACAAGATTAAATATTTCATACACATAAGGCATTACCGTTTCCAAGATTTTATACGGTATTCCCATCGTCAGGAGCAAATCGTAGCTGCCACGGCCGTAAAATAAGCCCCTCTCGGCCTGATTGCCCATAATTTGATTTGATAAATAATCAGTAGTTAAAATTTCTATAACTGCGCCTGACATAATGATAACCGGTAAGAAAAATATAAGGCCGGCAATTGTACTTCCGCGAAATTTATGGTTCAGAATCACAGCCAAAAATAGGGACAAAAGCAAAATAAGGATAGTTTGGGCTATCATATTGCCGAAACTATCTAATATTGACCTAATATATCTCGGATCGGCCAAGAGGGCATCAGTAAAATTCTTAAGGCCGACAAATTTAAGCTTCATGCCATTTTCTGTTATACGCAAAGCCGAAAAAGCGTAAGTTATTGACTGAACCATCGGTAAGAAAAAAAATAATATAAATCCCAAGAGGAACGGTAGACAAAATTTTAATCCCGTTCTTGCCTGACGCCGGGTAAAAGAAAGTTTTTTACTGTGTTCACATCGTAAGCAGATAAAATGTCTCCGTGGCCGGTTTTCACTTTCATACCTGGTAGTTTTAAAAACACGCACAAATTTCATAGCTACTTCCCTCCTTCTATAACATAACTTAAAGGAGCGAATTCACGCGTTCCCCAGTTTATGATTTTGTCAGTATAGTTGACGAGAACAACCACACCACCGGCAAAAGTCGTCCGATGCAGACCTGAGGGCAAAATCTCATGATTATCTATCTGAACGCCTGCTACACGTTGTAAATCACGCCCGTATCGACTAAGTTCATCCTTTATTTGCTTCCGACAGGTCAACCAATTGCCACCATACAATAATTCTTTCACGGTTACATAATCCGGGCGGCTGATTTCTCCAGCCAAAGAATATTGTAAACAAGAACCGGTTTCTAACGCCTGCAAAATAACTTTTTTACGATTGCCGACTTGATTTATGCTCGGCCCACAATAAGCCCTTATTCCGCTCAATACCATCTGGTAAAACGGAACCTCATCATCCATTATCTCATAATGACTTCCGCTAATCGGCACATCGTATATTAGATCTGCGGCAGCAATACTATAATAGCAACCGCCGGCAACCGCCAGTTTTTGTTTTTCACTCAGCTTGGTCAACTCATTTTGGAAATAAGAAATTCCCCTGTCTCGGTCTATGGTGTAGTCTTTCCGATAGTCAGAATAAGCCATGCCACCCAGATCTTCACTCGCTATACCGTCAACCTTCCATTTATCCAAAGATTTTTGCAAAATTGCCATTCTTGCCTCTAGTTTCGCGGCATTCAGCAAATATTTTTCGCTTTTATCTTGCCTTGCCACACTACTTGCTCGATAATACTCATATTGTTTGGACGGCTCATTCGCCAAATTGCGAATAGCATCACCTTTGATTCTTATGCCTCGGCCTGAACGGGAAAAATAAAGTAGTGGCAACGACATATAGGTATTTATTTGTTTTAGTTTTAAGTCAGCTAAAAATTTTTTCATTTCTCTCTGCGGTTGAATCGGGCAAAACTCCCCTGCCGAATACCCAAGAATTGTATTTTTATCCCAAGCAGCCAGCCTGAGCTGAGGGCGGCATCCTGACCAATCAGTAAAATTATCAACTATCTCATTTACTGCATTCGGCAAAGAAATTTTTTCAATTTTTTCATACAATGGCACGCCAAGTACGGTTCCTTTTGTCGCGACGCCACCATAAATGCTGATTAAAATCGGATTCGTAATAGCTGTTTTTCTACTGCTGGGATCAATCTCGTTTTTTAATCGTTTGGCCATAGCTGGGTAACCACCTTTTCGTGGACAAAACAAAACGGTTATTTCTAAATCTGAGCTCAAATTCAAGCTTCTTTCCAAAATCGTTTGAAAACTATCCGGTGTTATATATTGTTTGTCCGACGCCCGAACAACAAAGTCGGCATAGGCTTGATTGAATTTACTTCTGTTCCCGGCGGTAGAAGCAAAAATTTCGGCACAACCGGCTCCTTGGCTGATCACAGCCAAAGCAGTGTCGCCATTTCTCTCCATACCGTAAACCGGCAAATAAATTTTTTCACGTCTTCCAGCGTAGGCGGGATAGACAAAGGCGCGGTTTATACCATAAACAGGCTCATTATAAATACCTTTGCGGCCATTATTAAAACGTAACAATCCGCCGCAGCCGTCTGGCAACAAAAAATATCCGTTATCTCTCGAATCGGCGACAAATAAGTTTGGCATCAAAGTGAATTTTTTAAATACAAACCGATCATTTTCATTAATTGAAGTGCGATCAATTCGTACTAACAGACGATCTCGTACAAGTTCAATATCCATGGCGAAACTCAACCCAACTGGAAGAGAGGAACGCAAACGGAGCAAATCACGGCCGTCCTTTTTAGTCAGCTCAGTTTTTATCTGAACATTTTCAGCGGCACTGTAAAACTCCGTTTCTTTGTTCATTTTGCGATCGTAATAAGAACCGGAAATTATTGATTTCAGCTTTAATTTCATTACTCCTTTAAGTCCGGCCATATTTTCATCAGTTATAGAAGAAAAATACTCACTACCATTAGCAAAGTCTCGCAAATAAAAATTTTTACCATCTGGAGTCAGATGAAGTTCCAAAGAATCATTTTTTAAACTCAGGGCCGCTTTGTTACCGGCCGTTGCCGTCTGGGAAGCAACAACAGCCTCACTTGCACTTGGCACACAAGATTTGGCAACTTGTTCAGATGAATCGTAAGCCATCCCCACCTTCTGTTTGGCCACTGTTGAACGGCAACTAGAACCTGTAGTCAAAAACACTGTCAATATCAGCAAAACGCTTAAACGGATAATATTTTTTCTATGTTTCATAATTACGACCTCAAAGTTAACTCATTATATACAATCAAAACTAGTTTGCTTACTTGCTCAAAAAGGATCACGCATAAAAACAAAAGGAAATATACAATAACTATTCCTGCCAAGGTCAAGAACAAGTTAGCTATAGTTGCTTTGAGAGTAAAGTCGTGCAAACGACCGATAACCGCGATAAGTACGCCTAAGGACCAAATATAGCCAACCACAGACAACATCAGCAAAAACGGCCTGCCTTCTAGGCTAAGGACATTGCTTAGCAGCAGTATCAAAACTTGCGTCGCCAAGTACGGCAGAAGCGCATAGGCGGAAACACAGTATATTTGTCCAGCGGTGCCTCGGCCGTATGAAAGACTAGCCACACTCCAATTGACCGAAACAAATATTAAATAAATTATTATTGTCGTCATAAGTGGTAGGAAAACATTGAATTCAGCCGGATTATTAGGGTTAAACGGGAAACCAGCAGCAAAATATTTGACTACTTCTAGTAGGAAGCAAAACACGACCACTGCCGTTGAAAATTTGTAAGATAAGCTCTTCGTATAGATAAGCTCGTCTACACCGTCTGAGGGTGACAGTGCCACAACTAGATGCTTTTTTAGATTTCTCATAAATTTTCCATGCTTTTTGAATTTCAAACGATAAAGTTTTATCAACATCATCACTATCAAAATTATAAGTATCAACCAAGGAAAATTCGTCCGCATAAAAGAGAAACGCAGTTCCGAGAAAGCGGCAGAATAATCTTCCCGACTGTCGCCCAAGCGGAAATATTTCAAGGCCTCAGCATAATTTTTTTGCTGAGCCGCCGCCTTCCCTAGGCCAATATAAGCAAGAGGGCAACAGCAATTACGCGCAATTATTTCTTCCCAAATCGGTTGGGCCACCGCGTATTCGCCGTCGTTATAAAGACGATCAGCCTGCTTAAGCAAACGCCCGTACTCTGTTACTGAAAACCTAGTAATCATACCATTTTTGCCGTCAAGCACATATACATATTCTCGAATACTTTCTATAGCTGCCGCCTTGGTAAAACAACCGAGTTGTTTACCGCTTCCGCCAAAAATGCCTAACAGCTGCCCGTTACGGTCATACTGAAAAATTCTCCCCCGTGCCGCGTCCAAAATGCTTAATACGCCTGTATCGGAAATATCGACATCAACAATTCGGCTCAAATTCGCCAAGCCGTCAATTTGTTGCTCTTCCGGGATAAAATCACCGAATAAAAGATCCCTGCCGTCCCACAAGCCTTTACCAGACGGATTCAATTTGCGTACTCGTCTTGCTTCTCTGATGCAGTTAGCAGAGCATGTATAAACAAAGTTTTCTGTATCTATATCGAAGTTCGTATAAGCTATAGGAACAAAGCGGTTCATCGCCTTCTTTTGCTCATCCGTCAAAAGTTTTTTCCAGTTCTGATCGATCAACATATCCAAGGTCATTTCCACCTCGTTCGGGCCGAAAAAGCCAAGAAAATCTCCGGTTTCAGACAACATTACAGCCCCAGAATAAAGTCCATCAACCAAGGCATAGACGTTTCGTGCCTTGTCCACAATAACTTTGTTGACGGCAAATGGAACGGCTGCATCATAGGCCGGTGAATTCGGCCGCTCGTACCGTTTTATCAGCTTACCAGTCCAAGTAAAACGATAAACGCATCTTTCCTGACGGTCAGCGATGTAAATTCCTGCCGGGCAGAGGAAAAAACCTCCAGCAGAAGCAAAACTCATGCGCTTTCCTGAAGCATCGTAAAAATTTATTTGCCCTTTCATATTCAATGCCTGATCAAGTATGATAACCCGGCTCTTGGCTGCATCAAGTCCGTACAGCTGTTCTTCATAGAAAAAAATATCGGTCAAATCGGATTTTTGTTCGCTGCATCCGAAATTTTTAGCAAAATCAGGAACATAATAATCCGGTGACGGCTGTTCGTTTTTGTTACGGTCGTAGGTATAGCTTTGCGAATGACCATATGTAGCCGTCACTTCAAGCGGCCATGCCAATAAAAATATCAATGACAGGCAAAAAACAACCAAGGATTTTTTCACAACTTTACTCCTTTATTCCCGAACTTGTCATAGTTTCAATTACCTTGCTTTGAACCAAAAGGAAGAAAAAAGCCGGCGGAATAATTAAAACAACGGCAGCAGCGGCAGCCACCCCGGCCCTAGCAATACCTCCGGCAGCAATTTGATTTAAGACCGTGGGCAAAACCTTATATTCTTCTTTGTATATGTATGCCGCGCCGGCACCTGCCCACAACCCCTGGAAACTAAAAATACTCAAAGTTAACCAAGCCGGCTTGACCATTGGCATAACCACCCGCCATATTATCTGCCATTCCGAGCAACCATCTATTCTGGCGGCCTCGATTATAGACATTGGTACCATCTGCTCCATGAATTGCCGCATCAGGAATAAGCCTAACGGTGCCGCCAAACCGGGCAAAATCATAGCATAGTAGGTATTAAGCATACCCGTCTTAGATAATATTAAATATTGAGCAACCATAAGAACTGGAGAAGAAAACAGCAATGTTTTAACCACTATCTGATTCAGCACGTTCTTACCACGGAATCGTCCGATGGCAAGCGCGTACGCCGCCATAGAAGCGATAATCACGTATACCACAGTCCCGGCCAACGAAACAAAAATACTATTGAACAGGTATCTGGAAAAGGGGACCCACAGCGTATCCGTCAAACGGAAAAGCTCACGGTAATTTTCCCAAACAGGATGATGTACGAAAAAGCGCGGAGGGAAAATAAAAAGTTCTTCCACCGGTTTTAGAGATTGCAGAACAGAATACACTAGCGGCAAGATAGAAAATATACCGGCTGCCAACAAAATCAAAAAGATAAAAAATGTGCCGGTTTTGGATCCTACTCCTCTGGTTCTTTGGTCTGATAACAGGATTTTTTTCATTCTAATCATCCCCCACTTTTTTTAGCAGTTTTTGAACCACTCCGTTGAAAACCAGCATCATAAAAAAGAGTAAAACGGCAATAGCGCAAGCATAACCCATTTCATTTCGCACCCCAGCCATGTCATTCATGTGAGTGATTAATGTTGAGGCGGCATAACCAGTTGACACCCCATTTGCTGTCGCTCCGGCAACATCTAACAAGGCTTGTCCGACAGTTCCCGCCGCAAAGCTTGCCCCAATCTGCATAACCGCCCCAAAAAGCAATTGCGGCTTCATATTCGGCAAAGTTATGTAAATTAGTTCCTGAAGGCGATTAGAAATTCCGTCTATCGCTCCAGCTTCATACTGTCGCCGATCTATACCTTGAAATCCAGCTATGAATGACAAAAACGACGTTCCCAAGCTCATCCACAACTGAACAACAATGATACAAGCCATGATATATCTGCGATCCGTAAGCCATTGAACCGGTTCATTTATTAAACCGATGGGCATTAGGAAGCTGTTTAGAAGGCCATATTGATCACCGCTGAAGATGAAGGCCCATACAGTATAAACCGCTGTTGACAACGAAGGTACATATAACATAAATGTAAACGCTGATCTTATGGCCGGTTTAAGTTCATTAACCAGCCAAGCAAAAAAAAGGCAGGTCACATAGCTCAGCGGGCCAGTAATCAAAGCAAAAACAATTGTATTACTCAAAGAAATCGTAAAAACGCTATCGTCAAAAAACATTCGTATATAATTGTCAAGGCCTTTGAAATTTGGGAATTGGACCATATTGAAATCAGTAAAGCTTAACACGATAGACGAAACTATGGGAAGAACAAGAAAGCACAGAAAAAGTAGGCCAAAAGGTAAAAGTAACAAATAATAAACAGTTGTCTTCTTCATTTGCTGTAACCCCTTCCCCTGTATTCTTCCCGTTTGCGCTCAAGCTCACGATCAATTTCCGCCGCATATTTTAAAAGAGATTCGCGATGGTTTATGCGATCGTAAACTGTAGCTCTGAATGCATTGGTCAGGTTGCGAGCCGTATAGTATGAGCCAGGCATTTGCGCTTGCTCTTTGACTTTATTCCATTGAGATAAAATAACATTCTGCTCTTTTGGCAGCCACGGCAAAGAGGCGAATGCGACTTGATTAGCCGGAGCGTATCGCCCGATTGCCCCCAGAAGGTCCTCAGTTTTTTTGCCGTATTCAGCCTGTTGACGGGCAGATGCGAACCAGAACACAAAGTCAGCTGCTTCACTCTTATGCTTGCTGGAATTAAGCACATAGGTTCCCAAACCGGACAACGCCTGAACACTGTTATCGATCCTCCCAGAACTCTCGTTACCTGGGATCGGATATACTGTCCATTTACCGGTTATTTCCGGTGCTGCCAACAAAAGGCGATTGTATTCTGTGTAGTCAGCCAAGGCCAAAGGCATTTCGCCACTTCTAAAACGGTTGTAGAAATCATAAGCTACCGGCAAATCATAATCAGTAAATAACCTAGTATATTGATGAAAGACTTCAATTGCCGTCTGATTATTAAAATCGGTATGCTCTAAATTATCGCTGTAATAAGACTGGCCGCGCTGCCATAACATAGTAGCAAAACTGCTGTCTCCTGACGGTATTCCAACTTGCATATTTTTACGCTGAATATTTGGGATAAGCGCGTAAAGGTCATCCCAGGTTCGGGGAATTTTCAGCCCCAATTCAGTAAATATGTCGGTCCTAATAAACATCAAAGGAAAAGATTGGGTCAATGGTAGGCCGAAACACCTGTTTTGATAATAATAAGGTCGGAAGGCTTGGCTTTGGCACTCAGTTTTCAATTTTTTGAAAGCAGCATTATCATCCAAAGGAAACAACGCGCCGCGCATTGCCAAATTAACAATTTCCCCGTTTGGAACATAAAGAACGACATCTGGACTATTACCGGCAAGAATAGCTTCGGTGATTCCCTGCTGAACCAGACTAAAATTGATTTTCTTCTTGCCGTTCTTTCCGGAATATTCATTATCGGCCATATCTTTTATCACCTGTAACTGCTCACGGCCGGCCGCCACCCACACAGTTAAACCATCCTTAGAATCATATTTCTTGGGAATAAATGACGCAAGCAATGCTTTACTTTCAAAACATAATTTTTGCCAAAAATTACCGTTAGCCATGGGAACTTTACCAGCCGGTGAACGGAGCATAATATAGTCTAAATCAAGAGGTTGATTGCTGATATTAAGCATAAAGGCTGAAAGAGCGTCTATATTACTCTTAAAATTCCCCAGTCGGGCCGGAATTGAGTCCGGCTTTTTTAGGAAAGAGTCCAGTTGAACTTCAAGGCTAGTTATCGCAGTCGCTTCGCCGCTATGAGTATCACCATCCTTTTTCCTTGAACTATCACTGCCTGCCCCCTGCCCGGCAGCACTGTTTTCTAGACAATTCCTTTGCATTACTAGCCTTTCTTTAATTTTTTTTAATCTGCCATGCAAATCCGGGAGGTCTCGTTCGATGAAATAATCTCGGTTATGGTCCGGGTTTATGCCCGTGATCATCATTATGCTCCGATATGTATCAGTCAACTCCGATACTAAATCGGTTAATCCAACAATCACCGCAGCTTCAGGGCCGGGTACAACTTCCATGGTTAAACTATGCTTGCCCTTGGTCAAAAAGATCTGAGCAGGATTGCCTTTTTCGTCCTTAAGCGATATGAATTGCCAGTCCGATGCATAAGGGAAAGCCAAATTTTGCGCAGCTTTGAAAGGCAGCCGTCCATCAATGTAAATCCTCCGGTTGACACTTAGCCCGCTTTTATAAGACTGTCTGGCTTTAAAATCAAGCAAATAAAGCCCGTCTTGCGGTACATCGAGTTCCCACTCCATCCATTGCCCATCATTGCTATAATTCAGACCACCAGCAATGTTAAGCAGCATTTTTTCTGGACTTACGGGTTGTAATAAGGGATCAGAACGGCTGTACATTGATCCAAGCGAAGCTGAAGAGGATGCTGTCAAATGCTCAGCTTGGAAGTAAAGCGAAGATCCGGTGTATGGAGCGGCTTCGCGATAGCGTTTGCTATTGCGCAAATCACTGTATGTTTGATAGGAAGGATAGGCAACTAGACGTAAACCATTTAAGCGGAAATCGGTGCGAATCCCTTCAAGAGTGAGTTGTATCTTACCGGCCGGCAACGCCAGTCGATAGGGATCGTTGCTTACGTTATTTTTAAGACGGTATATCAATTTATTCTCACGTTGCGATATCTTACAAACCGGTCTGATTTGGTCACCATTGCTGTCAGTTCTGATTGCCCCGTAGCTTACCGGTCGCGCCAATTCCAAAAAAACGCCTTTTTTTTCTGCGCCAAACTTCAACGTTGCTTTAAGCTGAATGACCTCATTGACTGATTCCTCGGCTTGATAAATTATTTCAAGGGCGTAATCCCCCGCTTTACCTACATCAGCCTGAAAAGTAATGTCACGCAACTCACTTTCCCAGTAAAGTCCTTTCGCCTCTGCCTTGAATTTGCCATGGACAGCAACCGGTTTTGAGAGATCGAAGACTATATCGGAATCAGAAGCAAATACCTTAATGCTGCCAAAATCCAAATATACGAGCGCTGTCAAAAATACAAGTGATGCCAGCACACAATTAAACAACAGTCTATGTCTTGACATACATTGCTTTAATTTGGCCAAATCCTTCATCTCCTTCATTTTGCCCGTCTGCTTATTTAACGCCTACCGAGTTATCTTTTACTTCAGTGCAATTTTTGATTGCATTCAGCAATCAGCCTGTCCAAAATATCATTATTAAGAACATTTTCGCTCAGTAGGGTAAGTATACGCAATGGCAGATCGTTCACTCTAACCCGATTGGTTTCACTCTCATCAAAGATCGGCAAGGTTAAAAGTTGCTCTTTGCCGGTGGAAATCAAAAAACGTTTAATTTTCTCAAACATTTCCCGGCCAGCCTCGCTGCTTCTTAATTGCCCTATGGTCGACCAACCAGTTATTTCCTTCTTTTTAACAAAGGTGGGTTTGAACCGGATCGGTGCTTTCAACCGGATATCTTGACTAGAAGCCGCTGCCAAAATTTGATATTCGCCGGCCGGGGAATAAAACCGATTCAGATCCTTATCGTAATAAGAGAAGCTACGCGCCGAAAGTTCAAATCTTACAGTTTTGCTTTGCCCCGGAGCCAGAGAAACCTTAGTAAATTCGCGCAATTCTTTGATCGGCCTAAGTACTTCTCCACAAGGATTTTCCACATAAATTTGTACCGTTTCACTTCCGTAACGTTCACCCGAATTTGTAACCGTAAGAGTTACTGTAACCACGTCATAATCACTAATTTCCTCCATTGATAAACTAAGATTAGAGTAAGTAAATTCCGTGTAACTCAGTCCGTGTCCAAAAGGAAATAACGGCTCGATCTCTTTCGTATCGTAATAGCGATACCCAATAAACACACCTTCCTTATAGGTAACCTTGCCACCCTGACCAGGATAATTAAAATACGCTGGCGTGTTAGCAAGAGCTTTCGGAAAAGTAACCGGCAACTTACCGCTCGGATTAACTGCACCGTAGAGCAGTTTCGCCAAAGCAGATCCCATGGCTTGTCCACCCAAAAAACATTCAACAATGGCCTTAACATTTTTCTGCCACGGCATCTCCACAGGTGAGCCGTTAGAGAGTATAACGACTGTATTTGGTTGAACGGCAGCGACCGTAGTAACTAATTTGTTCATATAAGCCGGTATCTTTAGATCCTTACGATCGTGTCCCTCAGCTTCTATTCCTTTTGGTAGCCCCACCATTACCAAGGCAACATCGGCCCGACCTGCAAAATTGATAATTTTCTCAAGTTCCTCCGGATCATCCAAGGAATCTGACGTAGCCGGAATATAATCGACTCTGCCGAAAGCCAGCTTCTTAATTTCATCAATCGGAATATCTCGGCGGGTAGGATTTACCAGTGCACTACCATCCATTTGGAAACGTGGCTCTGACGCAAATTCACCGAAAACTGCAATGTTTTGCTTGGAGTCGAGTGGAAGAATATGGTCCTCATTTTGCAATAAAATCATCGAGTTTTCGCATAATTTACGGACAAAATCATGGTGTTTCGGCTCGTTCCATTTCGCCTGCGGATCGGCCTGAGCCTGTGCTCTGAATACTTGACGCATAATTCTCCGGCAGCACTTGTCCAAATCCTCTTCGGTTAATTCACCTGAAGCAACAGCCGCCATAATGCGCTCATGAGATACTCCATGACTGCAAGGCATTTCTAAATCTAATCCAGCTTTAATAGCTCTTACACGATTGTTTATCCCGGACCAGTCAGACATGGTAAAGCCCTTAAATCCCCAGTCATTTCGCAAGACGTCTTCCAATAAATATTTATTTTCCGAACAATAGCTACCGTTGACCTTGTTTAAAGCCGTCATTACCGACCATGGTTGTGCTATCTTTATTGGCTTTTCAAAGGCAGCTAGATATATCTCGCGTAAGGTTCGCTCATCAATCTCGGCATCAATAAATTCGCGATCTGTTTCCTGATTATTTGCAGCATAGTGTTTTATGCAACACCCTATGCCTTCCCCTTGGACGCCCTGAATATAGGCAGTGGCAATATCAGCCGCCAAAAAAGGATCCTCTGAATAATATTCAAAACAACGCCCGCATAAAGGAGTGCGCACAATATTTACGGCCGGACCTAAAAGTATAGAGATGCCGTTGGCCTTAGCCTCTATGCCCAGATGATGCCCAGCTTCTTTGACAAGGTCTCTGTCCCAAGTCGCCGCCATACCTGGACCGGAAACATATGCCACAGCCGGTCGGCTCTTGTTCCAACCCATATGATCCGAAATTCCCTCTTGTTTACGCAGGCCGTAAGGCCCGTCAGCCACTTCCATAGACGGTAGACCGTAAGCAGGGAAATCCATAGTTTCCCAAAAATTTTTGCCTGAAAGATAATCGGCCTTCTCACTGATCGTCATTTTTCGCAAAATTTCTTCAATTTTTACTGACGATAAATCATCATTAAATTCAGCCCCCGTATTGTCATTTTTCATCTGCGACAACCTCCAAGTTAATGTTTAAACTGTGCGCGTCATCTGAAGATGTAGCCAGAGTGAGGATGAACAACCCGGGCTCGCACCGCAGCTCCCCATCAGAATCATAAAAGCTCAACATCTCTCTATTGACCTTAAAGTTAACTTGCTTTTTCTGTCCCGGTAGCAAGCTGATTTTCTTGAAACCTTTTAATTCTTTAACTGGTCGAGCAATTGATGCTGAGGGATCTCTGATATAAAGCTGTACAACTTCACTGCCCTCATACTTGCCGATATTAGCTAGGGTCACCGCCACCTCAGCCTCTTCATTAACCGCTATCGTCGGTTTATCCAGCTCAATTTCTTGCATCCGGAACTCAGTGTAGGACAGTCCAAAACCGAAAGGATATAGCGGATGATTCGGCCCATCCAAATAACGTGAAAGGAAATGTTCTTCGCTGCTTTCGTCAAGCAACGGTCGGCCTGTAGACAAATGATTATAATAAACTGGGATCTGTCCTTGCGCATATGGAATACTCATTGTCAGCTTACCGGAAGGATTAACTTGGCCAATTAAAATTTTAGCAATAGCCAATCCAGCTTGACTTCCAAGTTGATAACATTGAAGAATTGCCTGACAATGCTCAGCATACCAATTAAGCAGTAGCGGTCGTCCGTTCATAAGGCAAAGCACCAATGGAACACCAATTTCAGCCAAAGATTCCGCCAACTCCTGCTGTACGGCTGGCAAAGAAATCGACATACGGCTGCATGCTTCTCCACTCATAACATCATTCTCGCCTAAGGCTAAAATTACCAGGTCCGATTTTTCAGCCAGCAGCTTCGCCCGTTGCAAACCGCCATTTATCTTTTCATTTACCGCACAACCGGCTTCCGTCATAACTTTCCATCCCAATAATTCAAAACCAGATTTGAGATCTGTCGTTTCATTCTTGCGCGTACTGAATGACCAACAGCCGCAGAGATCCTTACTTTCGGCAAAAGGCCCTATTAGCGCGACCTTTTGCTCTGCTTTAATAGGTAAGATAGAATCATTTTTCAGCAAAACAACGCTGTTTTCCGCCAATTTTCGGCTGTAAGCCAAATATTCTCGGCAAAAAACCGTGGATTTGATTTTTTCGGGACTGTTTAGCGAACGGAATGGATCATCCATTAACCCGAGTTGATATTTTAGTGTCAAAATTCTTGTCACGGCCCGATCAACATTATCCGTAATAGCTTGGCTCGCACGGCATAGTTCCTCACCAAAACGGGTAAAGAAGTTCGTTGTCATTTCAATATCCAATCCGGCTTTTAACGCTTTAGCCGCCGCTTCCTTCTCGTTCACGGCAACTCCATGCGCAATCAATTCCAAAACGCCGTTATAGTCAGAAATCACCACACCGGCAAAATTAAGTTTATTTCTTAAGATCTCAGTAAGAAGCTTATAATTTGCTGTCACTGGGACTCCGTCAACCACGTTAAAAGCAGCCATAATTGAAGCTGCCCCCGCGTCAATTCCCGCCTTAAAAGGCAATAAATAATGATTAAACATAGTTGTTGGACTGAAATCAACAGTATTGTAATCGCGCCCGGCTTCAGCAGCCCCATAGCCTAAAAAGTGCTTTAAACACGCCGCCACGCTATGACTTGTACAACCAATCTTTTCACCTTGGTACCCTCGCACCAATGCGGCCGCAATAGCTGAACCGAGAAACGGATCTTCTCCGGCACTTTCCGCCACCCTGCCCCAACGCGGGTCGCGTACCAGATCAACCATCGGGGAGTATACATAATTTATACCGCAGGCAGCAGCTTCTTTAGCCGCAATCTCAGCCGCTCCCTGAATTAACTCCAGATCAAAACTCGAAGACCATGCCAATGGAATAGGAAACACAGTTTCAAAGCCATGTATTACATCTTGTGCAAACAGCAAAGGTATGCCCAAGCGAGACTCCTCAACCGCCATTTTCTGGAAATGTTTTATTTTTGCTGCCAATGCGGTAGGCTCGTCAACCAGAATCATTGAGCCGATCTTTCCTTCTCTAATCCGCTGCTCCACCGGCTCTCCTTTACCAGTGCTTCCGATGTAACTTATCTCGGCACCAACCGCCTGAGTCATTTGTCCTAGTTTCTCCGACAAAGTCATTTTCGCTAGCAATTCCTGCACTGCTTGTTGAATCTCTCGATCATTTTTAGGCTTTTTTTTATAATTCACGACTATCATCCTTAATTTCTTTCATTTTTCTCTTTAGCAGATTGGCGTTTCAGCAACTTTGTAATCATTGTAACAATCGCCGCTACAATAGCAGCAAAGACAGGCAACAAAATCTTAATAGCTAAATATGAGTGTCCACCATTATTTACGCCAGCTATTTCTCTGTTCGCGCTGTCCTTTTTTTTTACCGCCGGAGTACCGTTCAACCTCAAGTAATCAAGTTTCAAGTCGCCGGGCTGGTTTTCATATATTTCTATACTTGACTCATCTGGCAAGGCCAAAGATAAGTCTGCTTCCCTCATATTTTTGCTCGCCGGCAAATTGACTTTGTATTCTTCCCCGTTTAATATCAAATGCAATTCAGAACCTTTCGGGCTAATATAACAGATTTCCATCTTGTTTCCACCACGCACGCCAGAGAAACACAGCTTATTTCCCGCACCAGCCAAGCCCGTAACCATTTTGCAGCCAGATGCCCCTTGAGAATCAACTACCTTAGCATCTCCAACAAGTTGCGCCCATTCAGCCTCAAGTCGATCATTTAGCGCAATCTTGTCCAGCAAAAGCTCTCCTGCATTACACTTGATTTCCAACTCACTGTTTTCTGCTAGAATCAAAGGTATACCATAGCCCCGATAAGTTGAAGTTGCCGGCAAAACCACCTTACCTTTAGAACGATCGCCTGATTTCAGCTCAATTTCAACCTTTACGTCTGCCTTATAGGTCAAAACAAGTTGCTGGGCCATTTTGCATTTATCAAAAAATATACTTTGGCCCTTGGAAAGCCGGACCGATTCGCCTTGGCTTGCCGTCTTATCACTTACAATATCATTTTCGCTTTCCGCAGCCTGTTCCGCTTCTTCCCCGTTTTGAGCCGGATATTGCATAGCCCAGTCAAGCACCGTAAGCGGTTTTCCTTCCTCTTTAAAAAGGTTGTAGCCAAAATACATTATGCCGCGTACAAAAGGATAATTGCGGCGATAAAAATCTACCGTCCCTTTCATAGCGGCTTCTTTGGCTGCCCTGTCCAAAACCAATCCGGCTGTCTGATCGGGCCAAACACCTTTGTTGTATTCCAAAGTATGGAATCCGCACTCAACTACCAAATTAGGCTTATTGGGATAATCCTTCAAAAAGCGATCCATAGTTCCTTTTAGGCTTGCTAAATTGAACACATTTTCTGCGCCTTCCGAAACAGACGGCAATTTCTTCCCGGCAGGATATGCGTAGTTATTAATAAAATAGCCATCCGCATGTGCGGATACATAAGACGGTATCTCAAAGGAATCGTCCCAACCGTAAAAAACACTCAAATACAGTTTGGCACCGGAATTCCCTTCAGCTGCAGTTATTTCACGCATCCGCCTGATCAATTCTTCGGCATAAGTTTTCTGTCGGTCTTTACTCAAATCTGAATTCACACCACCAAGATTCGCTTGAACGACAGGATCATCAATGGGCATATTAAGCGCATAATACAAAACAGTTCCCCTATTTTCCTTCTTACAGGTGAAACGAATCAGATCTTCGTGCCTTTTTATTATTTTACCGACATCGTCTTTGGAAAAAGCGAATGTTTTGTCATAACCTTCAATTCTCACCACAATTTTTATATCAAGCTTGTTCAAAAGGTCAAACAACGCGCTTCGGTAGGCCGGATCATAACTTTCCAAACCGTAAACCGTAATCGTGTTAAGATGATAAGTATTTTTCGCCCGACTCAATTCACGGTTTAACCAAGCCGCATAATCCGCGCGATTTTCCAAAACGAAAGTGGCACCACAGACAAATTCATCTGCATTTACCTGTTGCCTATACGGTGTCATAACTAAAGCTGAAACATAATTATTTTCTGTAAAAATCATTGCCATAATCAACACAAGTAATATAATTTTTTTCATATTACGCCCCTCTCCTTTGAGATAACAGGGTTTACTGTCATACGTTTCGATTATAGATAGTGTGAATATGCTTAACAATTATTAAAATCGCTCAGTTATTCTCAAATATTGACATTGCGACAGAGTTATTGGGATAGTTAGTGAGAGAGCTACAGTTGGGCCATTATTTTAGGGAATTTATAATACTAACCCAATTTTTTAAATACTGACTTCACTTGCGAGAAATTAAAAATCATATATTTAGAAACATACAAATTATATTAACTTTGATTAGGCTACGTCATTCGTCCTATGCCTCACCGCATACACTTATATAATTATTTCTGAACGATGCTTGATTTACAATATTGACCCGGGGACACACCGTTAATCTGTTTGAACAATCTGTTAAAGGTTTTAACATTATTTATCCCTACCGTCTCACTAATTTCGACTATGGTCATGTCGCTGCCGGCCAGCAAAAGGTCGCGAGCCTTATTGATACGATAGGTGTTGAGATAGCTTAAAAATGTCTGACCAGAATACTTCTTGAAAAATCGGGCAAAATAGCCCGGACTGAAGTTGAATGCTTCAGCGGCCTGCTGCAAGCTGAGAGGTTTTTTGTAATTTTCTTCAATATAAGCAAAAAAATCATCCAACTTAATAATCATGTCTAAATTTTCCGTCTTTATGTTTTTACTCCCGGCAGGTTCTACGTAATTACATAGATAAAATATCAAGTCAAATATTCTTGCTCGCACCGCTAGATCCCAGGCAAATACATCAGGATATCGCAATTCTTCAAGCTCGTCGATCAACGTCCGGACGCGCTTATAGTCGGCTGTGCTCCATTCGCGGCTTGAATAAGGAATGTTAATAAGTTTTTTGTGCAATTCCTGCGCATTTACACCAAGAAAATTGTCACCTTTTTCGAACAATTTATAACCGAAAAGAATAACTAAGCGTTCGTTGCATTCGCTTGCCATGTAAAGATGACTGCTGCCGTCAGGAATAATTACAATATCTCCTTCCGTAACTTCATAAGGCTTGTTGTCAATAATCATATTGACTCTGCCTTTTTTGCACAAAATAAGTTCAACTTCCCTGTGCCAATGATAAGGAACATAGCTACCTAATGTGTCATAAAATAGGCAGTACGGTATTGATTTCTTGTTTTGATGCAACTGAAAGCTAGAGTTTTTGGCCATGGCTGTACCTTTAAACTTAATTTGCTATATTCCTTTCATCCGGTAATTCGGCATTGACTTAAAGCATATCACATATCCCGGCAACCTTAATTCTATACCATTACAACAAATGTACAAGCGGCCTAGATATAATAGCGCAGCAACATATATTACAAATAGTGCGTAATACCTCGCGCAATATCTCATGCTCAATAATGTTACCCCGTAAAGATAAATTCACCGATTTCGAGTGCCTTCCCGCAGAGATGACGGTGAAATGTCAAGATACTTGCGAAAAACGGCGGAAAAATATTTATAGTCACTGAACCCGGTAAGTTCGGCTATTTCGTAGACGCGCATATCTGTGTTGCGCAGCAAGTGCAAGGCTACGCTGATACGGTAACGATTCAGGTAATCATTAACTGTGTAGCCGGTATCTTTTTTGAAAAGGCGGTTAATATATGTGTCTGAGATATTGAACTCTCGGCATAGATCATTTAAACCGCACGGTTTCATATAATTCTTGGAAATATACAAAATAATTTGCTTGACCAGTTTATTTCGCGCTTCATGTTCAACCGGCAGCAAATCCGGGATCGGGTTAGTGTCTACGGCCGCCAACTTCATCTCCGCTGCCCGTTGTAGGTCAAGACCGGACACAATTTTGGCCAGCAAATCCGAGAGTTCCTGATGGTCGATCGGCTTGAGCAAATAATCGGCGACCCCTAGCTTAATTGCTTGGCGAGCATATTCAAATTCAGAATAACCGGTCAGGATAATCGCGGCAAAGCAGCGATTTTCTTCCCGTGCCAAGCGTAGCATTTCCACGCCGCTCAAGTGGGGCATACGAATGTCGGTAACTACTATATCGGGGTTTTCGCTTCTGATTAAATCTAAGCCTTCTTTCCCGTTGCCAGCTTCACCGACAACTATGCAGTTGTGCAAAGCCCAGTTTTGCGTAAACACTATGCCCTTGCGAATAATTTTTTCGTCTTCCACCACAATAACTTTGTACATTTATCAAGTTACCGCCTTTCAGGACAATTCCCGTCGTTCAATCGGACAGAGGTAAATATATGGTCACTGTTGTGCCTTTGCCGGGCGATGAGTTTACTTGAACCCGTCCACGCCGGCCGTAACGCAAATCAACTGTCTTAAACACATTATAAAGCCCGAAGGACAAATGTTTGCCATCATTTTTTCCGGGGGGGACGGTTTTTTCTTGCGCTGATGCTGGCGAGGTTGCCTGGCGCATGTCTGCCACGTTGTCTGGCCGGATATCCTGCCGCGTGTCAGCTCCGGAGGCTGGCCGGCTGTCCGCTCCGGGAGCTGGCCGACTGTCCGCTCCGGGAGCTGGACGTATGTCCGGCTGCGTATTTATCCCGGTTTCCGGTCGGGGTTCTGTCCGCATATTCGTCTCGGCGTCCTGCTGCGTGTCCGCTCTGGGAGCTAACCGGATGTCCGGTGACGTATCCCACCCGGTTTCCGGCCGCGTATCCCTCTGAATATCCAGCGAACAGATCTGAGCAAGTTTCGCCGGCGAAATGCCGGGACCATTATCTTCCACCCTTATTATAAGATATTCAGATTCAACCATTACAGAAATATTTATCAGCACTCGGTCAACCTCATCAATCGAATAAGTAATCGCGTTTTCCACCAACGGCTGAATCAATAATTTAGGAATTTCGATATTCGACAGCTCGGCCGGCAACTCTATGCGATAATCCAGCCGCTCATCGAAACGCATTTTTTGCAATTGCAGATAAGCTTCAATATAACCCATGTCGGTAGAAAGACTGACCTCCGCCAACCCATAATTGACCGAATAGCGCAAAAGTCTAGCTAAACACCCCATCATCACCACCGCATTTGCCGGGTCAAAATCTATTTCATACCTTATAGTTTCCAAAGTATTAAATAAAAAATGCGGGCTAAATTTGGCCTCAAGATCTTTGATCTCCATCGCCCGTTTTACTTCCGCCAAAGCACAATTGCGCTCAAGAAGGGTCTTGATCTCGCCGGCCATCGCATTATACGCATTAAACAAAGTTTGAAATTCCGGATAAGTTTCCGCGGTAATATGGTAGGCATCTCCATCACCGGACTTACCGCCCAGGTGCAAAGCCAAATTCAATTCGCGAATCGGTTCGGTAAGTTTCTGGGACAGGCGGCGGGAAATAAAGAAGGTAAGTAAGCTTAATAAAATCTCCAATATGGTCATCAGCAACAATCCGACCTTTAAATTACCGGCGTATTCGGCAATATCCGCATAGCTGAGAATTTGCAATCGAGTATCGGCCAAAGTAAAACTGCTGCGCACGGTAGTCAAATGCCGCCAAATACGGTTGCCAGACTGCTGGTGGGCAAGGCGCGCTTTACCGATCGAATCTGTTGCCGATTGATCCGAGGAAAAGATCACATTGTCGAAACGGTCGGTAAGCAGGAGATCGACTTTGGCGGCGCGGACTTGCTCGATCACCGTACCGGCCAAAGGTTCCAAAATCAGCTCTCCTTGCCCACAAGGGAAACGCAACAATAGCAGGCCAGGTCTTGCCGCGTAGCCATCCGTTTCGCGGCGTTCGACCGGAAGTGAGGCGTGCAGAGAACGCGGCACCGCTTGCACGGTCACGGGCAAATTTTCCCTATAATAAGTGCCAGAAAAGTTTTCGGCCTTGCGTGCGATATCCGCCCCGGTTAAACCTTCGGGGAATTTTCGATGCACCGCCTCAAACAAATTCGTAGCGATAACCTGCTTGTGTCCATCCAAAATATAAAAATTACAGTCGAGTCCACTGTTCCGCCGAAAATCATACATCAGATTATATAGCCGATGCTCCGCTTCCCGCTCAGCCTTGCTTCCGGGCGCTGCTAAAGCGTATTGGGAAATATTCGGAGCTATCTTGGCCGCCGCTACCTTCCCAGCTGTTACCTGAGCGGTTGCCGCCCGGGTCAAGGCCGCAATCGACGCTTGATTACTGATTTGTAAGCGGCTTTGCAACTCATTGAAGTAAAAGAAAGCACTGACGGAAAAATAGATCAGCATGGCCGCAGCAATCGCCGCGCTCACATACTTGAGGAATAGTCGCTGCACCTCCTGCCCGAACGTGGGACGAAGGGGAGCCGGGAATGAGGCTGACGTGTGTTTTTGTCGCATAGTTATCATTAGCGGTGTGAGTCATCAGAGAGCCAGAATCATCGAACGCAACCGCGAACTCTCCTGCTGCCCGCTCCATCCTTTCCGTACGAATATATTATCATATGCTTGTACTCAAATACTGATTTCTTTACGTCCTGATAACTTAAAGAATAACAGCAAAGATATGACAGATGTCAAGGTCAAAACCGTCAAAAAAGTGGCTCCAAACTGGATGTGTAATCGCCGAAGAAGCGGACAAAAGGCAGAGAATTCAGAAACAGATCAAGGAGGTGAAACAGTGGATGGATCACCTTTTGGGAATGCACGTAGTTTGAATCGATATTCAAACCTTTTATTGATTTGATTAATCAAATGCTTGACTGTTAGAAATTACAGCAGTACAATAAGTTCAGTTATACAACATGTTCAAGAGTACAACATGTTCAAAATGCGGAAAGGAGATTCATTATGAAAAGGCTTATGAAGTACTCAGCTGTAGCTTTAGCTCTGATGTTATTTATCGGTGGAGCAACATTTGTTTCTGCTAGAAACATAGCTGAATATGACGTGGTGATGCCAAGATTTGGTGGTGCCACTTATACTGACACACTTACCAAAACAAATCAAAGTCGTGCGGTAAATAACAATGGTTCTATTGGTGGTGGTTACAAAATGAACTGTGCGGTTTATTGGGGAAGTGACAAGATTACTGAGGATTACTCATTAACATCCGGATCACGCATTCTGATTCCTTACAATGAAGCATATAACTTTGTTGATAGCAATGTAAAGCTTGGCATGTGGACTGGTTTAACGACTTATGTAAAAGTTGCAGCAAGTGGTTCTTGGAGCCCTGATGAGAATTAATCACGGGCAAGCAATAGTACATAAAGGGGGAGGCTTCCACCTTCCCCTTTTTAATTCCATATTGTTTTTTGGGGGAATTACATGAAAAACAAGAAGTTGATGTTTAAGCATTTGTTTGGATTTAGAATGTTGCTCAGTATCATTCTTTGCTTATTATCAATGAGCATTGTTTCTTTCCAGAATGCCGGGCAAGAATATTTCAAAAATAAGACTAGTTTTATAGCCTTTAGTGATGGTTACTTTAACTCTTTACTTCCGTTTATGGTTTTCATTGCTTGCGCTCTTCCGGCAGCTGACATATACGCATCTCACAAGTCATCTGGGATGTTACGGTATTTCATCACTAGAACAGGGAGGAAACGTTATTTCATAGAAATTTTTCTCATCAATGCCATATGTGCCTTTGTAGCATTGTTTATAGCATTCTCTATTTGGGTGCTTATTTCAGTTCTGTTGTGTACAGGGAAGCCTAATTTAGATCTGGAACTGAACCATACGCAACAATATACTTACGCCTCTCTCTATCTGATTTCACCTACTATGTATGTATTGATGGCCATTCTACACGGGTCAATCTTTAGTGCCGTATTTGCAACACTGGCTCTAGCGTTGACTTTTTACGTGCCTAAAAAATTTGTTGCTTGGGTTTCACCCGCCTTAATTTCCATCTTTTTATCATTGGTGGCCATGTTTTTACACCTGACTCACTTTGAGCCCAGTGTGATGTTTGCATTTACCAAGGTTGGGCATCTTAATGCAGTTTTAGTGTGGTGCTCTTGGTTAATCATCATTTTAGCTAGCGTCATTCTCGCTTGGCTAAAATTCATGACAACCAAGAACATTCAAGGAGAGTAAGATCATGAAAAGCAAAAAGGTATTTTCATTCCTGATCTATAGCTTCACCGGGTTAGTTTTGTTATTTAGCTTAAGCCAAGTTGTTGGAATTATAAGCAAGTATGGTAAATTCTCATATGGCGAATTAACTGCCTATTTTTTAAATGATAGCTATACAGGATTTTTCACTTTTCCCTTTTGCTTGGGTGCTTTGCTAGTTAATCAAACGCAAAAAGAGTCAAATCTTTATTTTATTATGTCGAGGTATAAAAGCCGTATAGTATATATTCTTAAACGAATAAGTAATTGCTCGATTATTGCTTTGAAATACTATGCGATCATATTGTTTTTGTCAATCTTATCGTGTATTAGCAATTCACTGTTTAATAGCAAAACATCTGATGCATTTCAAGAGCTAGCGAAAACTTTTACAACCAAGCCTGCCACTATCTCTAAAAGTGTTTTTTCAACCGCTCTACAGAGTGGACTTGCTTATCTGATGGTGATAATAATTTTAGTCTTATTCTTCCTGTTACTAACGCAGACCAAATTAAATGGCGCAGCTATTTTTGCTGTTTTCAGTGTAACCATCATGATAAACGCTTTTGCTTGTCTTGGCTTTTTTGGCAATATTTTTAGTAATGCCAATCTCTTTGCTCTCCTACTTCCTCTACAGAGCACACATCATTTCAGTCTAGAAGTACTGATAGGTATATGTGGAATCTTACTACTGCTAAGCCTTAACATCTTGCTAATTTGTAAGCGCGACTTGGTTCTACCAAAGTCTAACAAAAATTATGAAACGGAGTGAACGATGGATAATTTTGCAATTGAGCTCAAGGGATTATCTAAGAACTATGGGAAAAGAAACATTTTTGAAAACACCTCATATGCTTTTGAGACTGGGAAAAGCTACGGAATCGTTGGTCCTAATGGATCCGGTAAAAGCGTACTTTTTAAACTGATTGCCGGTTTAACACTCCCAACATTAGGTAAAATTTTTGTTGAAGGAAAACAAATAGCAGTATTGGGTTCTTTGCCAGAGAGTATTGGCTACATAATTGAGAATCCCGGTTTTTTACCTGAACTCTCCGGTTTTAAAAATTTAGAGATATTATCTGGGATTAGAGGCTTAGTTGGTGCCAGTGATATTAAGCAAATGCTTGAAAAAGTTGGCTTGTCTGAATCCATGGATATAAAAACCCAAAATTATTCGTTGGGAATGTTGCAGCGTTTGGCGTTAGCACAAGCCTTATTGGAGCACCCTCGTATTTTACTTCTTGATGAACCCTTTAATAGCATCGATAAGGAAGGCGTTGCTGAATTGCGCCAAGTAATTCTCAACTATCAAAAAGAATATGATGCCACAATTTTGCTTACCTCTCATAACGAGGATGATATCCGTTTTTTCAATAGTAAAATTGTGTATATTCGTGATCATCAGCTTGTTTAACGATATAAGCTGAATTATTCATCTCTTTCCCACATCTACTTCGCTCCGCCGGAGGATTTTTTGTTACCTGATTCTCTTCCCACTAGGAGAAACAGTCGCTGGACCTCCTGCCCGAACGTGGGCCGAAGGGGAGCTGGGAATGAGGCTGACGTGTGTTTTTGTCGCATAGTTTTCATTAGCGGCGTGAGTCATCAGAGAGTCAGAATCATCGAACGCGACCGCGAACGCCCCTGTTGCCCGCTCCATCCTTTCCGTACGAACATATTATCATATGCTTATGTATGCTCAAATACTGATTTCTTTACGTCCTGATAACTTAAAGAATAACAGCAAAGATATGACAGATGTCAAGGTCAAGACCGTCGAAAAAGCGGCGGCATTGCCATAATTACCCCTGATGACCTCAGTATAAATAGCGACGGTGAGCGTTTTAGTACCGCTAGTGTACAAAATAACGGACGAGCTTAACTCACTGATTACCGTAATCCAACTCATCAAGGCCCCGGAAATAACTCCCGGCAGCATCATCGGCAAGGTAACATCCGCAAAAGCTTTGAACTCCCCGGATCCCAAACTGATTGCCGCTTCTTCCATGCTTGGGCTGATCTGCGCTATAATCGCCGAACTTGAACGAATAGTGTAAGCCAACCGCCGCATCATTAAGCTGATGATTATAATTATTGCCGTGCCGCTAATCATGATCGGCGGCGCATTGAACGCGAAAATAAAAGAAATACCCAAAACTGAGCCTGGAATAATATACGGCAACATGGATATCGTATCCAAAGCCCCCGTCAACGCATTACGCTTCCGCTTAGCCATATATGCGACTAAAACACCGAAAACGATTATGAGAATTATCGCAGCCAAGCCAAACAAATAAGTGTTTCTTATAACATAAGCCTGCCCTGAGCCCAAAATATTTCGATAGCTTTGCAAAGAAAAACCGGGCAAAAACACCTGACCGCCGCGATTCTTCAAAAAAGAAGTGACGATAACGACAATCTGCGGCAAGATGGCGATAAAAGTCAGCAAGTACACGAACAAGTGAGTCACGCCATTCGAGATTCCGTGCAATTTACGTTGCTGAATCGGCCGCAAAGCCGTCATCGAATAGGAAAAAATGTTACCGGCAATCTTTTGAGCAATAAATATTACCCCGACAACAATAATTGCAATCACACACAAAGCTGCGGCAAAGCCATCATCGCCGCCGACCTCACTCATAAACGAGTTATAAATCAAAACCGGCATGGTTTTATAACCTTCACCAATGAGCATAGGCGTACCGAAATCGGCAAATACTCGAGCAAACACCAACAACGCTCCGGCTAACAAGCTGGGCATGACCAAGGGAACGATTACCGTAAAGAACCGTTTCAGGCCGCTACTTCCTAGACTTTCCGCCGCCTCACTGAGCGAACTGTCCATGTTTTTCATAGCCCCCGAAATGTACATGAACACTAGCGGGAATGACTGCATTGACATGACCAAAACGATGCCAGCGAACCCATAAATACCCCCGTAATGTATGTGAAAAGCACTGCTCAGCAAACGCGTAATTATCCCGTTACGCCCGAGCAACTGAATCCAAGCATAAGCCCCGATGAACGGCGGCGAAAGATAAGCGATGATGCAAAGAATGTTGATCAAACTGATATTCTTTATCTTATACATCCTTGTCAGATAAGCCATAGGCAAACCAATGAGCACAGAAATTATCGTAGCCGTCAACGTTACTTTAAAGCTGTGCAAAATATTCACCCAGTAGAACTTTTTGGCAAAAAAGCGCGCGAAGTTACTTAAGGTGACCTGCGCCGTCCCCTGATCGACAAAACTCTTGTAGAGAATCAAAACCAACGGATACAGCAAAAAAATCAGAAAAACAAGCAGAACTGCCAGAGAAACCCAGATCCAAACTCCACTTGTTCCTTTTTCACGCTTCTTCATGCTCTGCCTCCTCCGGTCCGCCAACCTTAAGCACGCAAGTTTCCATTACCACGCTCTTTTCGGTTACCGGATCAAAAACATTAATCTTGTCGCCTTTAATTTTCAAACTTAGATGTTCGCCTTTAACCAGACGCTGTCTGACGTCATTGCTCTGCAAAACATGTATGGCAGTACCGTTAAACAGTTCAATAGAATAGTGAATATTAAGACCCAAGAAAACACTGTCCCTGACCACTGCCGGGATTCCGTCAGCATCATCACTGAAGCAAAAATCTTCCGGACGGACGCACAATTTATACTTTTCGCCCTTCTTTAAGCCCGGCTGCAAAGATGGCACACTAAATTGGTAATCCCCTACCGCCAAAGTCGTCAGTCCGTTACGCTGTTCAACCAAAATGGCTTCAATATTATTGGTATTGCCGATAAAATTCGCTACGAACACATTGGCGGGGCGCCGATACAACATTTCCGGCGTGCCTGTCTGCTGAATTACACCTTTGTTCATGACGGCGATGCGATCGGAAATTGCCAAAGCTTCTTCCTGATCGTGAGTGACATAAACCGTTGTGATCCCTATCTCATCATGAATCTGCTTGATCGCCTCACGCATTTCGACCCGTAATTTCGCATCCAAATTTGACAAAGGTTCGTCCATCAACAAAACTTGCGGCTCAATAACAATCGCTCTGGCCAAAGCCACCCGCTGCTGCTGCCCACCCGAAAGTTGTTCCGGCTTGCGTGAGGCAAAATCGCTGATTTTAACTACCTCCAACATGTGATCAACCTTGCGCCTTATCTCTTCTTTCCCCAAATGACGATTTTTCAAGCCGTAAGCCACATTTTCACGCACGGTTAAATGAGGAAAAACCGCGTAGTTTTGAAAGACCATACCCATGTTGCGCTTACTTATCGGAATATCGTTAATCGGGCTTTGGTTAACCTCAATTACGCCGCCGTCAATTGTATTAAAGCCTATAATCATCCTCAGCAAAGTTGTTTTGCCGCAGCCGGAAGGGCCGAGTAACGTAAATAACTCACCCGCTTTAATTTCTTGAGACAAGCCGTTGATAACCCTAGTCTCTCCATAATTTTTACTGACATTTTTTATTGATATAGGAACACTCATTAACCCTTCTCCTTTGACTATATGAACGGAGGAGAGTGTCCTCTCCTCCGTTCAGCTGCTTCACTCTGCCGTCATTTTGCTTGCGAACGTCGTCTTACCACGCTGCGTTCCGCCCCGCGGTTAATTCATCGAATTTTCCAAATGTTCGGTGAATTTCTTGGTAATCTTATCTTTATTTTCAGAAACCCATTTTTCACTGTAGTTAGGTGCCGGAACAATATCTTTTTGCGGTGTCATATAATCCGCCAGTTTTACATTCTTACGCAATGGCCGTACGGTTAATTCCGCGCCAACTTTCGACTGAATTTCTTCCGACAACATGAAATCGACAAACTTTTTAGCATTTTCCATGTTTTTGGCACCTTTAATAATTTGTACCGATTCGCCGGGGAAAATAGCCCCTTCTTTCGGGAAAACAACTTTTACCGGGGCGCCGTTCTTTATGTAGTTGGCAGCCGGATCCTCCCAAGTAAGACCGACCGGGAATTCACCGTCCGCTACACCTTTGTGCAACTGACCGGAACTGCCGATAATTTTGCCATCAACGTTTTTCAAAAATTTGTCCACGAAATCCCAAGCTTTATCTGACATCGGGTCGCCATTGCCCATCGAATACAAAATTGCTACCAAAGACTGGAATGCCGAGCTAGAGTTCACCGGGTCACCGAAAGCGATTTTGCCCTTAAGTGCCGGATTGAGCAAGTCAGCCCAAGAATCCATCTTAATATCGCCGATCAGGTTTTTATTCACAATAAGAACGGTCGGATCGGAAAAAGCCGGGGTAAAGTAACCCGATTTATTACGGAAAGCTTCCTGCATATTCTTGTCTTCCGGCGAAACATATTTTTCAAACAAATCACGGTAAGGTGAAAGCATGGTTTCATCGGCAGCCCAAAGGACATCTCCCAGCGGATTATCTTTTTCGGACTCAACCCGTTTTTGCAGTTCCCCGGTACCGGCAACAACTGTTTCAACTTTAATCCCCGTTGAGGCCTCAAAGGCGTGAATAACCAAATTGTTCAAGCTTTCGCTACGGGCCGTGTACACGACAACCTTGCCTGCTTGTCCAGCCTTGGAATCGCTTTTCTCACCGGCACTCTTATCAGCGGCAGTTGTCTGTTCAGCCTTACTTGTCTCTGCTTTCGGATTTGCCGTTTCGGAGCCGCAACCGACAACCATTGTCAGTGTGGTAGCCACAGCCAATACTAATCCTAATATTTTTTTCATACATGCCTCCTTATATCGCGTAAATATTGAACTCATAATTATTTGTGCAACTTACCTTATTTCATCTCCAATATAGCAGCTATTATGCACAAAAGTAACATAATTTAGCGATTAAAATATCCGAAATACCGCACACTAGCCCGTCTGTCTTATCTTACGCAAAAAAAAAACGATGTCCCCTTCCTTTATAAGGTGCGGGGGCATCGTTTTGTAGCGCCGTATTGACTTTGTCGTCTAAGGCCGTGTTTTATACGGTATGTCTCAATCTTTTGTCGGTGCCTGCTTCTTTTGGCGGCGGACAACTACGCCTACCAGGATCAGGCCGGCCAAAGTCAGGAACACCGGCAAGATGGGCTGTGTCGTCGCTTCACCCGTCTTGGGCACGTCGGCCTGCGGCGTCACTTCACCTTGCGTTGAACTAAGCTTGGCCGTTTTCTTTGTCACTTCAGCCTGTTGGGAAGTGTCAGTACTGCCAGGCTGCTGTAGGATCACCGGTGGGAACAAGGTGCCATGATTTTGGCTCGGTTCTTCGCCCGGCTGCTGCGGAGTCGTTTTTTCCTTATCTTTTG
The DNA here is from genome assembly GCF_000025225.2 of Mageeibacillus indolicus UPII9-5. Lineage (NCBI taxonomy): Bacteria > Bacillati > Bacillota > Clostridia > Eubacteriales > Oscillospiraceae > Mageeibacillus > Mageeibacillus indolicus. Next base: position 1,554,787 of record NC_013895.2, read on the forward strand.
TCGTTATGGTGTTGCCATCTTTTTTGACATACTTGCCGTCTTTATTTTTCACCAAAATTTCACCGTTAGTGTCTACTTTGAAAGTAACGCTTTCAGTTACTTCTTGCCTGCCATCCTTTTCGACAACCTTCACCAAGGTGTATGTTCCCGGTTTCAGATCAACGTTTTTGTCTTCTTTTCCCGGTTTCCAGCTTTCGCCTACGGTTGTGTTACCGTTTGGGTCTTCTCCTTCAACTATTTTTAGCGTTGTGTGCTCGCCCTTAGGGTCGTCTTCGCTGGTTTCTGCGTCTTTCGGGAAGGTTACCTTGTGTTTTCCGCCCGGCTGCTGCGGAGTCGTTTTTTCCTTATCTTTTGTCGTTATGGTTTTGTCATCTTTTTTGACAAAATCGCCATCTTTATTTTTTACCGAAATTTCACCGTTATTGTCTACTTTGAAAGTAACAGTTTCAGTTACATCTTTCCCGCCATCCTTTTTGACAACCTTCACCAAGGTGTATGTTCCCGGTTTCAGATCGGTAATTTTGTCTTCGGTTCCCGGGTTCCATGGATTTCCTACGGTTGTTTGGCCGTTCGGATCTTCACCTTCAACTATTTTCAACGTTGTGTTCTTACCATCTGGGTCATCTTCGCTGGTTTCTGCGCCTTTCGGGAAGGTAACCTTGTATTTTTTCCCCGGCTGCTGCGGATTTTCTCCGCCAGGCTGTTGCGGGTTTTCTCCACCCGGCTGCTTGGGCTTATCAAACATCACAACTTCAGCTTTATCCGCGGTAACAAATTTACCGTCCGCGCTCTTTATTGAAACTTTGCCGTTAGCATCCACTTTAAAAGTAATACTTTCAGCCACTTCGTAACCATTTGGCGCAGTCGTTTCTACCATCGTATAAACACCCGGTGCCAACCGTATTTTCTTACTGGAATTACTGGGAGTACCGGAAGTCCATTTTTCAACTAATTGCCCATTCTCGCTATATCCTTTGAGGACTTTTAGCTTAGCACCCGGCAGTTCGGCCGTACCGTTCACCGCCTTCTTTGATAGATTGACAAAGAAAGTGTTTTCCGGCTGCTTGGGCTTATCTATCATCGTTACAGTAGAGTCCCCCTGATTAACAAAATTGCCGTTTTCCCCGCGTACCGAAACTTTGCCCTTAGCATCCACTTTAAAAGTAATACTTTCAGCCACTTCATAACCATTTGGCGCAGTCGTTTCTACCATCATGTACTCGCCTTCCGGCAATTTAATCGTCTTAGCACCCTTGTCCTTGTCAGACGTCCATTCCGCAACTAATTTGCTGTATGGCTTTTGACCTTGTTTAGATACAATTTGCACTACTTGCAGCTTAGCCCCAGGCAGTTCATCCGTACCATTAACCGCCTTTTTCGACAGCGTAACGTCAGTTAATTTTGATCCAGTTGTTGTATCTTTTTCATCCGCCATGGTTATCGTTTTGTCAATGCTTGCCACGTATAGGCCTTTGGGATCAGTTCCTGAAACGGTGACTTTACCCTGATCATCAACTTTGAAATAAATATTTGCGGCTTTTTTATACCCCAAAGGAGGTTCTTGCTCGGAAAGTTTATAGTCACCGACGGGAAGTTCAACTTCATCCACTTTGCCTGTCGTTTGCCAGTCCGCATCCGGATACTTACTTGGAACATCCTGTTTATATATTTTTTCTATCATTAAATTCGCCCCAACAAGCAATTTATCGGGTTGATCTTTATCTACCTTTTTTACCTTAACCTTAATTTTAGGCGGATCTTTTTTTTCATTGGAAACTTCAAATACCCCATCCAAGACTTTTGTTATGACCGGCTCGTCATAGCCGTCTTTTTTCCATGGGTTACCAGTTGCATCAGTTTCCTTGACCGTATACTGCTTAATATCAGCCGAATTGTCTATTGGGAATTCTACACTAACTGCATTTTTTTCCAACTTTTTAGGGTCTGCAACTTTCGTGCCATTTTTATACAAAGTGAAATAGACATCATCCGGCACAGCGGTTGATTCGCCCATATTGAACCAGAATTTCCTCACCTTGACTACTTTAGGATTCGGTTGCTTCGTATTCGTTATAGTGCAATGTCTGCCGTCAAATCTTACCAGATTATCAGAAGTATATCCGGGCACTTCCCAGTGCTTCCATCCACCTTTGCCGTCCGGCATCACCTCTTCAACTTCCCAAATTCCCGAGTCAAGATTAAACTCGCCTTCAAACACCGCCTGATCCGCTTCGCTGTCTATTTTTTGGACTGCTTCCTTTTGCTTACCGGTGCCTGGATCAGTGACCATGACCGGTTTTCTATCGTTCAAAAGTCTGACATACGTATCCGGTTTTTTGTCCGTTGAATCTAGATTTATCCAAACCTTATTGACAGTAATGTCATTTTTCTTAAACCTGACCGTTCCCAAGGCTTGATAGCCTGCGCCTCTCTTGAATTCCGGCTTATAGAAACGATACTCAAGTTTGTCGTAAGGAACGGCAAAATTCCACAAATCCTGCCGCACAAGCTCCAGTGCTTTTTTCTGTTCATTAGAAAGATACTTATATTCAAAGTAATTTTGCGTCGGCGAAACAAGAAAACCGTCTGTATAACGCCAAATTTCAAGTTGAATTACCTGGTGAAAGGCATCACGAGCAGTACCAATTTCTTTACCCCAAACACGTTTAACAATTCCAGTTGGATCAGCCAAATAGATGTAAGTTAGGCGTGAAAATGTATCCCAGGCCAACTTTTTGTTGGCAATATGAGAAAACTTATGATTCTCAGCTAAAAGTTTATTATACATATCTTCATCAATATTCCGAACCATGCTGTATATTCCCTCAGCTTTACCCTCTTCTTTATACGTAGGAAATTTTTTCCCGTTAGCCAGGCAAAAGGCGTAGGAATCTGCATCAAGATTTTTCCCATCGGCAGTAACTGTTGCAAAACGATTATAATTTGGTTTATTTTCCCTTAAAGTTTTTTCGATGTATCCACTTGAATAATATCGATCATTTAAAGAAATTGATGTTACATCATTAGGAAACCCATTAAAATTATCTTCAGCCCTGACTGCACTCGGTAAAAGCACCACTCCACCCAAGATCACAGCTACTGTAACAACCGCGCTGAGCAACGCTCTACCACTTGCTAAAAACTTTTTAAAATGGCCTCGATTTCTCATCTCAAACTGTCCTCCTTTGGAGATGTATTTAACTGATTTGATTGATTCTATTTATTTTGCTAATCCTTGTCTCTATAATATCGATTGATTATAAGCGAACAATTTTTAAAGGTCTTGGAAAGATTACACACAAAAAAGCAAAAGTGTCCGAACCGCAACGCGATCTCGTATACTTTTGCTGATAAACTATAGGCAGCCGAAACTTACAGCTGTCTGTCTGTCTGTCTGTCTGTCTGTCTGTCTGTCTGTCTGTCTGTCAAAATCATGCCTGAAAAAGTCATATGCTGTCAACCTCTTCAAAAGAATTTCATTGACTTGATTTTAACATTTTTCTGCGGAAATAAAAGAGTTTTTTGTATATATTTTATTTAGTTAAACTTACATTTATCTTACAATTAAATTACAATTCATCCTAGTATCACTTTTCCTGTTTGAGGTGCTTCGTCTGGCGGCGGAGAACTACGCCTACCAGGCTCAGGCCGGCCAAAATCAGAACCCCCGGCAAGATGAGCTGTGTCATCGCTTCACCCGTCTTTGGCAAGTCGTCCTGCGGCGTCACCGTCGTTTCACCTCGCGCTGAACTAGGCTTGGCCGTTTTCTTTGTCACTTCAGCTTGTTTGGGAGCGGCATCACAGCCGGGCTGCTGTAGGATCACCGGGGGAAACGGGGTTCCATGAGTTTGGCTCGGTTCGCCGCCCGGATGTTGCGGATTAGGCTCCGGCTGCTGCGGGTTCGGCACAGGTTGAGGCTGAGGTGCGGGCGCAAAAATAGCAAACACGGTCATATCTCCTGTTACCACCGATTGAGCATCAAAGGCCGTACCCGCGCCATCTGCCGCCGTGTTCCATGCCTTAAAAACATAACCCGGCCGCACCGGATCAGCCGGCATCGCCTGACCAGCTACACTGCGATCCGAAATAGATTTATTTTTCTTTACTTTCACATAGTCCTTATTCGTACCGTTTACAAACGTAACCGTGCAAACTATACTCTTGGGCAATATGTTGTACGCATAATGCCATGTACCTACGTATCTATACTCGTTATTATACAAATCATAATGCATGGTCTGGCCTTCAATTTGGCCAGTCTTAGTCGCTATAAGTTTGCCGCTATTATCACGCGTGAAATACTTGGAGTTATTGATCGGCGTTACAACACCGTCCTCTTTAAAACCCTCCATTGTCATAACAGGATGCCGGCCACTTTCCTGCGTAACTTTAATCGGACGCACATAGCTTTCACCCAACTCAATATTGATTATACCCAATTCCTGGTTATTAAACGGAGCGGCACTAGGATCATCTTTTCTGCACAGAAATTTATACTTCCCTAAGTTATCTTTTACGACAATTTCGGCTATTTTATTAGCCTGAAAAGCTTTTTCACCGATTCCATCCAAGTAATAGTCGTCCGGATCGTTCGGGTTAAGCTTGCCTTTCCCGTCCAATACACCCTGAAAAACCACCTTTTCTATTTCGTTACTGAGGAAAGCTCCACTATGTATGGATATAACTTTTGGTGGAATAACTACCGTTCCTCGAATTTTATTCCAGCCAAAGGCACCGTACTCAATTACTTTTAATGACTGCGGTAAAGTAAGTTCTTCAATATACGGCTCGCCGGGAATGTATTCATTATTGCCTTGCAAATGCCCCGTAAATGCTACCTCGTGAATAATTTCAATGCCGTCTGGGATAACCAAATGCGGATTTTTCTTGAGTTTCTCGCGCCCTCTAGCATTAAGCCCGGGGATTATAATATTTTCTGTATGTGCCGGTTGGCCGTCCTTGGCCGGTACCTCTATATTCTTACGATAGCCGATTTGCTTGCCATCTTCTGTAATATTGAAATCTTCGCGTGTCCAGGTCAGGTCGTCTGCCCACACTTCCGTTGGCGCTACGTTCAGCAAAAATGCCGCCGTGGCAAGCCCTATTCCTACACTTAAAACAGCAGAAAGAGCGGATCTTAATCTAGCCTCGCCACACTTTATAAACTTTTCTAAATTCACTATGTTCACAATTGCCTTTTTAAAATTTTATTTACAAGGGCAAATTGTATAACAAAATTTATTTTCCTGCAAGATCGCTGTATAACAAAAGGCCAGCGCGAGACTAACCTCATGCATGGCCTTAGACGATTCTCCGTTTTTATTACCAGAATTTTTAAAGGTTCACTTAACAATCTTGACACTCCCCACAGCTAAAGCAATGGGGATTCTTGCTTCAACCACTACTGCATTGGCTGATACCATTCGATATCTCAATGTCTTACACAGTGTCCACAAGCTAGATTATACTGTTCCCGTATGCCCTACGGTGCAGTTGATATGTTCTATTGTTTTATGTTTACTATGCTGACTGCATTTTCAGTCCTTTATTCAGTATGTTGATACTTGCATTGGTATCCCTATCATGCTTTGTATGGCACTCCGGACACTCCCATTTACGAATTGCAAGATTCTTTACAATGGGATTTTTAAATCCACAACAGGAACATGTTTGGCTGCTTGGGTACATTGTAGGTACTTTTACAATATCATTCCCGTACCAAATAGATTTATAGGACAACATATCAAAAAACTTAGACCACGATGCAGAACCTATATGCTGTGCTAATTTGTGATTACGCATCATATTTTTTACTTTTAAATCCTCTATGCAGATAGTTTGGTTTTCACGAATCAGCATAGTAGATTGTTTTTGTAAAAAATCGTTTCTCTGATTAGTAATCTTTTCATGTAGTAACGCAACCTTAACACGCTGTTTATTGCGATTGGTTGAACCTTTTTCTTTGCGTGACAATTTCCGTTGTTCACGTATGAGCTTACGTATTGATTTTTCAAGGTATTTAGGGTTGTGTACCACATTTCCGTTACTGTCGGAATAGAACTCTTTAATACCCACATCAATGCCAATTTTGCCACCTTTATTACTCATTGGCTGTGGTTCAAATTTCACATTCAGAACAGCAAAATATTTATTCGTCGGTGTATGCTCAATGGTTACGTTATTGATTTTCTCAACTCCCATAGTTTGACGGATTTTCACCAATCCTAACTTGGGAAGTTTTATATATTTTCCCACAATGCGGATCTTATCGCCCTGATTGATTGTTCTGTAGGACTGGTGGTGATTATGTTTACTTTTAAATTTCGGATGGGATGCACGGTTCTGAAAGAAGTTTACAAAACCTCTGTCAAGGTCACGCAAAGACTGTTGCAAAGCAATAGAATCTACCGCTTTAGGAAATGCAAAATCATCACTTTTCTTTAAGTCTGTCAGCATTGCAGAAGTCTGTGAATAGCCAATTTTATTGCCATTCTGATACGTTTCATTACGCATGGCAAGACCCTTGTTGTAGATTAGTCTGCAACACCCTAAAGTCTGATTGATGATAGTTTGCTGTTCCTTATTCGGATAGATTCTAAATTTAACACCTTTTTGCATTAGCCTAATTTATCCTTTTGTCTACAGTGATGGCATTCTTGTTTTCAATGACGGATATTCACTTCTCAAAATTTATGCAACATTCATATATATATTATATGCCATTTTTTAAATCTAACACAAGAATATTTTGTTCCATCTTCAATTACTTGCGTAAATTCGATGGAAGTGTCTTAACAATCATAAAACTTGGTTCTTTCAAATCGCATTTTGTCAAAGGCAAATCTACTCGTTCTTTCTTGTAGGTGTCATATACAACTATTCGATCTCTTAGTAAGAAATGACAAATGCCATTTTTCATAGAAAAATATGGTGGTTTAGGCTGACCGGGAAGAGAATATGCATCTTGAAGTGAAAACACTTGTTCTTCACCGTTGGCCAAAGAAAGTATCGTAAACGAAAGGTCGCCCGGCTGGTAATAATCTCTCATTATGATCAATTTATTTCTCTCTGCATCAAACTTGATGAAACGCGGCATCGATTCTGACAGCTGATATCTCTTTAGCTCTTTTTCTTTTTCAATGTCAAAGCAAATTATTTCACGGCTCGGCACGATTTTATTATTGACAACCTTTTCAATAGACTTGGTGATGTATAACTTATGTTTCCCGTCATAAGCCATTCCCTGATAGCCGCTGTCGTTAAAATTCAAGTCTATATCTTTAATTAAATTAAAATTCCGGTCAAATTTAAAAAGATGATTTTCGAGGTAGTCAGTGGGCTTATTTTTGAAACCGTACATACCGGTCAAAACAAAAATGTTGTCGCCTACTGGTTGCATGGCAATGGGGAATTGCACAGCCTTATCACATTTAAACTCAAACTTTTCAACATCCGCTAAATCGTGGCTCAAGCGGTGAAAAATAATTTTACTATATGCATAAGGGGTGGAAAAATAAATATAACTGTCATCAATGCACAAGCTGAACATATCGTCATTTTTATCCAATTCAAATCTCTTCTGTGCTAATGTGGATGAATCAATCGTTACCATAGATACCCTATTGTTATCCGGAGATACGGAGCTTCTGGTCGCATAAGTATTGCCGAAATTTCTAAAAAACTCACGCCAATATCTTATATCTGAATCTTTTCGCTTCACCCGCTTGGTCAGCTCCAGCTGATTATTTTTGTCTTTTTTAAAGACATTTATCGAATCAAAATCATAGATTATGTAATCCGCGTCGGAAGTCTCAATGCCGTAATTTATTGCGTCGTCATGCTTTGACGGCCCGCTGTCCCCCAGCCTGATTGAACATGATGAAAGCATACAGATTATTACTAAGCTGGATACGATGCCACAGAAAAATTTTCTGTTCATTTTCCCTCCTTATTTTTAAAAAAGCTGAGCCGCTTCAATGATATTTAATTAATCCCAGATGTGATTATGTTTTTTCAATGAAGCGGCTATTTCACCATACAAGTTATAACAACTACCGATTTTTATATATCAAAGAAACTATATCCGGATTCAACAAATCATACGGCAAAATAAGGCCGGGAATCTTTCCTACAGCAAGATCAACACCGGTAGCATCTTTGTAAGCAGCATATACCAAATGGGAACAATAAAACTCATTACGATTATCCAGCATGACAGGGAATTTATATTTTTTATGCAAATGTTCTGCTGCCGATACTGCTGCCAGATGATCTTCTTGAACTGACGTACTATTCACCCCTACTTGCCATATCGTTCCGGTATATTTTTGCATCCAATCTCCATAAGCTACATGGACACCCTTATCTCGGTTAGCTTCAATTGTTGCATAATAGTACGGTTCCGCTGCAATTATTCCGGCATGCCCATGATCAACTTTAATTCCCGCAATTGTAGAAACCGAGTTTGTCACGCAAATTACACCATCACGCCAAGTCCACCCTGCAGGCACTCTTAAAGTTTTATCTTGGAGAGTTTTAAAATCGCCTAATTCCGGAGCAATTGAAATTCGCCTTAACAGTTCGGCATTCCACTGCTCAATTTGTTCATTTTTAACGTCCAAGTTTAGCTTTGAAATGGATTCTGCCATAACTGGTACAGCAAAAAGACCAATCAAAGGCAATACCATTATTAAAGTGCCAATAACTCCACTAAAATTAAATTTAAAACGGCTCATTTTCCCTCCTAATACTGTGAATGTTTTGTCGCAATTGAATTTGTACTTCTAAAATCATTATACTTTAATTAGTAATTATGTCAAGATAAATTTCAATTCTTCTTGTCTAATCCAAGAAAAAATTGAATGCAAACGATGTCTTTTGCCATCAAACTGAATGTATAAGCAATTCGTATAAATGCTGTTAAACCAGCTTATTTAGCAGTATTATATCCAAACGAGCATCTTTTCAGCGCAGATATTATCTGATCATCCGATATGGTTTAATGTTACTTTATTTCTAATTTATTTTAATAGAATTAAATAAATATATTGCGTATCTTCCACACAATTTTCATCAAAACTGTCTCTACTTTAAATGAAATTTGAAGTAATCAAAAGTCTTGTGCTATGCTTATATCGTTCACTCATCAAAGAAAAGCGTGAATTGAGCAGGAGGGTATTAGATACAAATTATGGCTTATAACACTTCCGATTCAACGAATAAATTTATATTGAAGAAAAACGGATTTACTTTGGAACGCGCCTCTGCCGAGCAGTGGGACGAGTTCGCCCTGGCCTGGCAGCCAGTGGCACCAGTTTATCCGGCTAGTTTTACGCAAAGTGGTAACATGACCACCTACCTCAACAGCAAAGGCCAAACCTGTTTTCCCCTGATAATGAAGAATGCCGAAGGCAAGTGCATCGCCGGAGGACTTTTTTCCGTCTATCAGGCTATGAAAATTTTCAAAATCGCCAAATGCAATCAAGGCCCAATGCTTGACTATACTGACGCCAAGTTAGTGGAAAATTTTTTTGCAGCCGTCAAAGACTTTTTTCGCCAGCAAGGGATAATTTTCTTATCGATCACCCCTAATTTGGAGTGCTCAGACGCTTTGCCCACGATAAATAGCCATCTCGCCACAGCCGGATTTGTCCATGACGGGTTTCAAAACAATTATATTAATGGTGTAGGCCGCTGGTTTTTTGTGAAAGATTTTACCGCGCTCAAAACCTCCGCCGAGCTTTGGGAAAGCTATACCGGTAAAGCCCGCAATCACATCTGCAAGGCTGAAAAATTTTCCGTTCACTGCGAAGAGGTAGCTGCCACCGATATTGCAGGGTTGAAGGTTTTCGCGGATTTAATCGATCGCACTGCCGAGCGGCGTAACTTTTCTTCTCGTTCGGTCGAATACTATAAGCAATTTCTACATTATTTCAATCAGGGACGTGCCAAAGCCATGATCGTTTTGGCCTATATTGATCCGGCCGAGTCTTTGAAAAACCTAGAGCAGCAGAAGGCCGATTTAGCTTTGCATTGCCAACAGCTTGAAGCCGAACTTGCCGCCGGAGCCGGCAAATATTTAGCCGGAGAGCTTAAATCGCGTCTGATCGAGCTTAAGGCTTATGACAAAAACATCGCCGCCGTCAATTCGCTCAAGCGTGCAAACACAACCCGAATATATCTTTCCGGCGCGACTTTCGTCACTTACAATGGGGAGATGACGTATTTATTCAGTGGTTCGTACGAAGAATATTTCGGTTTCTGCGCCGCACAGCTGATCCAACATTATGCTCAGACTAAAGCTCTAAGCTATGGTATCAACCGGTATAACTATTATGGAACTATGGGCAAACATTCCGGTCAATCAGACGAAGGAATTCTTAATTTCAAAAAGGGCTTCGGGGGGCGGCTGCTCGAACAACCGGGCAATTATTCGTTGATGGTTCGTCAGCCGTGGGGGTTTATCTACCGCCTGCGTCTGCGTCGGCGAAATAAACATTGATAGGGGGGGATCTTGCGTGCCTTTAGGCGTATTCACCTATGAATTTAATCATCTCCAATATATTCCAGTCATAAAGAGGATGTATGAAACCGGCTCCATCGACGAAATAAAAGCTTACGCCGGATTTTCGCAAATAGAACGCTTTCAACACGAGTTGGAAACGTTGCAGCGTTTCGGCTTGCACAAAGAATTAGATATTCGTCTTCCTGCGGGGCAAAAGCATGAGTCGGGGCTGAAGTCTACTGACGGCAAGGCGGAAGTTATTATCTCTGCATCTAACGCCAAAGTAAAAGAAACTTATCGTGATGAGCGCAACCGGAAGTGCTATCAGCGGACAATCCACAACGCTTTTGTTGAAAGTTTCGCCTATCGCACCGATAAAGTTTTGATCGGCGGACAATCAGGTGAGCAAACAGCTTCGCCGCGGTGTCTTAACTGCGGCGCGAGGCTGGACGCTGAAGGCGAGAACTATTTTTGTCCCTATTGCCGGACTCGCTATCAGGCAGAGGCTTATCACTACCTGCTGACGCGCTTCTTCATTGAAGGTGCGCTACGCAATATGCGCTATGTTTTTCTCGTGCTGCTGATACCCTTGGCTATCGCTATTTCTCAGGTAAAAGGACTAATAACTCAAGCACAGGTGAACTCCATTTCCACTTTTTTCGGAGTGGTCTTTTCCATTGTAATTATTTTGGCTATGCTCAGAAGTTTCGGAGCGTATTTTCGCCACAGCACGGTCATCCAAAAAATCCGGCAGCACGACCCCCGTTTTTCTGTCGAAATTTTTACCATGCGCCTCATTGATTTGCTGACCGGACAGCCTGAAACTGCGCTTGCGGCATGGGGCGTCCTGCATTCAGCTGGAAATGGTTCTGATCACGGCAGCGGCGGAGCAGGCGAATGTCCCATCGGGGTAATTTTTAAGAATGTTCAGCATTTGACGTTTCGTACATATCGGCATGATGGCGACTTGGAAATCGTTGAATGTGTTGGCAAGGTTGATGCCTTGTTCCTGTCTCGCGCCGGTAAACGCGTGCATATAGAGGAAAAGCGAAAAAAGATGTCGGTGTGTTTGGCCAGGCGATACGGGACAGTGACTCCGCTGCATTACATGCCGGATCAGTTTACCTGTGCCAATTGCGGTGCTCATCAGGTCGTCGAACAGGCCGGGGATCAAGTCTGCCGTTTCTGTCACACTCGTATTCCAATGGTCAATCTTGATTGGGTGCTCTGTACACAGGAAAAGCGGGTGATTTGAAAATCATCAAGGCTGTAGCTATCAGCTATGGATATCGCTACGGTTATCAGCTACGGTTATCAGCACGGTTACCGCGTGGGCGTGGGCATCCGTCCGTGTAAGCACCGCGCCAAAGCCGTCATACCACTGAGCAGCAAAGCGATGATTGCTGTCAAACGGTATGCGAAGTAAATCCTTTCACCGGTCGCCGGTAAAGGAGCCAACGAGGCAGCCTCATCACTCCCTGTTAATGCGCGGGTTAAGTGCCAAGACGGCAGTCCAATCAAACTGGCCGGCTGCGGACACGGTAAATCGTCACCCGGTTCGCCACCTTCACAGTCCACCGGCAAAAATGGGAAGTTCGGCTTGAGAGGCTTCTCCGGTGGCTTGATAGGCTGCTCCGGCGGTCCCGGTTGCGGATAAGGATTTGCAACAAAAATTGCAAACACCGTCATATCATCATTCACGACAGTTGAACCAGTAAATGTTGTTCCACCTTTGCCATCCGCAGCCGTATTCCATTCTTTAAAAACATAACCGTCCTTACTCGGTTCAGCTGGCATCGATTCCGTTGTCAGTTCATCACCATCAATTGAACTGGATTTTTGAACTCTAACATTCGCGTATAACCGATTATTGCTGATAAAACGCACTGCCACCAACTTTCTTCGCAGCACAAACGTGACCGTTTTCTGAGTTGGATCTGTTTCCTTTTTATGTGCCGCGATCTCGACCTTGGCTTTACCTGCCGGGCTGAAAGGATCAGACCCTTCCTCAACCCATTCATAGCCCTGTGGCGGCGCGATATTCGGCTCTACCAGATATTCACCGGGGGCCAAATAAGCAAAACCTTCGGCCAAATAACCTGCTGCGCCTGGGAGCAAAGTGGTTGTTTCGGTCTGTATCATTTTCTGAAGGGCAGCTTTAGTGGGCGGCTCCGGATCTTCAGCGGTCAAAAGCTTATTACTGATGAGCTTGTTGCTGATGAGTTTATTTTGGGTGTAAAGCGCGAACGGCTTACCTGTCTCAAACTTATTTTGCAAGTCCTTGTAACGCACCACCAACCGAGTCGGCTCCGGCCGAAAGGTGAGATAGTAATGCTTTTCAGTCACAAGATTGTCGTCCTTGTCGCGGACAACCCCATAATCATAATTACCGATTTTTTGGGTGTTCGTTGCGGTAAATTGCCCGCCGGCAGGGGTATCAATGTCGTTGCCGTAGTAAAGATAACCCGGTATAGAAGTGCCGGTCAGTTCCTGCATGGTTGGCCGCGGCACCGAGGTCTTCTTGGGATCCTGGTCAAAACTCAGAAGAGGCACAAAATAAGGGCTGAATGACTGATTGTTGGCAAATTTTATCCTGCTTATCACCTTTGCCGCTGTCAAATCCGGCAAATCCAGCCTTTTAAACGGTCTCGTGGAAAAATGGTCCGTTTCACCGGCACTGCGCTGGGGGATTTCACTTGAACCGGCGATATTCACTGCCCAGCGATAAAATAGATCGTCTACGAAATGGAATTGAGCTGAGCATAATGGTACCCACGCATGATACCCAGGTGCAGCTGCACTGCCTTCATAATTAAGGGATAGCCCCCCGAAGATAGCCTCATCATCTTTGCTCAAGTACATCGTCACATGGATAAAAGTTTGATTTTTTCTCATGTTGTATTTAATACTAATTTTTCGAGTTATATCGGAGCCGATTAGTCGGTTGTTTATTTCAAGCGTATACGGTATATTCCTTTTAGGAGCCTTATTATCGTCGAAATCCGTCGAGCCGTCCGGATACGTAAATTCGCGTGAGGATTTGTAAAGGCGTATTTCCCCATCACCGTCGTATACATCGTCTCTATCTACCCGCGGAATAAATATATAGATATCTATTCTGCCTGGCCTGTTCATATAGGGAATTAATAATTCTTCATTTTCTTCAGTGTCGCCCACACCTTTCCCGTTGACAACCCTAAATTCCTTACCAGCCGGCGTCGAAAATGTCTTTACAATACAGGGAAAAGGATAAGCAGATTTGGTTTTATTTTGTAACTCATTCACTTCCGCAGCGGTAATCACCTCAGGGAAAGGATTGGTGACATTTTTGTCGCCGGTACAATCGTAAATTTCTTCAGTTTCGGCATTAATCCCGACCGGGATCACGCAAAATGCCAAACTCAAAGTAAAAAGTAAAGCGAATAAAATATTTTTCCGGTTATATTTCATATATATTTTACCCCCGTCTGATTATACCCGAAAATTTAATATTTTTGATACTCCGAGGGAGCACGACCAATAATTTTTTTGAAACTGCGACTGAAATAGCTGAGGTCAGAATAGCCTACCGCAATGGCAACCTCGGAAACGCGGCGGCGGCTGTCTTCCAACATATAGGCGGCCACCTGCATTCGATAACGTATTAGATATTGCAAAACGGAGAGCGAAGTCTCCTCTTTGAAAACATGACTCAGGTGGCTTTCACTGATTTTTAAATGCCCCGCAATATCACTAATGCTCAAAGTTTCCACCGCATATTGCTCAGCTATATATGCCATCGCCGATCGCACAATTTCCCCACAGTTCGCCGCCTGCGGCAAATCGCTCAAGCAACGGTTAATCGCCCGGTTCCGGATTTTACTTCCGGCAATTTTTTGAATCAACGCCTCAATCTCCCCGTCATGAAACGGCTTAAGCAAGTAGTCTACTGCCCGAACCAGCAATGCTTTACGCGCATAGTTGAATTCGCTGTAGGCCGTCAGAATAATGATCGCCACTTCCGAGTCAATTTCACGGATTTTTTCTGCCATCGTCAGCCCGTCCATCAAAGGCATCTGTATGTCTGTAAGAACAATGTCGGCCGGTTCACGCTGAAATGCGGCAAGACCTTCGACCCCATTTTTAGCCTCCGCTTGAATAACGCAGCCGAGTGAAAGCCAATCAATTCCATTGACAATTCCCCGCCGAACCAAAGTTTCATCTTCAACTACCAAAACTCGCAACATATTTTTCCCCACTTAGTCTCACTCACCACCGCATTTTTCGTCCGCTCCACCGACTGATCAAGGCGAATTTTCTTCTTTCATCCCATTGTGGAACTGATCAACAGGTTCGTTTCGCGGAACGGTAAACACAATTTCCGCACCATGGGGCAGACGATTGCCAATGTGCAAACCGGCCGCCTGACCGTAATGCAAACGTAAAATTGCGTCCACATTGTAAAGCCCTAAATGCCCCGTTCGCTCGGCGCGACGGCTCTGATAAAATTCGGCCAACTTTTCCGGCGAAAAGCCTTCACCCGTATCCGCAACCGTAATTTTTAAATTTTGAGTCGTAACTTCTGCTTTAATTATCACCGTTCCTTCATCACGATTTTTCAGGCCGTGCAGCAAAGAGTTTTCGACTAGTGGTTGCAAAATAAGCTTAGGTACAATTAAATTCATAGCCTCATCTTCTATCTTAAGTTCAAGGTGAAACTGATTTTCAAAGCGAATATTTTGTATTTCCAAATAATTCTCAACCAAAGCGATTTCTTTGGCTAATGGTACGAATTCTTCGCCCGAGATGCTGCTGCGGAGGATGTAAGCAAGGTCTGTCGCGATGGTGCTGATATCGGGGGCATGGTTGATTTTGCCCAACCATTTTACTGTATCCAACGTATTGTACAGGAAATGCGGATTTAGCTGCGATTGCATCATGCGAATGCGAGTATCGTTAAGGCGTTTTTCCTGCTGCACACTCCGTTCTAAAGTTGTTGCCAGCTCAGCGGTCATCAGGTTAAATCGACTGCCCAGTTGTGCCACTTCATCGGTTCCGCTAACCTCCACCCGCGCCGACCAGTCACCGTTTTCTACCAACTTCATCTGTTCATTAAGTCGCGCTATCGGCCGGGCAAACTGCCGGCTGAATCGCCAAGCCGCAGCTAGGCACAGCAAAATACTCAAACAAATCACGATGCCTGTGGCCAAGCGCAGCTGTGGCACCACTTTGCCGCTGAAAGATTCATCGGAAAGCAGGGCCAAATAAAGTTTATGTCCGGGCAAATATTCAAAATAGCCCCCCGTTTCGGCTATCCAGTCCGCAGCCCGACCGGCCGTGGCCGCCTGCCGTAATTCATACAGCGACTTAGCCCGGGTGAAACCGGTCGCCGCTCCTTGCTCAGCTCGCTCACACAAAATATTCCGCTTGTCCGCAGAGGCTGCCGGTGCAATTTTACCGATATGTCCAGCCTTCACCACGCAAGCCACCGGTTCCCAAAATTCGTCCAAGACCAGTAGACGGCTATGTGGCAAAATAGTCGGCTCTAGCAGTTCCTCTAAGTCTTGCCGGCGCAATTCGGCAACGGCAAAACCGACCGGTTGATCGTCATTGCCACGCAAAGCTACCGCCAACCGCAAACAAATCGTAGCCGACTCACGCTCAGCCCAACCGGCATGATCTACATCAACGTAACTCCCCCGCTTCCCTTCACGAACGATATTCAGCGGCTGCGCATTGCGTATGACAACTTGCTCGGACTTGACAGCCACGGCTAAAATTCCCCAATTTTTCGACAACACATCCGCATCTTCACCGTCTTTCAGCGACCGCTCCGTTCGCCGCGACAATTTATTCTCCTGCTCATTTCGCCCAATCTCGCTGCCGTCAACATTTAACAAACGATACCTCCCGGGCAACGACTCCCTATCCGCAAAAACTGCAAAAATCGCCGCCGCGTCTTGCGTCTGTTCCTGTGACACCTGCTGCGATTGCTGCTGTGCCTTCAGTTGCTGTCCATTTCTCGCCGCTCCTAGCCTTAGCTCACGGTTCTGTAATGCCTCACTCAGCGACGTGCTGCGTTTCATCGTCTCCATTTTTTCGCGCATACCATCCAACGCCGGGACAAGCCGGCCACGGGCAGCTGCCAGTTGCGCAGTTGTGTTGGATTTTGCATAATTCAGTGTCGCTAGCCGAAAATCGCTCAGCAAAAAAATCAGACTGAGCACCAACGGCAAGAAACCGGTCACCATAAATGCCAGTAAAAACTTGCGGCGTAATTTTACCCCATGCTTTATGCTCATTTTTCTGCCACCCGTCCGGCAATCGACCGCCACAATTTAGCCACCAACCGCTGTTGAGAGGCGGCCTGCTGAATATCATAGCCGCGCAGCTTAAGTTCCCGATACGACGGCCTGCCTGCCGGGTCCGGCAAAGCCTTGCGCACCGTCCGCCGCCGTGCATTTTCAGTAAGATACCTCTGCACCGGCAAAGAACTTAAGTAATCAATAAATTTTGCGGCCGCAGCAGCATGAGCTGAGTTTTTAACGATTGCGCTTCCATCCGGCACCACCGTAGTACCATCAGGTGGATAAAAAATCTGGATATCTTTATTTCGCGCTTGCAGCTCATAAGCCGCCGCTTCCGAAAGGATGCCGAGCGCCTTCTCATCAGAGGCCACGGCTTCGCCTACCGCCGCTTCCGAATCGTACAACTTCCCTTTCAAATTTAAAAGCAGCGCCGCAATATTTTTTTCATATTTTTCCGAATTGATAGCCAGAAAAGTCTGCAGCACCGTATAATATATCGCGCAGTTCATCGGATCCCCCATGGCGATCCGCCCCTTAAAAGCCGGATTCAGTAAGTCGTTCCAACCGAAAAGCTCTGTCAGGCCGACAAGGCGGGGATTATAGACAAAAACGAGAGGATTTATCAAAAATGGCGTAACTATTTTTTCGTAAGGCTTACTGTGCAACAAAAAATTCAATGTTTCCGGCGTTTCATAAACGGCAAAAAATTCCTTGTAAGCCAGTAAAGTATCAACTCCACCGCCGAACATGACATCCGCCGTCGGAGTGGGAGCTTCCGCTTTGATGCGCTCTAGCAGGTCAATGGCTTCCCCTTCAACCGGTTCCACCCAAATGCCGGTTTTATATTGAAATTCTTTGATTATAGGAGCGTAAATCGATGCCGGATAGGAGGTATAAACAGTCAAACTGTCGACCGGATGAGGCACGTCCGAAACAGCAATATGCCCACTCAAACTGCCGCAAGCCGTTAGCAGACACGTCCAGAGACACAGCCAAAACTTTAACCGTAACGAGCGTTTCATACACCCTCCCTCTGCTAATGAAGTATATACTTAATATTATACAGCAACACAGAACAATACAACAAAGTCCGGCCGCGACAAATTGCCCGACCGGACTCTGAACATAGGTGACTTATCTTTAATTCACCGATAATTCGCCCAAAGTAATGCGGCGCCCGTTTTGCCGGCTGAACAGACAGACCCGACTACCAACTATATCAAAATTAACTTTGCTACCGATTTCATACAAAATACCGCCGAACACAACCGCCGTCAATAAGAAATTGCCAACCCGAATAATAACAGTTGTTTCCATACCGGTAGGCATCGCGCTGTACACCTCGCCGGTAAGCTTGCCATCCGGATTGAGCTTAATTTGCTCCGGTCTTACGCCGATAACGAAATCTTCCCGGGTCACCTCAGTCGGCGACGTAACCGTCGGCTCTTCCACCATAGCGATGTTATATTTAAACAAAGTATCTTTGTTACCTTTCGCCACATAACCTTTACGGGCAGCTTTTTCACTTAATTTTGCTTTTTTTGCCGCCTCCGCGCGATCATACTCGGCATACCAGGCCTCAAGATCAAGCGGTTCAACCGGAGTGAAACACATCTTCCGTCCCGCCCAAGCTTCCAAGGCCAGCTTGCCGTCAGCAGATACTTTACCTTTGGCTTCAATAAGGTTGATTGACGGATTGCCGACGAAATCAGCGGCGAAAATGTTTTCCGGATAATTATAGACATTCAGGGGCACATCGTATTGCTGTAAATTACCGTTTTCAATAAGGCAAATTTTTGAGGCCAAGGTCATCGCTTCCATCTGGTCATGTGTCACATAAATGAAAGTCGAGCCGGTTTCAAGATGCAAACGTTGGAGTTCTGAACGCATTTCCAGCCGCAATTTGGCATCAAGATTGGAAAGAGGTTCGTCCATAAATAAAACTTTCGGTTCTGGAGCCAAAGTACGGGCAATTGCCACGCGCTGTTGTTGACCGCCGGACAATTCAGCCGGATAGCGTTCCATGAACATACCGATTTTGACGATTCGTGCGACCCGGCGCACGGTCAAATCTATTTCTTCTTTGGTCAGTTTGCGCGTCTCGGTAACCGGCTTGCCATCTTTTAGGCAACAGAAATCCTCCGTCCATGTATACCCAGCTGCCGCGGCCTTGTTTTTTTCCGCTTGCAAATCAGCTTCCAAACGGGTCAATCTGGTTGCTGCTGCAGCTCGGACATCATTTTCCTCATGCAGTTTGTAACTCCACAGTTCTTTGGCGGCCGACATAGAAATCTCATACTTGTCGATCAAACGGATCAAGGCCCGTTTTTGATCAACCCGGCCGCGATTGTCCGCGCTTTCCAAGATGATATCACGGATTTCTTCCGGTTTGGCCAAGGCCTTAATCAGGCCGCTCAGCCGTACCGCCGTCATATTGCGCACCGGCAACTCCTCTTTGACATTTTTCAGACCAAAAGAAATATTGTCGTACACCGTCATATTTGGCCACAACGCGTAGTTTTGGAACAAGAATCCAACCTTGCGTTTGTTAGCCGGAATATTGATACCGGCAGCTGAGTCAAAAACGACCGTATCACCAATGGTTATCCGCCCTTCGGTAGGGGTCTCCAAACCCGCAATCATGCGCAAAGTGGTGGTTTTGCCGCAGCCGGAAGGTCCCAGCAGCGTGACAAAAGCATTGTCCTCGATAACCATGCTCAAATCGTCCACGGCATAAAAGTTTTTCCAATGTTTAGTTATGTTGGTCAGTTCAATTCTCGGCATTGCCTTATCCTCCTATACCCTTGTCCAAGCTTGTTCTCGTAGCTTTGTTGACCAAGGAGTTTACAATTAAAATAGTTATGATCAATATTAAATTGATTCCACTTGAAAATGCGTAAAGTCCCATCTCGTCAAAATAGTCAAGTGTCGTCGACAGAATAAATCCTTGTACGCAGAGCAGCATGAACAAAGATAATTCACGCAAACAAGTCATGAACGGCAGCATGAAACCGTTGATGATCGATGATTTTTGAATTGGAATAATAATTTTTATCATCCGCTTAAACCACGGAACATCTTGAATAATTGCCGCTTCTTCAATTTCGCCCGAAAGCTGTAACATTGAATTTAGCGCACTACGGCTGGCGAACGGAATGTACTTGATTGTACCGGCAAGGATCAGCAAAGTATAGGTATTAAAAAGGTTGACATGCCGATTGGAAAACAAAATGAAGAACGCTGCGCCAACCGCAATTGACGGCATCAAATAGGGCAGGAAAGCCACCGAATTGACGTAATTGGCCCATTTGCTGCGCCTTTTTTTCGCTACCGCATAGCCGATCATGGTACCTATACTACCGGCAATGAGCGAGCAGCAGATCGCAAGCCACAAAGTACCTTTGAAAGCTTGCCATATCGTGTCATTGTACAAGATACCCGACTGGCCAAACATCGCGCTGTTACCGGCAGCCGCTGTCCACCATTTGAAAGTCAAATTGGCCGTGTCGCCCGTGTACAGGAATGAATAGTCGCCAGGATTCGGCAGTAAAGTTTCAAATCCGAAAGAAATAATCGGAAACACGCCGGTAAAGAAAGTAAGTACAACGATGACAGTGGCCGACAAATAACGACCGACTCTGCCCAAATTAATTTTGGAAGATTGCCCCGATTTTCCCGTGACCGTCGTATAATTTTTGCGCGACCGCAGAGAAAGAACATTCAGCAGCATAATTGCTACGCCGAAGACCATCATAACTATCGCTAAAACACCCGCTTCACCGGGATAACGCGAATTCATCGAAACATATTTAGTCGCCAACGTGGTTAAATTCAGGTAATGCGGCACTGGATACGATCCCATAGCAGAGCCAAAAACCAGCAAAACGGTAGATAAAATCGCCGGTTTGATCATCGGCAAAGTTATCTTGGTCATAATCTTCCACTTAGGCGTGTCTAGAATCGTTGCTGCCTCTTCCAAATTAGCATCCATATTGCGGAAAATACCACCAATCAGAATGTAAGCAAACGGCGCATAATGCAATCCCAAAACAACGATCGACGGGAAAAGACCGGTACACCACCAGAGCGGCATTTCTACGCCAAAAAGCGCTGCCATCAAACCGTTCGACGTTCCCGTAACCGCGTTGGAATTAAATAAATTTTGCCATACGTTAGCCAAAGTCCATTGCGGCATGATATAGGGGAAGATGAATATGGCACTGATGTATTTGCGGAAAGCCATATTGGTCCGAGTGATGAAAAAGGCCACCAGCCCACCAAAAATAATGGCGAAAGCACAGGTTCCGATAGCTAAAAACAAGGTGTTCAATAGGGGTTCCCAAAGGTTCATTTTTGCCAAAGGCCCGGTGAACAAATCGATATAGCTGACCAGAGTATAGCCGAAGTCCCGCCCCGTCAGGTGAGCGTCAATCGTGCCAGGATGAATTTTTATCGTATCTTCGATGATAGCTATGATCGGAGCTACTGTGGTGACTGTCAAAACCGCCCCGAGCAACAGCAGGATTATATTGTACGGTTCTCGCAGATAAGTCTTAAGCTTGTTATAAACCAGTGTTTTTTTGCTTACGGGTAATGCTTGTAATGTATTCATTTAAATCTCCTTCTCTGTCCGGTTATCGCATTACCGATGGTCGCGTTCCGGCGGCGGGCAGGCTGTAAGCATTGAGAAGAAAAACACCCGAGAGTGCGGCCTCCGGGTGTTTTCCCTAAAACTCAAGCCGTTGAGCCGTCGTTAGCCGAAGCGGCAGAACTGTTCTTCGTATTATTTTTTGCCGGCATTGTAACGACTGAGTGTTTCAATCCAGCTTCCTACGGTATATGCCACAGAAGCGCAGTATTCCGGATCTTCCAGAACCAACTTGCCTTCCTTCGTCCACCACTCATAGCCACGGTCGTTTTTAGCATCAAATTTATTGGTGCCATCTACATAGCCACCTTTGGAGTGATTAAATTTCTTTTCCGTTTCAGCATAAACTTTCGGGTTGGAAGAATAACCGCCCATGTCTTTGCCCCAAGCCGCGAAACCCTCAGCTGTGCAAGTAATGTAGGCGTTAAAAGCACATGCTGTCCACGGTAACGGGCTGTTATTTGTTACAAAGAGATAATGATCATAGCCGTAGCCGCCGAAGCCTTTAAAGCCCTTTTCGTAGGCAG
Organism: Mageeibacillus indolicus UPII9-5; assembly: GCF_000025225.2. Classification (NCBI taxonomy): domain Bacteria; kingdom Bacillati; phylum Bacillota; class Clostridia; order Eubacteriales; family Oscillospiraceae; genus Mageeibacillus; species Mageeibacillus indolicus. Next base: position 1,576,753 of record NC_013895.2, read on the forward strand.
GAATCGTAACGTTGTTGACCGATACAGAAGCTGACTCTTCAACACTGCGCAATTTCGAATAAACGATTAGGCCAAATTGATCCTTAGCCGATTTATCGACCAGAATATTGCAGATCGGACCGTCGTCGGTTTGGGCGCTGTAGGAACCGACCCAGAGTTTAATCCAAGCCAAAGCGTATTTGCCGTTTTCACCCAAGTTAAAGTTCTTGGCAACAGCTTCCATTTCTTTAACGGTAGGTTCAAAATAGCTTTTTTCTTCGCTGCTTAAAGCGTCATAAGCATCTTTCAAGCAGGTCGCATATTCTTCTTTGGTCAGCATGTAAAGGAAGTTTTTGCCGACGATTTCCGAGTCGATATCCATGTAAAGTCCATGCTCGTCTTTTTTGACAAAATCCCAAACATTCTTATATTTCTTGCTGCCCGCGTTGTTGGCCATAAAAACTTTATTCAGGGTTTGCAAGGAAAGATAGCCTTTATATTCTTCCGGTTTCGTTCCCTTCGCTTCGGCCCATTCTTTAGGAATAAAGGTGTCGAGGATGCCCGGTTTAACCATTTTGGTGGTAATTTGGTTGCCATCTTGAATCAGAGTCATCGCAAAAGTACCAACTTCTTTGAGTGAATCGGCGGTTAGCTGATCGAAAATCTTGTTATTCTTCGGTTGTTGCCATTCAAATTCCATGGTGTACTTAGGATCAATTGTTTGAAGATATTTAATGAAAAGTGGCAATGAGGTTTTGCCACGGCTGGAATTGCCAAGGCCGTAGAACTTCTTGCCATTCGATTCCTCGATCGCCTTTTTGGCCAGCTGTTCCATGGTCATTCCTTGAGCTTCTTTAATAATCTTTTGAGTAGCCGACATCGCGCCGCCCTTTTTATCTGCGGCTCCGGCTTTTTCGCCTTGTCCGGCCGGTGCTCCACCGCAAGCGACTAAGGATAAGGTTAAGCCCAGACATACTAAACTTGCCAAAATCTTTTTCATAACATCCTCCTATAATCTTGTGAAATTACATAAATTTCTTATAGTTCAAGTATATATTTTGTGCATATTAACCGTCATTGTCTGTTCCTGCAATTCTTGGTAAAAAACTGCAATGTTTTATCAATCGCCCAAATTTCCGCTTTTCTTTACGTCACTATTAGTTGAAATTGACAAAAGTATGCCGTTCAAGGGCTTAAACTTCCCCTCGCGGCCGGAGAGTATGCCGCTCGATAGGCTGCATTTTCAGAAAAAATTACCCCCCACTTGCACATCGTAGGAGGTAATTTGTAATCATTTATTATGGTATATTATTCGCCGTCATTTGCAACGGTGACGCTCGGAACAAGCAGTCTGGTGGTTATTTGCACGATACAGAACCGTGCCAAGCAGTAAGGCGGCCAGCAAAATCGCGAGCAACGCTTCGGGATATTCGGTTGTTTTCTCGCCCGTATTGGGGACGCGATCCGACTTCGGAACGCTACCCGTATTCGCCACTTTGTTTCGTCCGGCTATACCGCTGCCGGTCAGTTGTTTATCCGAGGCCAAGAGGCAAAATTGCTCTGGCATCTCAACTAGGCTGAGCAGGTCGAAATATGTGCCGGCTGTTTCTTTGTCTGTACCGGCCGGGGTGGGCGGATTTGGAGCCGGCGGCAAGGGCATTTGCCGCCATTCTGCCGTGAAGGTATGAGTCCCTTTCACCTGATATGGGGCGCCGGGCTTGTATTTCGAACCTCTCCAGTATAGGAAAGTATAACCATCTTTGGTCGGAGCTTCCGGCAAAGTTATATAATCGTCTTTCTTTACCCTAAAGGTCTTGGGATTCGTTTCGCCGTGCCAATTGCCCCCGGCAGGGTCAACGGTAATCGTAAATTCTTCCGCTGCCGACGGGGGAGCCGGCGGATTGGGGGACGGCTGCTCAGACCCGGCATTGCCAATTTTTAAGGTGTCGGAAATTGCATACCCTATGGCCTGCCCATCCTTCGACAGCGGCTGCACAACGAATTTATAGGTGCCATCGCCATTCGCTTGGATCAATTTGCTCATATCGCACTGGTTTATCACGCCAACTTTGCCCGGTAATTGTGCGCCATCTTTTTGAAGCGGCTGATCATTTTTATAAAGCACGACCTCGTACTGTGCCTCATCCACTTCATCCCATTCAGCAACTTCACCGATCCATTTTGCCTTGAAATCTTTCCACAACGCGGTCACGGTAAGCGCTGCCGTGACTTTTATCTTTTCGCCCGGTTTTTTCGAATCGCTGTTTACTGACCACGCCTTAAAGACCTTACCCTCCGGCGGGGTAAATCTAGAAGCAGGCAGTTCAAATTCAGCATTCTTAGTCTTCTCCACCGCTTTCATCGTGCCGCTACCACCAACTCCCGGGGCAAAGGTAATCTTGACTTTATCAACTGACGGCGGAAGCGGAGACGGCGGATTAGGTACCGGCGGATTATGTTCGACGTCCGGACCTTGCGGATTTATTTGTTTCGATCCGAAAAAGGACTCCGCATGCGTCGGAAGACCAGTAATGTCGTTCCAGTATAACGGTTGATCACTATCGGTCAAAAGCGTAAGCCTGCGCCCATTCTTCGCCTCGCCGACCGTCCGCTTGAAAACCGTTACCCCAGTCGTATAAGCTTGGCCTTCGCCGCTTTTACCGTAGACATTACCGCCGAACAGCAGAGCCTTGCTGACCGTGATTTTTCCTGTACCGTTGACAGCGTCGCCGCCACTGCCGTGCGTACCGCTACCACCGATGGCAATCAAACTGCCATCTCCGGCAATTTCGCTGTTATTCAACTGCAAAGCATCGCCGGCGACCGAAGTGGTAGCTGTACGACCGCCGCCGTAAACGCCTAAAGTCGATCCTTTGGGAATATTAATCTTACCATTTTCCACCCGCAAAGCCGGTTGCGCCCTCAAAAGACTTCCGTCATCGTGATGACCCGTAGCCGAATCATCACCCCTGATAAACACATCGCCTTGTATATTCACCGTACCGCGCGCAACCACCACCGGCGTTTCAACTAGTTTTGCCTTTCTGGTATCCGTGAGGGAATTGGCATTGGAATAAATTTTGGATGAGGCTAAAGTCGCGCCATCTTCCAAAATCAGTTGTCCATTAATCATCGCCCCGTCAATAAATTTTTTCTCGCCTCCAGGTTGGACTTCATGGTTCATCGAAAAAGTGCCACCGTTTTCGACGACAACCTTGCCGTAAATTGAAGTATCTTTAAGGCTAAATTTAGCACCGTTTTTTACCACGATTTTAACACTGCTGTTAACGATCATATTAACCATGGTTAAATTGGCCCCGGAGGGAATAATCAGCGTATGTTTGGTGGGTTTGTCCTGTTCAAGGCCTTCTCCCAAGCGGCCGTACACCCCTCGCGTATTAGAACCGTACCAAGCTTTGATTTCCGGGGGAACGGTGACTTCATTGTTGCCGTCATGTGTAAATTGCGGAATGACCCACGGCTCCATATCCCAGATGTATTTACCGTCCTTCATATGCCGCATGCTGTCGGCCGAAAGTTTTAAATAATCACTCAGGACTTCATTCGTGCCGAAAACTTTAAAATTTAAAGAATTGGAAATGACATTGTTTCCGGCCGCATCCTGTACGGTTACCGTTACCGGATATATCCCGGTCTTATTCGGCGTTCCCGACAAAGTTATCGCGCTATCGTAAACGTTGTAGACACCTACCATGCCTGAATCAGGCGAAAGGTCAATTTTAAAGTTTTTGCGATTGCCGGATAAGTTTTTAGCTTGGTTCAAGGGCTTCCAGGCCTCATTCGGTACCGGCGCGTTCGGATCGGCAACTTCGGCGGCCTGCACTTGCACGTCGCTGTTTTTATTTGCCGTGACTTGAGTACTGGCTCCGGAAATCGCGTCATACTTCAACTGACCCTGAATCGCGCCTTCAAAATGGCCGACAAGCCTGATTTTCAAAAACTTTTTGAGCGTCGACGAATCGTCCGCCTGCAGGGCAAGCTCCGTATCGGCCTTCATATCGCGCACGTATTTATAGGTGTATTTTTTGCCATTATTCAATTCAATAGTTATAAGTCTATCGTTTGTCGGTGAGTGGAAAATGATTTGACCAGCCGCGAGGTCGATATAATAACCACCATTGAAGACTTGATATTTACTGTCCTTCTTTTCTTGCTTTATACTGTCGAAAAAAACATCAGTGATCTTTGCCGCGGTGTCCTTAGGCTCAAGTTGCAAAACGGCGTTGCCAAAGGAAGAGTCTTCTGAATTGGTAAGTTTCGGGGCGTTAGCATCTGTGATACCGTGTTCAGAAGTGCCGGGATCATCCGGCGTACCGGGCTGCGGTTTGGGAGTGACCGGATTTTGCTTGCCTGTTTGCAGAGTGAACGTACCCATCGATCCTTCATTTTTGGCAAATGAGTAGCTATACTCTTTACCATCTTTCATCTCCAGAGAAAGCACATCGCCGGTGGCAAGTTTCGGCATGTAAATAGTGTTACCGGTAATATCCAAGTAGTATTTACCCTGTGTGATGTCATTTTTTGAAGTAACCTCTTTCATTTCATTCCGGTTCAATTTAAGGCCATTCAAATTGCCGATAATACCTTCCGGTTTAACTATTATTTCAAACTGATCGAAGATCAAAAAACTTTTCAGCTGCGGTGCAGCCGATGCATCACTCGCCTGCACCGTGGGGTCGTAATTAAAGGAAAACACCCCGATAAGCGCAGCCAGCCAAACCGCCGTCAATTTTTTAGTCCACGTCTTCATTCGCATCATTTGTTCCATCGTTTGTTTCATCTTTGTTCCCTGCCGATCGTCATAAGTTAATAATGCCAAACTTCCGTCAAAAAGTTTAGCAGAGTTAACAGGCTTGTCAACAGATTTCGGGCCATACTTCGATTGACAAGGAAATTTTTTTATCTTAGAGTAGAAGTAATGTAGTTTAAAAAACTAGATGGCACTTTTGCGGCCGATGGGGGAAAGGAGCGGAACGGACTGATGAACGACACCAACAAAGTTAGCTGGACGAACGGAAAAAATGATATTGACACAACCGAGTTCAAAACGGGTACGTTGCACTTGCCACGCTGGCAGGACTTGCCGGACAAAGAACTTACCAACTGTGAACTGGTCAAATATATCAATTCAATTTTGTGCTGTTTTCCCGGCCGTATTCGCCCCATCACCACCACTATGGTGCAGAATTACGTGAAAATTCAACTACTACCGCGACCGGAAGGCAAGCGTTATGATCGCCGTCACCTCGCTTGGGGTTTGGCCATCAGCCTGTTGAAAAAAGTGTTGACCATACACGAAATAAGCAAATACGTCCGCTTGCAAATGGAGATCGCCCCCTTGGCCAATGCGTACAACATGTTCATCGACCAGCTTGAATCCGCCGGTAAATATGTCTTTTCACCAACCGTCATCGAGGAAGAAACCGTCTGTTTTCCGGCTTATCAAGTAAACCGCAGTGCCGCCGTTCTATGCAACATTTGCCATGCCATCGCCTTGAAACTGATGGCAGAAATCTTTTTAACTGAAGAAGACTTTGCCGCTTTTTATTTAAATTCCTCCCCCCGAAAGGAGATAACCAAATGATTTATCAAAAAGGTATTCAACATTACAACGAACCGGCCTATACGGATATGCGGGCTATGCTCAAAACACTCGCCGATAAATTTGGTGATTGGCCGGCCTACGGTTATCACCTCACGCCTAAAGACGCTACCGTTAACAAAACTTATTCCCGACTGTGGCAAGACGTTCAGGAACTTGGCACCGGCCTTGAAACCATGCAATTGCTGGCCCCCCATGACCATGCCGCCATTATCGGTGAAAACAGTTATGCTTGGTCACTGGCGCACATAAGTATAATTTTAAACGCCGCTGTTTCCGTCCCGTTGGACAAAAATCTGGCGATTTCTGAACTCATTTCTTTAATTAATCGCGGCCGCTGCCGCCTGCTGTTCTGCGACCAAAGCTACCTAAAATACCGCAACGAACTTTTGGCCGGATGCCCGACAATCCAAGCCTTGATAATTTTACACAAGCCCGAAGAGATACTTAATTTAACCGCCGAGAAACAAACCGAGCCCGCCAAGGTGCCGCTCTATACCTGTGGGGAAATTATGGCCGCCGGAGCCGGTGCTTTAGCCACCGGTAACACGACATTCGCCACTGTTCATCTTGATCCCCACGCCGCCGCCGGGCTATTTTTCACCTCCGGGACAACCTCCGACTCCAAAGGGGTGCTTTTGTCACAAGACAATATCCTGCAGAACTTCCGCAACGGAGTGCGTTCCCTGTATTCCCGCAAAGGCAGCCGCGTCCTGTCCATTCTGCCCCTCCACCACACTTTTGAAAACACGGTCGGTATGTTCGCTCAGCTTTCTCACCACAACTGCATTTACTTCAATGACGGGTTACGCTATTTTTTGAGTAATATGAAAGAATGGAAAATCCAAACCATATTGGCCGTGCCTCTTTTACTCGAAAATATTTACAAACAAATTAACCAAAAACTGGACAAAACCGGCAAGCGCAAGTTAATTAACTTTATGCGGCATCTTTCGCATTTGCTTTTAAAATGCGGCATCGACTTGCGGCGCCAGATTTTTCGCCCGATCCTACAACAATTCGGGGGTGAGCTGCGCCTGATCATCGCCGGAGCGGCCGCCTTGGATCCGAAAATCAGTATTTTTTTCAATGATATCGGCATCGACTGCATGCTCGGTTACGGGTTGACCGAAGCCGGCCCGATGCTGGCTGCCAATTGTCAAAAAATGCTACGCCCCGGGTCAGTCGGACAGCCCTTGGCCGATCACGAAATCAAGATTGACAACGGTCTTGATTACAGCGATGCCAATCACACGGGCGAAATTCTTGGGCGTTCCAAAAGCATCATGCTCGGCTATTATGAGAATCCCGCGGCCACAGCGGCGGCTATCGACAGCGATGGTTGGCTGCACACCGGCGACGTTGGCTACTTGGACAAAGATGGGTGTCTGTACATAACCGGGCGAGTCAAGTCGATGATCGTACACACTAACGGCAAAAAGGTTTTTCCGGAGGAATTGGAAACCATCCTACAACACATCGACGGCATCGGTGCCGCCTTTGTCTGGGGCGAACCCAATAATCGCGGCACGATTGATATTTGTGCCGCCCTGCAAATCGACCGCAATTCTTTGCCGGTTGAAATACGCGAAAAACTGAAATCTGCCGCCTCTGCCAAAACCGCTGCCAAAGCTGCCGAAGTTGTCGCCACCTCTGCCAAGGTAGACGCCGCCGAAGCAGCTGGGGCTACTGGAGACAACGCAGCAAGCGACCCTGCCGACGCCATCATCGTCGACTGGTTGGACAAGCAAATCGCCGCAGTCAATGAAACAACACCGCAGTATAAGTTCATTCGCTATTTCCTTTGGTGCGAAAAAGGCATGTGTCTGTCGACCACACTCAAAGTGCGGCGGCAGCTTGAGCTGGAACGCTTGCATAAATTTTTGGCAGCAAAGAACTGCACAATCAAAGATGCCAATCGGCAAAAAATCGAGGCCTAGCGCTGGCGGACTCAGTTCATGCCTTGGGGCTTGGGACTTAGCAGCCACGGTACGACAGAGTCTCACCGCCAGCCACAGCTTTAGCATGATTGCGATCGCGTTCATTCCCCTTCCCCATGTTCCCCCGATTTTCCCAAACTTCCGCCTCGCCTGCCAGCTGCAGTTTACGCCAAACCTCCAAGTAAGCTTAAATACATTTAGCAATTTTATTAAACTTCATAGCCAAGAAAAGCAAGCTTTTCGTTTAATTTGTAAACTACTTCTTGCATTTTGCCCGATATTTTGTAAACATATACTAGTAGCTACCTCAAGTAACTACTAGTATGATCGTACAATTTTAAAAGTGAGGGAGATGGTATGACACTCATTCGCCTGTTGGAGCAGTTTAATTTTACTGAATCAGAAGCCAAGGTTTACGTGGCTTTTTTGGAAAACGGACCTTGTACCGGTTATGAAATAAGCAAGCTTTCCGGTGTCCCCCGCTCAAAGATTTACAACATCATAGAGAGTCTCCTCCAAAAAGGTGCGCTGAGCTACACGCAATCCGAACGGGCCAAAATCTACCGCGCCGAATCGGTTGACACCTTAAGCACGGTAATTCGCAAAAAAACCGATGCTAATTTAGCCGAGTTAAAGCAGGCATCGGCTTATCTAAGCCCGCCCAAAGCAGATCAACAGATTTGGGAATTGGCCGACTGGGACATTGTACAAACACGAGCCATAAATATGATTCAAAGCGCGCAGGATCAGTTGATGGTTCAAATTTGGTCAAATGAGTTAACCCCGGCGATCGAAGCTGCTCTGCTGAAGAAGGAAAAAGAACTGGAAAAATTTATCATTATTTATTACGACTTGGAAAAAACCCGCAAAACTGAATTGCACCGTATTTACCACCACGGTTTTGAGGAAGAAAAGCTGAAAGATATGAACGGCCGTTGGATGCTGATTACGGTCGACAGGAATCATATGCTTTACGCCAACCTGAACGAAACCGGCATGACCAAGGCAATCTATACCGAGGAAGCATCGATGGCACTTTTCGCACGTGAATACATCCTCCACGATGCCTACTGCTTGCGAATTTTGGAGCATTTACGCGCAAGTGCAGTCGAAGAGTTCGGGGCGACTATGAAAAAAGTAAGAGATGTTTTTAAATTAAACGAATAATGGAGGGAATTTTATGTTGGTAAAAGCTATTCTTTGCTTGATAGTAATTGTAAACGGTTGGTTTGCGATTACGTTTATCAGGGACTTGCTCAAGCACAAAAACGATGTCATGAAGGAACCCGGCAATCCCATTGTTATGGGCATTGTGACCTTTCTAATGTTTCTTCTTTCAACTTTCGGGATCTCCGACTTTGCTATCGGCTCATCTTTATACCCCAAGGCAAAATGGGTGGATGACAAAAAGCTGCCCGGAACATTAAACACTGAATGTGTTATCCCGGTTGCTGTAATGGCTTTGGCCTATATTTCATCGATTAAAGTCGGACTGATTACTCTGGCCACGGCCATCATTTGTCAGATTGTCGGTGCTTATGTAAGCCCGCGTTACGTCACCAAATTGCCCGCACGTGTAATCAAAATTTTCGTTTCAATTGGCCTTCTCGTTGCCGGTCTGTTGATCCTTGCCGGTAAATTCGGCCTGTATCCTGCGGGGGGCGAAGCTACCGCCCTGTTCGGCGGCAAACTCGTTCTCTTCGCTGTACTTTGCGTACTGTACGGTGCATTGAACAACATCGGTATCGGCTCCTACGCCTTAACCATGGCCACCGTTTACGCCTTGGGTTTAAATCCGGGTGTCGCTTTCCCAATCATGATGGGTGCCTGCACCTTCTCCGTGCCTATCGGCTCCATTCAATTTATCAAGTTAGATTCGTACAGCCGTAAAATCACCTTATTCACCTCTACTTTAGGCGTGTTGGGAGTTTTGGTTGCCGCTTTCGTCGTAAAAAGTTTAAACACCTCCGCCTTGCAATGGATCGTGGTAATTGTCGTGTTGTATTCCGCTATTTCAATGCTTAAAGGCGCAATAAACTTGAGAAAAAAGGAGAAATTATCCGAATGAAAATTGTTGTTTTAAATGCTGATTCAATTAAACAAGTTCTATCTATGAAAGACACTATTGCCGCCGACAAAGAAGCGTTGAAAATCTATTCTGATAAGAAGAGCAACATCCCTTTGCGCGCCAATCTGGACATCCCTGAGCACGATGGGCAGAGCCTTTATATGTACGGCTATGTTGCTCCGGCCAAAGCTTCCGGTGTCAAAATCGTTTCCGTCTATCCCCACAACATCGAACGCGGTTTGACCAGCGTCCCGGCCACCATGATAACGTTAAACAGTGAAACCGGTGAAGTTAATTGTTTGATGGACGGGACCTATCTAACCCAGCTGAGAACCGGAGCAGTTGCCGGAGCGGCCACCGATGAGTTGGCGCGTAAAGACGCATCTATTTTTGCCTTGTTCGGCACCGGCGGCCAAGCGGCAGCTCAGCTCGAAGCCGTGTTAAACGTGCGGAACATAAAAGAAGTTAGAGTATTCGATATTTCAGCTGAAAGACGTGAAAACTTTGCCAGAGTTATGCAAGAAAAATTCGGCCCTGCCTTCGGGGTCACCATTAAAGCAGTCGCCGATGCTGCCACAGCCGTTCAGGATGCGGATATCATAACCACCGTAACCACCGCCAAGCAAGCTGTTTTTGACGGCAAACTGGTTAAGCCGGGCGCACATATTAACGGTGTTGGCTCTTATACACCGGAAATGGCAGAAGTGCCTGAATATCTGGTAACCCATGCCGATAAAATTTATGTTGACACGTGGGACGGAGCCGTCAATGAGTCAGGTGATTTGATCCAGCCGTTAAAGAAAGGTGTGCTCAAAGAATCGCAAATAACCGGAGAGTTGGGGGCTAAAATTGCCGGAAAGATTCCCGGACGTGAATCCGACTCGGAAATCACCTTCTTTGAAACCACCGGCAGTGCTGTTCTGGATCTCGTCGTCGCCCAGAAAGTATACGAAGCCGCTGTCAAAAAAGGCATCGGTCAGGTTATTGAGCTTTGAGGTGGCGGTTTCAGGTTCCAGTTCGATTTCGTCTCCGCAATGAAATATTGCGTTACGCAACAAATTTTGCGTTGGATAACCTTTCAATTAATTAATTGTTGTTGCAAATAAAAGCAAATAAAACTCGGCGTAAGCGGCAAAATGCCGTTGGCGCCGAGTTTTTTGCCCGAACATTAAATTGAAAAGAATCACAAATTACGGTAAAACTCGCGTAAAGCCGGATAAAGTTCCCTATAATTTTTATATTTATTTTTGTAATAACCAGCCTCTGCCGCCCGTGGATAAAACACCTTACCGGCAACCATCTTCGCCTTAGCTATCGCCGCCGGCGCGACCTTGTTAAACCCTGCATAAGCAAGCAGAGCTGCCCCGTAGCCGGCCCCACGTTCGCCCTCCGGTTTCGTTAGCGGCAGTTGCAAAACATCGGCCATTATTTGACACCACAGCTCACTTTTTGCACCACCCCCAACCAAAGTTGATGCCGTTACCCTAATTCCTAAGTTTTCGGCCACTTCTATACAGTCTTTAATCGAAAACGCGACACCTTCATATATTGCAACGAGCATTTCTTGGCGAACCGTGCCAGCCGTCAGGCCCAAAAAACCGGCGCGCACAGTGGTATCATTGAGCGGTGAACGTTCGCCCATAAGGTAAGGCATAAAATATACCGAATTATGCAAAAATTTTTCCTCAGCAGGCTGACCGGACCTGTTTTCTCCGCCGATTATGTTTTCCGTCCACCATTTATAACAAGATGCGGCCGATAGCGTGCAGCCTAGGAAATGATACTTACCGGAAGCATCGGCGAAAGCATGTAAACCGGCTTGTGCATCTTGACGAAACTTGTTTAACGGCATAAACACGGTGCCGCTGGTGCCTAAAGAAATATTGCAATCACCCTCATTAACCGTGGCGGTGGCAATGGCGGCTGCCGCGTTATCGCCGGCGCCGGCAACGACCCGGGGTAGATTTTTCAGCCCCCAAGCGCACTGTATTTCCGGCCTTATCTCGCCCACAACTTCCGAGCTTTCGTGCAACCGTGGCAAAACATTTTTGTCAGGCAGACAAAGGCGGCACATTTTATCCGACCAGCTACCAGCAGCCACATTGAGCAGCAGCGTACCGGAAGCATCAGAAAAGTCCGTAGAAACTTCACCCGTAAGCATATAAACTATATAATCTTTAGGTAACAACACATGTGCCAGCCGAGCAAAGTTTTCCGGCTCATGTTTTTTTAGCCAGAGCAGTTTAGGGGCAGTAAATCCGGCGTAGGCAATGTTTCCGGTTGCTGAAATCAGTTCTGCCTTACCGACCTGCTCATTAAGAAAAGCGGTTTCAACTTCTGTGCGTGTGTCATTCCATAAGATCGCCGGGCGAATCACCTGGCCATTTCGGTCAAGTGCCACAAGCCCGTGCATTTGTCCACCGACCCCGATAGCTGCAAGCTGATCACAACCGCTTTCCTGCAAAAGCTTTTGCACCTCACTTTTTATCACCCGCCACCAATCGGCCGGATCCTGCTCCACATAGCCGGGGTATGGGAAACTGAGCGGGTAATCTGCCGTAACGCTCCTCACAATATTCGCCTCAGAATCCAGCAAACTGATTTTTACCGCCGATGTGCCAAGGTCGATTCCTAAATAACTCATGTGTCACTCCTCATAATAATTTGCGGCAGATACTTTTTTGAAGCATCCGCCGCTTTTCAGTTGATTAAATTTGTAGCCGCCACATTCTACTTATTCGATGAGCCCTCTTAGCGGATCAAAGATTTCCGTTGAAAATTACGTTATTAACGACACTTTCAAGATATTCCTGCCGCCCACTATACAACTTAGGCTCGCCTTTCTTCAATGCGTAAGCCTCCAATTCCGGCAAACCGGTTTTACCACTCAAGATTTCAGCACCGATGCCCGACTTATAACTAGCATATTTTTCCGCTACGAAACGATCAATTCTGCCATCCTCAATCAGCTGTTGCGCCTTAATCAAGCCTAAGGCAAACGTATCCATGCCCAAAATATAAGCATAAGCAATATCTTCCGGGGTAAATGACGGACGACGCACTTTAGCATCAAAGTTCAAGCCTCCGTTGGTAAATCCACCGGCCTTCAAAATCTCATACATGGCCAAAGTCGTATCATAAATATTGCCCGGGAACTGATCGGTATCCCAGCCCAGATTGCTGTCGCCCTGATTGGCATCAACCGAGCCGAATACCCCGAAGGTACGCGCCATGCGTAACTCATGTTGGAAAGTATGACCGGCCAAAGTAGCGTGATTAGCCTCAATGTTTACTTTAAAATCACGCATCAAATCGTATTTTTCAAGGAAAGCAACGCAAGTGGCGACATCGAAATCATATTGATGTTTAGTGGGTTCTTTTGGCTTAGGTTCAATATAAAAGTCACCCGTATAACCTTTAGAATGCGCATATGCAACCGCCATTTTCAGCATTCTTGCATAATTATCCATCTCCAGGCCGACATCAGTGTTCAGCAAGGTTTCATAGCCTTCCCGGCCGCCCCAGAAAACATAGCCTTTACCGCCAAGCGCGATGGTAGCATCGATGGCATTTTTCAACTGAGTGGCGGTCCAAGCAAACACATCCGCTTCGCAAGATGTGGCTGCCCCGTGCATAAAACGAGGGTTGCTGAAACAATTCGAGGTTCCCCATAAAAGCTTAATCGAAGTTCCGGCCATCTTTTGTTTCAGGTAAGACACCATTTCCTGCAAATTTTCGTTGCGTTCCTGCAAACTGTTACCTTCTGGAGCCAAGTCGGCATCATGAAAACAAAAATATTCGATATTTAATTTTTCCATGAAATCGAAAGCCGCATCCACTCGGGCTTTGGCCAAGGCCAGCGGTTCAGTTTGCCCGTCATATATTCGGCTCATCGTCCCCGAACCGAACTGGTCTTGCCCGGTCGCCGTCATGGTGTGCCACCAGGACATCGCGAATTTCAGGTGATCCTTCATTTTTTTACCGGCAATCACCGCTTCAGGATTGTAATACTTAAATGCAAACGGGTTGGTAGACTTGCTTCCCTCATATTTTACCTTAGGGACATTTTCAAAAAATTTCATTTTATTCACTCCTTTTGTTCTCTTTGCTTTCGCTTTATTTTACTGCCTGCTCGCTCGAGCCGACCGCCACAGGTTCAGATTTCAACTTGGTTATACCGATGCCGGTAGCCGCCCAGATCAGAGCGAAAACCATACCGCTGTAGTTCAAAATCGCATAGGGCAGGTAACTCAAGGTCGCAACACCTAACGTGCTAGCCATATAAGCACCGGCTGCCGTCCAAGGAATTAAACATTCCGTACAGGTTACTGAGTCTTCCAAAGTTCTGGACAAGACTTTCGGATGCAGACCGCGTTTTGCATAGGCACTTTTGAATGCTTCTCCCGGCATCAAAATCGAAACTTGGCCGTTACTCGTCACACCGGTAGTTACCAAACATGTAACGATGGTTGCGGCCACCAGTTGGAAAGTACCGCGAATTTTGGTCAGCAACTTGGCTACTAAGACGTCCAAAGCCCCGGTTACGGTCATCGTACCGGCAAAAGATATCGCACAAACAGCAATCAGCAACGTGTTCATCATCGCCATCATACCACCCCGATGCATCAGACGCACCAAGTCCGGAGCAACGGCAGCCTTGTCAAAGCCGAGCATAGAAACATTGAAACCATTTAAAGTTACATCGACAATATTTTTAAAGCTCGCACCTTGGAAAATCGCCGCATTAATCAAGGCAATCAGCGAAGCCAGCAACATCACCGGAATTGTCGGTTTACGCATTGTTGATCCAACCAAAACAACAATCAACGGGATGAGGAAAAAAACGTTCCAGCTGAACATTTTGTCCAATGTACCCATTAAAGTTTGTACGGTTTCCGGGACACTCACATTTCCACCTGCGCTTACATGTCCCAAGATTCCGTAAAAGACACAGGCGACGATTGCCGATGCGCCAGTAGTCCACAGCTGATTGTATACGTGCTGATACAAGTCGACACCACACACGGCCGAAGCCAAGTTGGTCGTATCCGAAAGCGGCGACAGCTTATCGCCGAAATACGCCCCCGAAACCACTGCGCCGGCAACCAAAGCAAGATTAGCATCCATGCCAATCGCAACGCCCATAAAAGCCACCCCGATAGTACCGGCTGAGCCCCACGAGGTTCCGGTCATCACCGAAACGATTGCCGACACGACAAAGGCGGTCAATGCCAAAAATTGCGGACTGATCAGTTTCAAGCCATAATAAATCAGCATCGGAATCGTACCGCCCAACATCCAAGCACCGATCATAAAACCGACAATAACCAAAATCAATAGCGCACCCCAAACTTTAGCGATCTTTTCCGCTATTGATTGCATTATTTCCGCGTAAGAATAGCCTAGGCCGATCGCAACTCCGCCGGAAACGACCGTGGCCAATACAATCAGCGGCTCCGCCGGCAACCCGAATCCCCCTATCCCGACTCCGAGAATAATCAGCATACTCAATATCGGTATGCTTGCCTGAAACACCGTCGGCACCTTCTTCTCTTTTGCTTTCATACTCTTACCTCCTCTATTACCTCACTGATTTTTTTGAGAGCAACTTTTAACAACGCATACGGTTGGGCAATATTTATTCTGAAGAAGCCGGCCCCCTCCGGCCCGAAACCCTTACCCATAGAACAGGCAACCTTAGCCTCATGAATAAATTTTTCCTTCAACGCTTCTTCAGAAATGTTAAGCTTTGTATAGTCGACCCACAGCAAAAATGTTCCTTCCCCCGGAACCACCCTGCACGGCCGCATATTATTGTTTATAAAATCGATCGCCAGACGACGATTCTCCAGAATCACCGTTTTAACCCGCGCCAGCCATTCTTCGCCTTTCCCGTAAGCCGCTTCAACAGCTGCATTGCAGAAAAAATTAGGATTGTGAAAGCCGGACTTGCGCAGGCAGTGGATAAATCTCTCACGCAAGGCCGTGTTTTTTATTACAACCGCAGCCGCTTCGATACCCGGAATATTGAATGTCTTAGCCGGCGACACTCCTATCATCATTTGATCATAAACAGGCAAAAATTTACCAAAACTTGTAAACTTACCTTCCCACACAAAGTCGGCATGAACTTCATCAGCAAAAATAAGCACATTATATTTTTTTGCTAAAGCAACTATTTTCTCTATCTCTTTTTCCTGCCAAACTCTCCCGGTAGGATTATGTGGAGAAACCACAATCATCAGCTTAACGCCGGAACGCAGCTTATTTTCCAAATCGGCAAAATCAATCTCATAACGGTTGTTTCGCAAAACCAGTGAGGTATGAATCAAATTACGGTCGTTTAGTTTAACAATGCTTTGAATCGGGTCATAAAGCGGCGTAAAAATCAGTACCTTATCATCTTGATTCGTAAAATTTTGTACAATCTGAGCCAAGGCGTTGATTATTCGCGGACAAAAAACAATTTCCTCGACTTCCGGCTGCCAAAAATAATGGTCCACAATCCATTTCCGCGTAAGTGACAGATAATCTTTGCTTACATTAGTGTAGCCATAAATTCCGTGATCGGCTTGCGCTGCTGTCGCTTTAACAATTTCCGGAGCTGTTTTGAAGTCCATGTCCGCCACAGTCAACGGAATAATATCAGGCTCGCCGGTATCTTGGATCAGTTCGTCCCATTTGGCGGAATTCGTATTCTTACGATCAACAATTTCAGTAAACATTGTAACTTCCTTTCCCTATGTTTCCCGATTATTAATTGCGTTCTGTCCCATACAAATGCTCGCTGCCAGTATCAGGAAATTCAAAAGCATAGACAGTTTTTTGATGAAATGGCTGAGCACCCGTGAATACGGGTTGTTTCAAATAACTACAATTGATGCTGTTCGGTATGTATTGCGGTTCGATGCAAAGCCCTTTATATGGCGTGCGTCTACCGTGACTGATTAAATTTTCAGCTGTGTAAAATTGAAAACCGGGGGCGTCGGAAAAAATATCTAGCTTAACCCGTGAGGTCAAAACACTTGCCAACAAGCGGAATCCCTTGCTCGCTACAAGCAGATTGTGGTCAAAACCTTCTTTTGTCAGACCGGTTTGGCGAGCCGCTGCCAGCATCGTGCTAATGGTTTTATATTCGCGGAAATCGAGTGCCGTGCCGGCCACACTACGTATTTCACCGGTAGGAATGCCATCAGCAGTGCGGGGAGTGTAGAAATCGGCCGCCAGCTTCAGTTGATAATCCAGCACCGTCGCCGCCGCATCAAGGTGGAAATAACTGTGATTCGTCATGTTTATCAGGGCAGGAGCGTCTGGCACGGCAAAATATTCCACTTCAATTTGCGAGTTATTCAAACTGAATACAGCTTCATATTCACACATAAACGGTATTTCTTGGAAATATTTGGCATGTATACGGTTTTCGATAACACTGCAGTGCCAATATTTTAAGTGAAGACCGTATTTCCCGCTGTGCAGATTATTGGCCCCATCATTTTTCTCCCAATTCCATTCAGTGCCGGCAATGGAAAACTTACCGTCCTTTATACGGTTAGCATTGGGACCGATTGTCGCACCTAGAAAATTGACTTCCTGTAAATATTCGGAATTTTCCGCGTAAGCTAAAACAGCATTTTGTTGAATCGGCTTCAAAAAAATTTCTTTTATGCGCAATCCATAGTCTAATACCGACAAAGCAATATAGTCATTTTGGATGGTATATTCTTGCATATCTGACTCAAGCCTCGCGTTAGTAAGTTTTTTAAACTAACTAAATAATATTTCTTTCTTGTTCATTTGTCAATATACGTGCAAGAAAATAACATTTTTTTATAGGTATTAAACAAAATCAGCATTCATTCGGAACATTACACTAAATACTCAGACGCATTTATATAATGCTGAGCAAAATCAGGGGATTTTCGGGAAATTCACAAAAGGGCCGGCGAATTCGCAAAAGGATTGGCCAATTTACATATAGGCCGGTAAATTTACATACGAATAGTGTACACACGGTTAATTAGCATACTTAACGAGACGGAGTACTTGCAGGCTGGGTAAATTGAGCAAAGGCGTGGATAAATTCCTGAATTGTCAGATAAACCGAACCGAGCATAACCGACTTGTGATTGAATGCGGACGGGCGAATGACCACATTTTGTTTGTAGGTCTTATACGTCATATCCTGCAATGTCTGGGTATAATTATTGATGTAATAAGCCAAATCGCTGTTGATCACTATAATTTCCGGGGCAATCGTTTTCATCAGGTGATTCATTAGCAAAGCCATATATTTTAAATTATAGCGAATAGCTTCAATGGCTTCCGGTTGCTTTTTTGCCCTGCGCTCGGCCAATTCTTTGATCGTGGTTATCGGTTTGGCGGCGAGAGAATTGTAGTATTCAAGCAGTGCTTCATCTGAACAATAACGTTCAAAACAGCCTCGATTGCCGCAATTGCACTTCTTGCCGTCCGGAATAATCACGACATGCCCTATTTCTCCGGCATAACCGTTTACTCCATGCAAAACTCGCCCCTTTAAAACAATTCCGGCACCCAACCCTCGGCCTATATTAACCGCCACCAAATTTTTTATGCGCTGAGCATAGGCTTCACACAACGCCGACGCATTCGATTCGTTAATAAAATAAACGGGTAGTCCCGGATAAAGTTTGCCGAGCTCGGCATGTAAATCACATTTATATATGTCATAGTTTGGTGTAAATCTTATATCTGTTTCATCAACAATACCGTGGATGGCTAAAGTCACGCCCAGCAAGCCGCCTGTATAAGCCGCCGCCATTTTAACCGCTTTTTGAATAATGACCGTGAGCTGTTCAAGTACGTTCGCAGACGAAACCGCCGTCCTAATTGTGCCTTCCGACACGACTTCTAAATTCAATGTGCACAGGATATATGATATCTCGTCCGGGGCCAAATCTATGCCCAGGCACAGGCCGTAACGGTAATTTATTTCCAGACAGATTGGTTTGCGCCCACCTTTGTTAGTGGAATCTCCAGTCCCGTTTTCTCGGATGATGCCGGTGTCTAAAAGCTTATTGGTATATTCCGAAACTGACGCCTTATTTAACTCCAATCTTTGGGATAAATCGGAGCGAGATAAATTAGGGTGTACGTATAGGGTGGAGAGTATGTTGACTTCATTATTGTTTCTTTCGGCCATGTCTGCCTCCTGACTATCCTCAATTATACCAATTCGCCGGTTTGTTAGCTATTGTTATACTCGCCATCGGCGAAGTTTTCTTATCCACTTCCGGCGAGCTGCTTAAATACTGCCTATATGCTGAAAACAGATTTGGATTATAATTGAAATAAAATACATTGCCCACGAACAACGCATGCCGCAAACAAAGCCGGTACTGCTACGGGCACAGCCGGTACTGCCATAGCTAGCACCCACGGTCATAACAGCACGGCCACAATCACCCCAGGAGGAAAGTTCAATGCTACAACCACATATAAAACTCGACAGTTTGCACGGGGCTAATTCAGCCATATTGCCGGGCGATCCCGGCCGCCTCGACCATATCAAAGAATACCTCAATGACGTGCAAGAACTAGCCTATAACCGCGAATTTCGCTCTCTCAGCGGTACTTATCACGGTGTCAAAGTAATCGCCTTATCAACCGGCATTGGCGGCTCATCTACCGCCATCGCCATCGAAGAATTATACGCTCTCGGCATCAAAAGACTTATCCGCATCGGCTCATGCGGAGCTCTGCAACCCGGCATCGCCATCGGCGATCTG
Organism: Mageeibacillus indolicus UPII9-5; assembly: GCF_000025225.2. Taxonomy (NCBI): domain Bacteria; kingdom Bacillati; phylum Bacillota; class Clostridia; order Eubacteriales; family Oscillospiraceae; genus Mageeibacillus; species Mageeibacillus indolicus. The sequence goes on from NC_013895.2 coordinate 1,596,130, forward strand.
ATCATCGCCACCGGGGCGGTACGCGACGACGGCACGTCCAAAGCCTATATAGACCCAATTTTTCCAGCGGTAAGCGATTTTTCTCTGATACAGCATTGCCGAGACTACGCCATCGAACAAAACTGGGCGCACCACCTCGGGATTGTTCACAGCCACGAAAGCTTTTATATTGATGATAATGCCGCTCAAGAAAAAAAGTGGTCGAAAACCGGCGTTCTGGGCGCAGACATGGAAACCGCCGCTCTGCTGACAGTAAGCCGACTACGCCGCATAAAAGCCTGCTCCATTTTAAACAATGTTGTTGTCTATGGCCAAGATACGGCCGCTGCTATCAATGATTACGTCGATGCCGCCGCCATGTGCCTGCAGGGGGAAGGGCGGGAAATTCAGCTGGCGTTGGAAGCAATTAGGCGCGATACAGCCGGCATCAGCCAAGAATGAAATTAACTGTCCTTTCACTCAAATTGTATAGGCCTATATTTGTGTAGGCCTATATTTGTGTAAGTCGGTCAATAAAGCGCGATAACCTCTCGCACCTTAGCCACGAACCGCTCGCGCCGCACAGACGTGGCGACCAAACAATTTCGTTTGCTGAACTTAAAGTCGCTATAAAGGTCACAAACGGTCTTGCCCAAAGTCAATCGACCACAACATTCAACCCGCACCCCGGCTTGTTGCAAAGTAAACATCTCCGGATCAGCTAAATAAATAACCGGGCAAATATCGTGCAAAATCAAGCCCTTTGCGTACCCTTCGTTATAATATTTCCACGCCCGGCCAGTCGCTCCTTGCAAAAATGAAGTGATTGGATTGGCTTTTTCCGTCATGGTCGCGAACTCTTCCGGGGTGAAATAAGCCTCCGTTGTAGCGTCAAGCCCGAACATTTTTATCTGGATGCCGGATTTAAAAACAATCTCGGCCGCTTCGGGATCAGCATATATATTAAACTCAGCACTTGGGGTCACGTTGCCGCCGTTAACAGCTCCACCCATAATTAGCAATTCGCCGATATTTTCAGCGACATCAGGGTGTTTCAGCAGCAGCCGAGCAATATTGGTAAGTGGACCGACCGCCACCAGGCGCAGTTCTCGGCCGTATTTCTGTAAAGCTTGCCGCAAAGCCTCCCCGGCTTCTGTCGTCTGATGCGGTGCAGGACTGGGCGGCAAGGTCACATCGCCTAAGCCGTTTCTGCCGTGAAAGTCGTCGGCGGATTCCGCAAGTACTACCAAAGGCTCCGCCGCTCCTTTGTATACCGGGATATCCTCTCGACCGGCCAACGCTAAAACGTCACGTGAATTGCGGTAAGTGTTGGCTAGATTTGTATTTCCATTTACCGCCGAAACGCCGACAATCTCAATTTCCGGCAAACGGCAGGCAACCAGAAGTGCCGCCGCATCATCAACTCCGGTATCCGTATCGATCCAAACAGGTATTTTTTTCATGTCTGTAAACTTCCCTTTATTAGTTGCCGGCCGTCCATTTGTCGCCGGCCGTCCGTTTGTCGTCAGCCATACGTTAGTCGTCAGCCATACGTTAGTCGCCGGCTGTCCATTTGTCGCCGGCTGTCCGACTTCAGTTATACGTCCTTAATAATGCGCAAATCTCTCGGATAAAAGCCGGACGATCAAGTTTGACCAACACATCCACTGGGCTCAATGCCGCGCCATCGAGGACAGATTTTTCAATCCCGACCGCCTTTTTTCCGTTAAACAAATCTCGCCACCGCGCGACACAGGTTCCCCGGGTGTAGATTCCGGTACACTCAACCTCCACATAGGCCGGCCTTGCTTCAAACAACTCCGGGACGGTGAGACTGAGCAGAGCGCATGGATCATGCAAAAGCAAACCGGGCAGTCCGAGATTCTGATGATGCAAGATAAAAAATTTCAGCCACGCAGTTACCACTCTACTTACCGCATTGTCAATTTTCGCTATGACATCGATATCATCAGGGGTGATCACAGCCTGTTCAGTTACATCAAGCCCGGCCATGGTAATCGGGATACCAGAACGGAACACGATTGCCGCCGCTTCCGGATCTTCAAAAAAGTTGAATTCTGCCGCCGCCGTCCAATTACCATTTCTAATGCCGCCGCCCATGAGAGCGATTCGGCCGATTTTGGCTTTTAGCTCAGGATACAGCAACAAAAAAGTGGCGACATTAGTCAACGGACCGGTTGCCACAATGGTAATTTCGGTGTCAGCGGCGCGCAGGACAGCCGCCATCAGCTCCGGCGCACTGAGAGGAGAAATTTCCATTTTCGGCTCCGGCAACTCGATCCCGTCAAGGCCACTGTCGCCGTGAAAGTTTCCGGCCGTAACCGGGTCGGCGGTCAACGGATGCGCCGCGCCGGCCGCGATAGGCCCGTGAAAGCCGATTAAGGCGGCAATCTTTCTTGCATTCAGTGTAACTTTAGCTAAGCTTTGGTTACCGGCAACCGTGGTGATTGCTTTAATTTCCAGTTCAGGAATTGCTTTAGCCAACACCCAGGCAATCGCATCGTCATGACCCGGATCACCGTCTAAAATTATTGGTTTAGGTACGTTTTTTATTTTCATATCCACCTTGCCTATTTATCTGTAGCTTCTTTACCCGAAGCCACATTACCTTTGTCTTCAAGGGCATTGGCCGCCTGCTTACGTTTTGCTTTGCGAATAGATTTTACTGCGAATATTACCAGACCCAAAATAGTCACAATGTACGGGATCGGAGAAACGAGGTTAGAGTCCACGCCCACTGCCGAAAATTTAATGCCGACCGCTTGAGCAAAACCGAAGATAAGCGAAGCAAACATGCCGCCGACCGGCTCATTATTTCCCATAGCACAAGCCGCCAAGGCGATGAAGCCACGCCCGGCCACCATGTCGAGCGACCAACCAATCGCATAATACATCGACATAAATGCCCCACCCATGCCGGCCAAAGCACCGGCCAAAATAATCGCCACATAATGGATCCGCGTTATACTGATTCCCACCGAAGACGCAGCATTCGGATTTTCGCCCACCGAGCGAATGTTTAAGCCGAGCGGCGTTTTATAAAGCATGACCCAGACCAAAAAAACGAGGATGAAAGTAACATAGGTCAAAAGTGAATGCCCGGAGAAAATCTCGCCAAGATAAGGGATATCTTTCAGCAAAGGAATATTAATCGTCGGGATTTGCAAGCCCTGATTGATCATTCCGTTGGTGGAGGCATATTGTTGGCCTTCCGTCCAGCCGGTTATCACCTTAATCAAAAACAGCGTACCGCCTGAGCCGAGCATATTTATCGCCGTACCGGTTAAAATAATATCTGTTTTTAGATTGAACGCAAAAAAGCCCATCACCGCGCTCACCAGCATCCCGGCCACGATCGCCAAAATCAGGCCGACCAGCCAACTGCCAGAATAATAGGCTCCCAAGGAACCAGCCAGGGCCGCTATCATCATCGTTCCTTCCAAGCCGATGTTGGAGATGCCGGCCTTTTCACATATCAAAGCCGCCAAGGTAGCCAACAAAATCGGAGCGGTGATCCGCAAAACGGAGAAGAAAAGATCAGTAGTAAAAATCATTGACAACATGTCCCACATATTACTTCACCTCCACGTCTGATCGCCCGTCTGCCGCTTGTTTCGAGCCTAACCCAGCAAGTCCGGCAGCCGCTCGTTCCATCGCGGCCTGATCTTCTCTGGCTGTTTTAACGACCAAACGTTGACGATAACGCGCCAGGAACTTACGGGCGGCGAAGAACAAGAAAATGACGGCTTGAATTATATTGATCAACTGCGCCGGCACCGGTGAATGAGTCGTCATCAGTTGGCAGCCCTTGTCTAAATACGACATAAAGAAGGCCGCCAAGGGAACAAAAATCGGATTGTTATTGGCCAGAATCGCCACCGTTATTCCCGTCCAGCCGTGTCCGGTCAAGGCCATCCAGTCGTAAGCCTGATAACGGCCGAGCTGTTCTACCGCCCCGCCCATACCGGCCAAGACACCGCCAATAACCTGACAGATGATCACGGCCTTGGCAACATTAATGCCCGAATATTGGGAAAATTTTTGGTTGATGCCAATCATACGCACGCCGTAACCCCACTTGGTGCGGTACATGAACAGCCAAATCAATACCGCCATAAACAGACCAATAATAAAGCCGTAGGAAAGTTTGGAACCGTTATTGATCAGAGGCGCAAAAGTCGCTTGTGGTTGATAAGGCAAAGTCTGAACGCTGCCCCGTGTAGTATCGCATAAGTACGTATTCATCAAATATTTAATTACATACATTATGACGTAGTTGAGCATGAGTGAATTGACCATCTCACTGACGTTATATTTGGCTTTGAGAACCGCGGGAATCAACATCATCGCCGCCGTAACCACGCAAGCCCCGATGACCGCCACCACTGGCAAAACAATCGCCGGCAGCGGCGCGTAAACGGCGATAACGCCGGCCGTGAACGCGCCGAGCATAATGCCACCCTCCGCGCCCAAGTTAAATTGTTTGGCCGAAAACATAACGGTGGTCGCCAGCCCGGTAAACATGATCGGAACAGTTAGTGCCAAAACATCTGTCAAACCTTTGACACTGAAGCTGCCGTTACTGCGGAAAAGCGGCGATATCAACATATATCGCATAGTTTTAAATGTATCCACCAACCTCGCCACAAAACCGTTTTTGTCCGAGCAAAGAAATATCAATGCCATCGCTACCAAAAGGGCTATGCCTATCGCTAGAACGGCACGCACCAGAGTAAAGATTAAATTTCTGCGCTTATTCATAGCAAACTCCTGTGATTTCTTCGGCCGATTGTTGAGCCAATCCCAGCATATATTTGCCGATTTTCTCGTCATCAAGTTCTCGCGAATCCTTAAAATATCCCGTTATATGGCCACCATACATGACGATCAAGCTATCCGAAAGTTCCATAACTTCATTCAAATCTGCCGAAACCAAAAGTACCGCTACCCCACTGCGCGCCAACTCAACCAGCTTCTGACGGATAAATTCCGTTGCACCGACATCAATACCTCGGGTCGGCTGATCGGCAATGATCAGCTGCGGCGAATTGCTGAATTCCCTGGCCACCACCACTTTTTGAATGTTGCCGCCGGAAAGCATCCCCACATTTTGCTCCCTATTTTTGCACAAAACGCGGTATTCCTTAATCAGCTCATCCGTTTCTTCCTGCAAAGCACGCATTTTAAACAAAGGACCAGCGTTATATTTTTTATTATGCAAACGATCCGACAAAGTATTCGAAACAATGTTGGCCTCTGCCGCGATGCCGTAAAGCATGCGGTCCTCCGGGACTAAAGAAATATGCCGGTCGCGCAATTTTCGCTGATTCATGCCGATTATCTTCTCACCGTTAACCGTTATGGTCCCTGAGTCAGGCCGGTTCAGCCCAAAAAGCATGTCCACCAGCTCTTTTTGCCCATTTCCTTCCACTCCGGCAATACCCAAAATCTCGCCTTGGCGGACGGAAAACGAAATATTGTCGAGCATACGTTTGCCCCATTCATTTACATAATTCAAATCTCGGACCTGCAAAACAACTTTTTGCGGCTGAGCTTTTGTCTTAGTTACATTGAGCAAAACATCGCGGCCAACCATCAGGCGGGAAATTTCCGCCGGACTGACATCACAGGTATTGTAAACCCCCATACTGCGGCCACCCCGTAAAATGGTCAGTCGATCTGTTATTTCCATTATTTCCTGCAACTTGTGCGAGATAAAAATTAACGTATAGCCATGTTTTTTTAAAGCAAGCAGTTCCTTAAACAGTTCCGTCGTTTCCTGTTTAGTGAGAACCGCCGTCGGTTCGTCCAAAATCAAAATTTTGGCCCCGCGCACCAACGCTTTGAGTATTTCTACTTTCTGTTTCATTCCGACCGGAATATCGGCCACCTTTGCCATCGGATCCACCCGCAGGTTAAAACGCTCCGAATACTCCTCAGTTATTTTCACCGCTTTTTTTATATCGACAAATATCTGTGACTTACGCGGAACCATGCCGAGAACAATGTTTTCTGCCACGGTCAAACTTGGTACAAGCATAAAATGTTGATGCACCATGCCTATTCCGTGCCCGATAGCAGCATTAGGCGAAGGAAGGACAACTTTTTCACCGTTGAGCCAAATTTCACCCGATGTCGGTTGCTCCAAACCGAAAAGCATCTTCATCAAGGTGGATTTTCCGGCCCCGTTTTCGCCCATCAAAGCATGAATCTCGCCCCGACGGATATCCAAATTGACATCTTTATTGGCCATTACTCCGTTGGGATATACTTTGCATATATTTTTCATACTGACGACAATATCTTCCATCCTCAGCCTCCTGCCCACTGCAAATTAATATAAAAAGGAGGCATAAGCCTCCTTTTTACGCCGAATGAATTTACGGTTGTACGGAATTCCGCAGTTTTTTCAGTTCATCTTCGTTAGCTCCGCCTAAAACCGTCGGAACTTTTACCTTGCCCTTAATAACATCATCAATAGCTTCTTTAACCGCTTTTTTGGTTTCTTCCGAAGCATATTTGGCAAAGTTTTTATCGGTAACAATGCCGACGCCGTCCTTGTCCAAACCGAAGCTGACGAGCTGGCCCCAGTAAGTTTTGCCTTTATCCAGTTCATCAAAAATGTAAACCAGAGAATTACCGATATTTTTCAAGCCTGATGTAAGCGTTATGGCTGCCAAATCGGCCGGGAAGGTGGCTTCCTGATCTGAGTCAACACCGATGAACCAAGCGTTACCTTTTTCCAAAGCTGCGGCGGCAGCACCGTTACCGGCATTACCGGCCACGCCCCAGATGATATCGGCCTTGTTGTCGCTGATCATGGATAAGCCGTATTCTTTTGCCTTTGCTGTATCTACATAGTCATTGGTGTAACGGGTATCGATCTTAATATCTTTATCTACCTTCTGGGCTCCGATAATATATCCATACAGGAAGTCGTTGATTACCGGGCTGTCGATACCGCCGACAAAACCTATAACCTTCTCCGGGTTGATATTCTTGACCTTGGTGTCTTTGGTCATACACGCTGCAAAAACTCCAATGATGTAGCCGAGCTCATTTTGTTTGTACGTAAGATTGACAACATTTTTGCATTTGCCGGCATAGGTGTCATCATCGAAGGTAATGAATTTTTGTTCCGGATATTTTTCGGCAACTTCTTTCAAAAAATCGGGCATCTGATATGTGCCGCAAACGATTACATCGTATTCGTTCGATTCGGCAACTTCATAGAGAGTTGAAAGCCATTTCGGTTTGTCAGCGTCCGTTCCGCCCATTTCGATTGTTTTCAAGGTAATGCGGCCGGCTTTTTTGAGGGTTTCCAAACCAGCCTGAGCTGAGTCAAAAAAAGACTTGTCGCCAAGGTTGCCGTTGACTAGATAAGCGACATTGTATACTTTCTTTCCTTCCCTTTTTTCGCCGTCTTTTTGCGCCGCTTCCTTCTGTTCCGCTGGAGCACTGCCGTTCCCGGTTTCACCTGATTTAGCAGGGCTGTTGCCGCAACCGGCCAGCATCGCCAGCATCATCGCGCCGACACATAAAACAGATAACAGTTTTTTCATATTCTCCTCCCATCTTTGCTCATTGAGCAACTTCGACAAATTGTATGTATTTCAATTTGTAATCTCTTTCATGTGCCCGGAATCACTTTGTGCTGACGCCTGCCTCTTGTCCTGCGCTGCCGTTACACATTCCGCCTCTGCACCCTCTATCTCCCGTTCGGCGATAAATCTCTCCACCTCCGCCAATTCAGGAATAGAGCTTTGCGCCCCCGGCCGACTAACCGCCAAAGCTGCTGCCGCGGCTGCCAAACGCAGCGCCGCCTGCACGCCGGCCTGTCGGCTCATCGCCGCCAAGAAATAGCCGGTAAACGTGTCGCCTGCCGCCGTCGTATCCACCGCCGCAACCTGGTAAGCCGGCCGGAAGTAGGTCAGATCGTTCGGGGCGACGTCTTGATAAAATGCCCCCTGCGCCCCGCAAGTAAGCAAAATTTCACTCTGAGGGTAAATCGTCCGCAAAGCTGCCATCAGTTTCATCGGTTCGTCCGTTTGCTGATCCGCCAGCAACCGGGCCTCTGTTTCATTCAAAATAAACAGATTAACCGGGCGCAAATCAGCGTTCAACAATGCCGGATTGATCGGCGACGGATTAAGAATAAGTTTCAAACCCAAGGCACTTGCCCGTTCGACAGCATAAGCCAAATTGGATGTTTCGTTTTGCAACAGCACCCAATCTCCTGGCTGCAACGAAGCCAACCCAGCCTCAATCTGCTCAACGGTTACTTCTGCATTGCTGCCGGCACAAACAATAATGCAATTTTGGCCATGTGCGTCAACCTGAATTACCGCATGCCCATTCGCCGTGTCACTTTGACGCAAAAAACGGATATCTACCCCTGCTTGAGCAAGCGAGTCCCTTAGTATCCCGCCGTCAAATCCGATCGTACCCAAATGACTTACCGCCGCCCCCGCCCGCGCCAAAGCCAACGACTGATTAAGGCCTTTGCCGCCGCAATGAGTCTGATAATCAAGAGCGCTGATCGTCTCACCGGGGGCAACAAAATCACGCACAGCATATGTACGATCCAAATTCAATGAACCTATGTTTAAAATACGCAATTTGTCCTCCTTGCCAGCCCTCGGCGTTGCAAACGTTTTTCTGTAAATAGATATTAGCACAGTTGTCAATTTAGTCAATCTATTTATACTAACAGCATTTATTTTTGTTCATTACCGCTAAACAAAAGAGGGCGAGTTGCAAACCCGTCCTCTTTTTTGCAGTAAAATCTCGATCGACTAAACCATCTTAAACATCTTAAACATCTTAAACAATTAAATTATCTTAAATTCTCGCAACATCTCGGCAATATCCGTCCCTTTAATCATCTTGGCCAGTTTAAATTTAGCCAGTGGATTAAGCGGCAGCTTAGGTTTTTGCCCGTCCAGCAAAGCTACTGTCGCATTGAGCAGGTATCTTAAGTCGTAGCGCGAAGCATATACCTCCGGGACCGCTTTCTCCACCCCGCAAAGCACATATACCGCCTCCATAGCCGTCCGGCCGGAGTATTCGGTTGTAAACACCGTATCTCTTCCCGGTTTATCCAAAGTTTCGGCAAACTGCCCGATGAACGCGAAATTAACTGCTCCGTGCGGCACTACAAATGGCCGGTCACCGGCTTTTCGAGGCATAAATTGCGAGGTAATGTAAGGCATCATAACGGGAATAGCCGTACAGCTTTCCGCCAACTCATTGATTTTGCTTGCCGGAACGCCCAAGTGATAGAGCCATTCAGCTGTAATCTCCTTACCGGTACAGTCGCGCATTTTCTTTTTCACATAGTCGCCCTCTTTATCGGAAAACAACCCGTAAACCCAAACGGCTACATCGTTTTGCGGCTGCTCCGGATACTGCCCCTGCCGATTTATCGTCCATGATAGCAGCCACGATGAATCGACACAAGTTACTATACCGCCGGTGACGACCTTGCCGCCGTAAGGAGTTCTTTTCGTTATTTTTTCGATATATTCAGGCACTTTAGTATCGTGGCAAGTAATCGTACAGGATTCCCAGTTACTTTTTTCGACATCGGAGCAGAAAACTTCCGGATGGCCAAAATCATCAGACTTTTTCGCGATATTTTTCCACATTTCCCAACAGCCACCCTGTTCATCGTTCAACCGCGCCGGCGTGTAGTCATCGCCGTAGCTTGAATTTTCCGTCATCGAACCATTTGTAATAAACAGCAAATCGTTTTCCGTCAAAGCAATGGATTTATCATTGCCATAATTGTCTTCCGCGATAATTTTGCAAGCAACCTTCTTGTTTCCTTCAAACTTGAAGTCGACATCCGTCACCTTGGTGTTGTATTGAAATTTGCAACCGTGATTTGTCAAATATCGCACCATCGGCCGCACAATCGAATTATATTGGTCATACCGGGTAAATCTCAGGGCCGACAAATCCGTCAAGCCGCCAACATGATGGATGAAACGGTTCAAATACAGCTTCATTTCCAAAGCCGAATGCCAATTTTCAAAGGCGAACATTGTGCGCCAATAGGTCCAAAAATCGGAATGCAAAAGGCCGTCGGAAAAAACATCTGCAATCGTCTTGCCTTCCAAATACTCATCCTGTGTTATGCAAAGTTTGACAATCTCGCGAGCCTGCTTCTGTGTCAAATTAAATCTTCCGTCATCATAGCGTTTTCCTTGCTGATGCGTAATGCGGCAATTGCTGTAGTTGGGATCGTCATAATTCGTGTAATAATAAGAATCCAAAATGCTCATTTCCGGATCTTCCAAGCTAGGAATTGAGCTCCAAATATCCCACAAGCATTCAAAATGTTCACCTGTTTCGCGTCCGCCTCTGGCCACATAGCCTCTGGTTCCCAGACATCTGCCGTCCAACGAACCACCTGATATGTCCAACTGTTCCAAGAAGGTGATCTTGTTACCGGGCATATGCGCATCTCTAATCAAAAAGCAAGCCGCTGTTAACGCCGCAATGCCGGTTCCTACCAGATACGCCCGCTTATTTTCAATGCCTTGCGGTTTTCTAGCTTTAACCAGCCTTTGCAAATCGCCGTTGGTTAATTTCAGTCTTTTATCATAAGTTTGCAGTACCATAACGACCTCCTGAGTAAGTTTGTAGCTTCTTCAAGTTTGTAACTTCTTCAGGAACATTAAAACATTCACCGGGACGAGTAGCCCCTACCAAAATCTTCCTTTTGAGTCATATTTACTCAAAATCGAAGTTTTGGGTAAACGCCGCTAGCTTCTCACTTCGCTGCAACGACAACAAAATATTGCCGTCCATCAGCTGGCCGATTCTTCGGGTAATAGCTTTAGGATCCGCCCGCATGTCACTTGCCATCCATTGGATTAAAGCACTGCTTAAAGCGCATTGGTAAAAATAGGCAATCAGCTTTATGTCTACCGCATGCGCTTTGGTAGATCTGGCGATACGTCCTACATACTGTTGCATAATTTCGCCGGCCAACGAAAATATATATTTTTCCAAATCAGGTTTGTAGTCTGATTCATAGAGATGTTTGATACAGCTTTTATTGTCCAAGATGAATTTGGCCGCTGAAATAAAGCTTTCTTCCCACGACAAGGTCTCATTGAACTCGTCAATGACTTTTGCCAACTCCATCGCGAAAATTTCTTTTATTACTTGGAACAGGTTTTCATAATGATAGTAAAAAGTTTTTCGTTCTATGTTGCAGCATTTCGCCAGCTCCGTCACCGTCACGTTGTGTAAACTTCTTTGATTTAAAAGTTTGATCAGCTCTTTTACTATCAATTCTTTAGTGTAGTTTCGCGCCACAGATCTACCTCTTTTGCAGCCCTTGTTCAGGTTTTCAGCCTAGCATCGTGCTTTGCATACTTTGCATGCTTTGCATACTTTGCATGCTTTGCATACTTTGCATGCTTTGCATACTTTGTACCAGCCCACCTCAATTGGTTTAGTTCGCAGGCTTAGCGACTTTCCCGGTCGCGCGAAAAAAATTGTGTTCAAGCAGCTGCTGCAGACGTTCCCTGTTTCCTTTGAGCAAAGAATTATTAAACGAAATTTCATAGGAATAGGTCTTGCCCAAATGATTGACATTGAGGTATATCTTGTTTCCCTTATCCTTAAAGCTGAAGTCATATACTTCACGCCATGGGATCAGCAAAAATGGAGCATTGTCTGTAAAACTTAATTCCTTCTCATATATTCCTGTATTGTCAAAATAAAGAACAAACGTTCTGCCGCTGTCTATCGCATAGAGCAATTTTGGTAATAGTAGCCATTCCAAGAGATCTTTGGGTGCGCTATTCCGTTTAACCGCCACAAGATAGTTGTCTGTTGTACCGAATTTTTCCCGGACCATATTGCAGACATCCGAGCTTTTAGTGAAAAACATTCCCATCTATTTATCCTCCTTAAAAATAAAAACTTCTTTGATATCTCGTCCCAAAACTTGGCAAATCTTGTACGCTGTTTCTATTGTTGGACTGATCGTTTTATTTTCATAAGCCATAATGGAACGGCGTTTCAAACCGACAGCTCGGGCTAATTTGTGTTGCGTCAAGCCCATGGCTTTTCGGTATTCGCATATCTTGTTATCTACCTCCAGTTCAGCCATAGAATTCCTCCTGTTTCGCCAACGCGGCTCGCTGGGCTAAATCGAGTCAAATTGTGCTGTCAGCACCACCTAAACGAGCTGCCCTTGGTTACATTTATAGTACCATGTTACATTTATAGTACCACGGCAATTAGAACATGTCAAATTAGCCAATTCCCGAACCGCGTCAATAAAAATTTAGTTTCTAATTCCAGTTAAGCATTGCTTTTTCTAGCACTGAAAAATTACAATTGGCTCTTCTTATAAGGCCGGTTTCTTTTTGCATCAGAAACATTACGCCATCGTTTGTGTTTTTCTTTTGCTGAAGATACTGGGGTAAAATCCATATTTAACCGTTTCTGTCATTGCCTTCTCCTAAAAAAACAGAGAGGACCGAGCCTCTCTGTTCGCTTTAATGTTTCACCTTTAGGATATAGGTAGTGAGACACCTTCTTTAATGTTCCACCTTTAATGGTAGCGGGACACCATCCTTATTTAGTGAAAGCGTAACAAATATTTTTAGGAATGTCAAATTAGCCAATTCCCGAACCGCGTCAATAAAAATTTAGTTTTGGCGAGTCCAAAAGCCATGAAAAGAGATCACCGTCGTTCTATTTCTGCCCGGACATAAAATGTGTTTCTGCCCGAGCCTCCTCTTAAGAGCTACTTTCTCTGCAAAAAGCTGTTTCATACGGGTGCTTGTGGTAACAATTCCTTCAATTTTATTTAATGCCTCTGTACTCCATATCTTTGCGGTTTCAATCAAACGATCTCATGATAACTCCTTCGTCCAGTTAATTTATTTTCGTCCAATTATACTTGTTTTTGGGCGTAAATCAATTTGTTGGACAAAAAAGGTTGCATATAAAAAGGTGGCTCTCACCTCTCTTAGGCAATTCATCATTCGCTTGCAGAGGTATTTGGCACATCATCCTTTTGCCTTGGCACTTGCTCGGGCTGTGGCTTTAGCTCTGGTATTGGCGGATTGGGAGTTGGATCTGGTGTCGGGTCAGGCGTCGGTTCAGGATTCTTCGTGTAAATAGCATATACAGTCATATCACCATTAACAGTAGTTTTCCCATCAAACGCAGTACCTTTACCATCTGCCTTCGTATTCCATTCTTTGAATGTATAACCAGCCTTCGTTGGCTTCTTCGGCATAGACTCATCAGTCAACGCATCAGTATCAATAGCCTTACCAGTTTCTACCTTTACCGTTGCATGCGTCTTATCGCCATCCTTGAAAGTAACCGTGCTTTGAGCAGGCTTCTTAACAATAAAGCTATAAGAAATCAAGTTTGGCTGTTTAACCTTACCCTTGTCATCTTTTTCTAAGGCTTCATCAATACCATCACTAGACTGTTTAGCGGCAAACACAACAGGAAAGACCACATAAGAATGGTGGGCCTCATTATTTTCGGTTGTTACTTGATCTTTATGACGATATTGATCTTTGAAAGGATAAGGATCTTGGTTCTTTAACGCTTCATCACTTGTGGAATAGAAATATTCATAAACACCCGAAGCTCGCCCGATCACCTGACTTGGTTTGTTAACTTCAACATCTTTACCAATCTCTAATTGTTTAACAGATAAGGTAATTTTTCCTAATTGTTGTATCTTCTTAAAACGATCTTTCAGCTTTTCAAATTTATTCTTGTCATTTGTAGGGTTAACATCCTTCATACGAATGCCTACCGTAATTTCATTACTTTGCTCATCATATTTTTTAACATTGACTTCAAAATCATCAGGAGCGCCACTGATTGTATAACTGGTATCTTTCGTCGGTTTTAAGCCCTTAGGTAATTTCATGCGATACACAAAATTGCCATCAGCTTGCGTCAATCCATTCTCCGGCGTGTTATTCACCATCGTATAATAGGCAGGAAATTCTGAACCAATAATTCCTAAAAGTATGGAATTCTGTATGCGACGAACTAAATCAGTATCAACGGTAAATTCTAAATCAAGCTTATCACCAATATGGTGTTCAACCATGGTTGAAGATTTTTGATCTTTTTCTTTAATATCAGCGCGAATATCATAGTTGCCCTCAAGCTTAGACTCTTTACCCGCAATCAGGTCATCATTTATTTTCTTCAACTCATCTGAATACAATAAATCTTTTTTTGCATCAAAGTTATAGGGATTCCATACTTTGCCATCTTTCCAATAGTCATATGGTGGATTTTCCTTATGTTTTATAGCTGGATAATGATCAAGTGCATAGGCTTCATAAGATAGCATCACAATCTTAAATGGTCTCATAAAGGTAAGTGAACCACTGCCCTCAATAATCTTCTTTGTTTCTTCGGTATCATCAAAAATACCCATCGTTGGAAAATCTAAACAATAGCCCGATTCATTCAGCTTGTCTGTCCAATCCAATTTATTCTTTTGAAAATAAGGAATTAAATCTTTTGGAATAAAGCCCCCAAAGCCATTATTTTTATTCTCATACCAAACAAGATCTGACCAATAATTTTGTTTAACAGTCTTTTCGGCTAAAGTCTTATATTCATTTTGTTTAGCCAATACTTTGTTAGTATATTCATCAAATGTAGGGACTTTGCCTGTTTTATAATCTTCTTCTTTAAAATAGTCATACCTTCGTTGAGCTATTGAAGCATTGTTATTGATTTCAGCAAACACTTGGGTAGTCCCTGCCATTACAGCGAATGTGACGAATATGCCCATTAATAAGCTCATCGCCTTTTTTAATAAAGCTTTCATCTTCTTTGCCTCCTTTTTCTGTAAAAAATGCCCATAAAAAATCGACAAAATACGCACCTAACAATTAGGTACATACTTTTGTCGATCATAAAATCTGTATCACCAATAGACAGAGCTAGTCTGTCTGTCTGGGATTTTGTCTGTCTTTTCATGGCTTGTCAACCTTATACGCTAATCTTCTTGAGCTAATTATACAAAATAAATTCTATATAGAATAGTTTTTCATATTACGTTAATTTTACAGTTGTATAAAAAATAAAATTGGTACATTCATCGCAAAACCTGCAATAGTTAGATTCGGACAGCCTTGATAAAAACACGGTCTTTTAGGTTTTCTTGGCCAGACTTATCCGCCCTTTCCGAGTAAGATAAATTAACGTAAAATGAGTGAAAAATAGTCTATCTATGAATATCCATCCGCTTGGCAATATAAATTTAAGGAGGTTGGCATGAAGAAATCTGTGTATCAGGCTATACGACTATTCCTTTTTTCATTATTGCTCCCGCTTTTAGGCCTAATTTTTAGTTTACTTAAATCAATCGATCAAAAAATTGTTTATGACTCACCTTTTTTATTGGTCGGTATAGCTCATGTGTTTGGTTTGACAAAACTTCTACTTTACTCAATCGTTGTCACTCAAAAAACGCTCGAAAACTCAAGTAATTTTTCGAAATAATCTTTGGTAAGTTTTGTGCCCGAATTTCTGAGTCTTTCTTCATCCATTGCCCAACCTTTAATTGTAAAATCTTTTACAATTTGGTTTGCCCACTTTCTAAATTGGACGGCACGTTCGTTATTAACTTTAAACCCTACTGCAATAATCGCTTGCAGGTTATAGTGTTTTGTACTATATAATTTTCCGTCGTTTGCAGTTATTAAGTATTTCTTAATAGCTGAATTTTCGTCTAGTTCGTTATCGTCAAGTATTCAGCAGCAGATGACCTAATTTGGATGATGCTGTCAAAACAGTAATGACTCAGTGTGAGCTGTGGGCGGATAGAACAGACCTGTAGCTTTGCATAATTATCGTAGTTAAACGCCTTCGATAACTCGCCCCTGCTCTCAAGCCTTTGCCAATAGTCATTTCCCTTTTTTAAGTTCAGTGCGGTTAGTTCATTAATTTATCAGCGACGTCAACGCAATAAAGATGAGTTGGCGGCTCGTTCGCGGTTTAGCATTTTCATCGTGTAACGGCCTTCCGCCAGCAATTTGCCCCCGTCATCGCGGAATTCGACCCGATACACGGATGTGCTGCGGCCGTCATGCAAACAAATGACTTCAGCGTTAAGTCCGCCTTCTTTCGTATTGCTAAAGTAGCTGATATTGCCGCTTAATGTCAGCCCTAATTCGCCTTCCGACAGGGCCGCCATCCCGACCATGCTATCACCAAAAGCGTAGATTATGCCGCCGTGAAACATGCCAAGGCCGTTCTCCAAATCGGGGCGCAGGGGCAGTCTTGCTTTAACGTAGTGCTTACACACCATCAGAACCTCCGGATTCATAAATCGGCAAAAATGGTTTTTGGTGACAAATTGGTGGGCATATTCTTTATATTTTTCTTCCATAAATTCGCTTCCTTTTATAAAATTAATTATCATTTTTTGTTGTCGGGGCAGATTGATCAGCTGCCTTTTGTTCCGCCGTGACTGACGTATCAGTTGCTACAGTAGCTGTAGCGTCCGAAGCCGTCGCCCCGGTTGCTTGGTTCTCGTGCTCAGGGGACTGATTCTCATCTGCCGGATTCTCTTCCTCAGATGACGGGTTCTCAAGGGGCACATCCTCGGCTGACGTATCAGTTGCCGCAGTAGCTGTAGCGTCCGAGGCCGTTGCGATTTCCAATGCCGCCCCCCAGCTCAGGCGCAGTTTAGCCGGCAGCTTTTGCCGCGATATTTGCCAATAGCCGTATGCCAGATAAACAATTCCGGCCACGAACATTAGAAACGACAACAACATCGAAACTCTGATCCCCGTATTGCCGATGAACAACGCATCCGTTCGCACCGCCTCCACGAAGAAACGCAAACAACCGTAGGTCATGATGTACCACGCCACCGTCTCCAAATAGAATGTAGCATGTTTCCTTACGTAAAGCAAAATCGCAAAAATCAACATGTTACCAATAAATTCATACAAAAATGTCGGATGTACCGGGGCGGCAGGATTCAGATTGCTGTCATGCAAAGTCTGCAAGTAAGCCCGCGTCCCCTCAGAAATCATCCCCCAAGGCAGTTCAGTATTACTGCCAAACGCCTCCTGGTTGAAAAAATTTCCCCAGCGACCGATAGCCTGACCGAGCGGCAAATAAACAACGAAAAAATCCAGCCAATTAACAAACCTCTTCTTTTTGAAAGCACAAATACAGGCGAAGGCAAGAATTCCGCCGATCACACCACCATAAAAAGCCAGTCCGCCGCGGCGCGTATCGAGAATCAACCACAGATTATCTTTATATTCCGACCAAGAGAAAATAACATAATACAATCTAGCAAAGACAATTATTGTCGGCAATATAATCAAATACGTATCAATGACATCATCCTCTTTGATGCCGAAAGATTTGCTCGCCCGACGCGCCAGAAACAAAGTCAGCAGCACAGCGACAGCAATTAAAAATCCATACCAATAAATCGGGAAACCGAAAACGGTGATAAGCTCACGCTTTATCGGCAAATCATGAATGCCCAAACCGGGGAAACTAACATTAAAACCCGTCATATTATATTCAATCCTTTCTATTTACGTACACTGTACAATAATACATCTCGTCACTCAAATAGGCAAAATTTGCGATGATTTTATCTAAATCAGCCATTATTTCCTTGGCTATTTGTGAAAAATCCGCCAAATCCAAGCCCTCGGCGCACAGACGGGCGTTCGACGATCCACAGCAGCCAACCGAATCCAAACTCGCCAACCACGAGCCCATCACGGCTCTTGTTTCAACCGCCACAACTTCCGGTGACACTTTCAATTCCGCTGTCTGCAAAAATTTGCTCAAGGCAGCAACAGCCGACTGTGGCTGATGACTATCACCGCAAATGAACCAGAAAGCCGCATCCGGTTCGCAAATGTATTGGCAGGCAAAGCTGTCGTTGATCAGACCGGCCGCGCTAAGTTTATGCCAGCTTGGGCTGCTGTCCCCCAAAAGTATCTCGCCCAAAATTTGGCCGACCAATCGTCGCTCGATCAATTGCCGACCAGTCAGCGGCTGCGCCGGATTCGCCATTGGATCTTTAATACCCAACATAAATGCATCAATACCGACTTCGCGCTCAACCGTAATAGTCGGAAGATTTACAGCAAAAGGTTCCGACGGCAAGATTATTTCAGGCTGGGGAGCCTCACTCGGCGACACAATTCGCCCAAGCCGCAACAATTCTGACAGTCGTCTATCCAGCATGGTTAAGACAGCTTCTTCCGGCAACTCACCCGACAAAGTCAGTTTGATTTTATTCGGCAAATAAAAATTATCGATCGCCGGTTGCAAATTTTCCGCCGTCATTGTCGTAATCGATTCAATCGTGCCGCAGATATCGATTTTTTGCGGATGATTTTTAAACAAAGCATTCATCAGATCCAAATAACTGTTTATCTCGGGGTCGTCCAAATACATGTTGTATTCAGCCAAAATTATTTTGCGTTCTGCTTCCACTCGTTCGGCGGTGATCTCAGGGTGCATCAAAGCTTTAAAATAGGCATCTAAGGCCGTTAAAAAATTCTCGCCATTCGGGGAAAAATCAGGGCCGCTCATGTAAAATTCTGTATGATAATTGGAGGTAAAAGCATTAGCGTCAAAGCCTAGCATCGCCATCTGATTCAGCATGCCTCCATCCTCATCGCGGCTGAAAACGCAATGCTCTAAATAATGGGCCGTGCCAGCTGGGACAGTATAGGTTGCCGCAGAAGCAGACGCTCCATGATAGTTCAAGTCACGAAAGTTTAGGAAATTAGAGCCGTATGGCACGGTAAAGTGCGCGTATTTATTCACACGGCCAGGCATTGGAACGAACGTGACTTCAAAGCCGGTAGGCTCATGGATGAACTTTCGCAAAGTCAAGGCTGTTCCTAGAACTTTTTTTTCACTGCCGACAAAATTGGCTATTTTATTTTTCCCCACATTTCCTCCTGAAAATTTTTGTTATCTGTCGTCGGTTGCAAACTGTAGTCCACTTTCCACTCCAGTTGAGCTGCCAAGGCCTGCAGTTCCGGCAATGTTACGGCTTTCACTATTTCAGAATACGTTTCCGGGCGTAGATTCCAACCGGACTGCAATTGGCGGATATAATATTCGAGCAACGCCGCCGGGCGATCCTGCAGCAGAAGTTTCTCATTTTGCATCATTTTTTTGGCCCGAGCTACCGCCTTTTCCGGCAAACCCTTTTCCTTCCATTCTTGCAGAGCTTCCCGCAACAAAGTTTTTGTTTTTATTTCCTCGCCGGGGTGAATACCGGCGCAAACCGCCAGCACGGAGCGAAACGGCAAAATCGACGTATAAATTTCATAAGCCAAACCGTGTTTTTCGCGCACCAAGTCAAAGATCAATGAGCTGCTGTCCCCACCTATAACATAATTCAGCAAAGCCAAACTGATGAGTTTTATTGATGTATAGGGTATTTTCGTGTCCAAAAGCACATTTAACCTGCTTTGCTCCAGTTGACCGTTATCCGTGAATGAACCACAACCTTGTATGGATGTAGGATGTGGCCGGCGTCCCGGCACGATTTCTACGATTGGGTTTGTGAAAAACTTAGCCAATTCAGGCAATCTTTCTGCCAAAACCGCCTCAAGATCCGCATCCGGCCGTCCCAATATGTATATGTCGACTTTGGCTCGCGACAAAGTCTCCCGGTAAGCCCGCTCTACGTCCGCTATAGAAAGTTGCCGCAAATACTCTATATCACCTATCGATGACATGCTGTACACGCTGTCCGGAAAAGCTAACCGCAAGGTTTTGCACCATGCCGCGGTCGGTTTGTAGGCCTGTTGTGCCGCCCATTCATCAAGGGCATTTTGCTTCACGCGGTCAAAAACATCCTGCCGCCACCCTCCTTTTTCATTCAGTGCCGGGCGGAGTAAGCATTGCAAGGCCAGATCCAACGCCTCGGCAAAGGGTTTGCTCCCGTCGGGGGTCTGGTGTAAAGCATTGACCCTGATCATCGTCTCTTGAATGTCACCGGCTTTTTGACCATCTGCATAAATCGAAGCGTTATACAAATTTTTTAAATGCTTATTCAACAAATTTTCTTCCGGGTAGGCCGCTGTTACCGACGTCAAATAACTCAAAGCGACAGACACGGCTGCACTTTCCGGCTTGAGAGGCAGGCTGAACATTATTCTGGCGCGGCTGAGGACGAAACGGTCCGTCGGGAGGTAATAGACATTTATATTGCCAACGGTCATGCTCAGATACATTTCTTCCATTACCTTGTTTGGCTTGATCGCGGTGGCACAATACTGTTTTATCGCCGATTTCAAAGAAGCCAAGTCCGCAAAACTTTTCTCGGGCTGCATAAATTCCCAAAGTTCTACATTAATTTCACTACCATATAAGTCAATTGCGGCATCAAAAATATGAGTTTCCAGTTGCAAATGCTTTTGTTTTTCATTTACTGTAGGTCTGATGCCTAAAAAAGATATGCTGCGATAAGCCCTTCCGTTGACGCGGGTGAGTGAACGGTAAACGCCGTGCGGCGGCAAAACTCGGCTTTCGTCCACTAAAATATTCGCCGTGGCAAAACCCAGTTCGCGGCCAATAGCATTGCCTTTGATTACTCTGCCGGCCAACGTAAAATGCCTGCCGCTTAATTTTGCCGCCAAGCTCAGATCGCCGGCCGCGATAGCTGTACGGATTTTGGCGGAATGTACCGTTTCCGTCCCTATTGTAACCGGAGGAACAACGCGCAGCTCAATATTATGTTCACGCGAAAAATTCGCTAGTTCTTCAACGCCCCAAGACATGTTATGCCCGAAGCGGAAATCGTAGCCAACAACAATCAGTTTTACCGGCAGATTGGGCAAAACCACTTTGGTCAAGAAATCTTCACCGGATAAATCGGCTAAGGCGGGGGTGAATTTTTGGATGAAAGTCCGTGCTACCCCTATGGAAGCTAGATCATGTAAACGCTGTTCTTTGGTTTGCAGTAAGCCGGTTACAATGCCGGGGCGTTTAAATTTGGGCAAAGTGTCAAAAGTCCAGACGTCGGGGGAATAGCCGTGTTTGCCACATTCGTATATGAGGGTGCGCAAAAGTTCACGATGGCCTTGATGCACGCCGTCAAAAAAGCCGAGGCACAGTCCCACCCCGTTGCAGGCCGAAAACTCCGGTGCCGCCGATTCCGCTTTGACATCGGAAAGTGCCGGGGTAAAAACCACCTCACTTACCTCACCCGCCTCACTTACGCCATCTTTCACTCCAGCCGTCGCTGATTTTGCCAAATATAATTCAGTTTCGATAATCTTCACGAGCAATAAAAATCCTTTCCGGGCATAATACCTTGATTGTCGCCTGCGTCGCGGCAAGGCCACGGTGATAACTTTGCGGCTTCTCTTCAGCCGGGAAACCCATGCCGAGGAAGCAGTCTTTATAAAACATGGCAACAAACTCCGAGTCGCCGGCCGTCTCCCCACAAATATCTGCTCCAGACCCTTGGAGCGAAGCCGCCTCCTTAGACCTTACTCTGATTTGCCGCAAAATCGCCTGCTGTTCAGCACTAAGCCAAGCTACCGGTAAGTGCTTGCCGTTGATCAAGTCTTCTCCTTGCCGATATTCCAAATCCAGCCGTGGAAAAGTCTGTATCGCGGTTTCCGATGGTAACAAAAAATTTTGCCAGTTTTCCGTGGTTAGATCAACCAGTCTTACCGCATCCGCAGACGTAAACGGGCCGCAGCGGGTACGTTCCAAGGCGATCAAATGCCCACAGGTACCAAGTGCCTCGGCCAGTTGTTCCGCCCACGCCCTGACATATGTCCCTTTTGACACGTCTAAGTTTAACCGCAACCACGGCCATTCTGCCGCTTCAGGACCGTCCGCGGCTTTAAAGTTCAATTCTGTCGCCCCAATTTTGTCAGGCAAATCCGGAATTGAAGTCAGGCCGTAATCCGCCAGAGCAGCCGCATAAACATTTATTTTACGGGCAGAACGAGGAATATCCAAGCCTTGCCGGGCTGCTTTGTAAAGCGGCCTTCCGTTGACTTTGACCGCCGAATACATTGGCGGGACCTGCATTTGCTCACCAGTCAAGTTAGCAACAGCCCGACGAATAGTCTCCCCGTCCGCGGCCTGCCAAGTAGACCATTTTTCTGCGATACGAGAATCAGCATCCGTCAGCCGACCGGTACAGTCGCCGCTATCCGTAGACGCACCAAGCACCAAAGTTGCCGAATAGCTTTTATCATAACCGTCCATGAATCTTACCGCTGCAGTCGCCCGACCCAAGCAAATCGGTAAACAACCCTCAGCAAAAGGATCAAGAGTGCCGCAATGTCCGATACGCTTAATGCTCGTCAAACGGCGCAACCGATTAACGACATCAAATGAAGTCATCCCGACAGGCTTATATATATTTATTATACCCTGAGTTTCCATATTCTCCATTATCTGTTCAGTATGATTCTACATTAAGAATTTCGATGTATTTTCCGGATCATCTCCGGTTATCTTATCCCAAAATCATTCCAATTGCTGCATAGCTTTTGCCACAACTCGGCTAATAATCTCCTCCGCCGTCAACCCGGTCACTGTGAAACCAGCCGCACGCTTATGACCGCCGCCACCCAGCCCGGCCGCCAATTTTTGTGCATCGAAATTCTCACTGCTCCGAGCACTGCCGCGCCATTTACCGCCGCCTTCTCCCCGTAGAACGACCGCTGTTTCGACCCCGTTTACATTGCGAATTTGATTGGTAAGCCCTTCAAAATCACTGTCTTCCGCACCGACTTTCTGTATAAATTCAGCTGGGAACAAACACACTGCCAGTTTGCCTGCCATGTAAAACTTCGTATTTTCGCCCAAAAAGCCGAGCAACCGCAATCTAGCCGGCGTACAGGCATCGAAAAGAGCCACCGCCAGTTCCGCCACCGGAACATTGAAACGCCGCAAAAAAGCAACCGCGAAAAGGGTCTGTTCACGCGTGTTTGAATAACACAGCCGGCCGGTATCGGTGATTATACCGACGATTAAAGCAACGGCCACATCGAAATCGAACAAGTCGCCCCCGATATTTTTCTCCATCATATATATAAGGTAGGTCAAAAGTTCACAAGTGGCCGCCGCCATGGAATCGCGCAAAACCTGACAACCCCGCTCGGCCTGCGCGTCCTTTTCAGCGATGTGATGATCAATCATGTATTTGAATTTATGCTTAGCAAAAAAATCGGCCCGTTCGCCAATTCTCGCTCCTCCGCCACAATCAACCACTATGCCAACTTCCGCGACCTCAGCCTCCGGCCATACCTTTACCAACTCCCGTCCACTTGCCGGAAGTACCTGCATCTTCTGCGGCACCGCTTCTTCGGCTACAATTTGCACACAAGCACCCATCTTCTTTAAAACCAGCCCCAAAGCCATCGCCGCTCCTAAAGCATCGCCGTCAGCGTTTATATGCGGGAAAATCGAAACAAAACGACCGTCGCGGCAGTGCGCCGGCAGGTCGCTTGCTAGTTGAGACATATCTTCAAATGCCGGAGCATTAAAGTCAAGCCAATTATTCATCTTGTTCTCTTTCTTCATCCTTATCCGCCACAGTTGCTGCCTGCGCACGCACCTTGGCATCCGCGGCCAACGTAGCATCAATCAGCTTGTCCATGCGCAGCCCCTCCTGTACCGAATTATCCGGTTTGAAATGAAGCTCCGGCACGATCCGCAGCCGTATCAGCCCGGCAATCTGCCGCCGTAAATAACCGGAAGCCGACTGCAATCCGAGCAAACAATTCTTTTGCGCAAGCGCGTCGCCTAACACGCTGATATAACATGTAGCATGGCTCAAATCATTGGTAACGTCTACGGCGGTGACCGCCGTAAACGGTAATACACGCTGATCTTTCAGGCCTCTTTGCAAAATTTTGCTCAGCTCACGTTTTATTTGGTCGCCTACTCGTTCAGCTCGTAACGCACTCATACTATTCACGCTCAACTTCCTGCATGGCGTAAGCTTCTATAACATCGCCTTCTTTAATATCGTTGTAATTTTCCAGAGACAGACCGCATTCATAGCCTTGGGCCACCTCTTTGACATCATCTTTAAAGCGTTTTAAAGATGCTAGTTTACCGTCCCAAATCTGTACACCGTCACGCACTAGGCGAACCATGCAATTGCGCTGAATTTTGCCGGAGGTAACGTAGCCGCCACCGATAGTTCCAATATTTGAGGCCCGGAAAACCTGTCGAATTTCCACTTGACCTAAGTTTACTTCTTCAACTTTCGGTGCCAGCATTCCTTTCATTGCCGCTTCAACATCATCAATCGCATTATATATGACTCGATAAAGGCGAACGTCAACCCCGGCATCTTTCGCCTGGTCAGCAACATTGCCGGACGGACGAACATTGAAGCCGATAACGATAGCGTTGGAAACCTCGGCCAAGCGAATATCACTTTCGGTAATCGCGCCAACACCGCTGTGGACGATATTAACCTTGACTTCATCGTTGCTTAGCTTTTGCATGGCTTGATCCACCGCTTCAACCGAACCGTTAACGTCAGCTTTAATGATCAAATTAAGCTCTTTTACTTCACCAGCGGCCATGCGGCTGAACAGATTGTCCAAGCTCATCCGCGAGCTGCCACCGATTGAGGCTTCGCGATTTTTGATGCGGCGTTTCTCGGCCAAAACTCGGGCAGTCTTTTCGTCGGCCACCTGATAGAAAGTTTCACCGGCTTCTGGCACTCCCGGCAGACCAATGATCTCTACCGGAACGGACGGTCCTGCCTGTTTGATGGTTTTTCCTCTAGCATCGGTCATCGCCCGGATATGGCCGAAAATGTCGCCCATAACCACAGAGTCTCCGGTATGCAAGGTGCCGCGTTTAACCAGCAGCGTAGCCACCGGGCCGCGTTGTTTATCCAATTTCGCTTCAATAACTATGCCTTTGGCTTGGCGGTTGGGGTTAGCCTTCAAGTCCAAAATATCCGCCGTCAAAAGCACCATTTCCAACAGTTCCGCTACGCCTTCCCCGGTTTTGGCGGAAACCGGTACCATAACGGTAGATCCGCCCCATTCTTCGGGAATTAATTCGTGTGCAGCCAGTTCTTCTTTAACACGTTCGGGGTTGGCTCCAGGGCGGTCAATTTTGTTTATAGCGACTACAATTTGGGTGTTGGCCGCTTTGGCGTGGTTGATGGCCTCAATGGTTTGGGGCATAACACCGTCATCAGCAGCCACTACCAAAATGGCTATATCTGTCGCTTGTGCTCCGCGAGCACGCATGGTTGTGAACGCTTCGTGGCCGGGGGTATCAAGGAATGTTATCTTGCGGCCGTTCAAATTAACCATGTAAGCACCTATGTGCTGCGTGATTCCGCCGGCCTCTCCGTGCGCAACGGAAGAGTTTCTGATGTAATCAAGCAGTGAGGTTTTACCGTGATCGACATGGCCCATTACGCAGACGACCGGCGGCCGTGTTTCCAGATTTTCATCTTTGTCGTCACTGTCATCAAACAAAATATCTTCTTCGGTAACCTCAACGATTTTTTCGGTCTGTATGTTGAATTCGCCGGCGATGATTGACGCTGTATCGTAATCAAGTTCTTGGTTAAGTGTTGCCATCACGCCCATTTTCATAAGCACCTTGATAACTTCGGCCGAGGTCTTTTTTAGGGCTTCGGCTAGCTCTTTCACGGTAATCATTTCGGGCAGGCTGACGTTGGTCAATACAGCATGGATCACCGGGGCTGGAACGGCCTCTTTTTTGTTACGGACGCGGTTGCGGCGGCCGCGTTCAAATTCGCTGTCGTCAAAAACTTCATTGTTGCGGCGTTTGGCGGTTATCCGGTTGCGTAAGTTGTCACCGTCTTTGTGACGGTAATCGTTTTTCTTACCGGCGGCGCTGTCGCGGGTCGCAAAGGCTGACCGGCTCGCTTCGCGGGAGTTGTTCAGAAGTTCCACTTCAAATGCGGGACGCTTGGCCGGCTGTTTGCGGGAGTGGCTTTGCAGTTTTGGCTCGTCTTCGCTGTCTTTGTCTTTGCCGGAGAATCTCATGTCTAAACCGGAGCGACCGCCACGGCCGGGGCCGTAGCCGCCTTGGCGGTAGCCGCCATTACTGCCGGCATTGCCGTTGCTATATCCATTGCGGTTACCACCATATCCATTGCCGCCACGGCTGCCGTTGTTGGCATTGTTGCCGTTGTTGCTGTTGTTGGCAGAGTTACCACCATTTTCAGTATGGTAAGGGGCGTTTCCGGCGCCCTGGCCGTTGCGGCGATTGCCATAGTTGGCCGGGGAATTGCTGCGTTGCGAGCTAGCCTTGGCTCTTTGCTCCGCCGCTTTCTTACGCGCCGCCGCCTGAGCTGCAAAGCGGGCTGCAGTTGCCGCCAATGCACTCTTTGCCGGGTCAACCACCGCGCCGACCTTACGTTCCGCGCCGGCCGGATTGCCGGGGGTTACCGGTTTGTTCGGTTGGGCAGTTGTTCCGGTGCCGGCAACATGTTTATGCGTCTCGTTTTTAGTGTCTTTCCCAGATCCGCGGGTCATATCGGCTGTAGCAGCCGATCCGGTTACTTCACCGCCTTTATTTTCGCCTGAATTTTCCTTTGAAACATTCGCTGAATTTATCGTCGTTTTGCCCTCCCCATGCTTGACTGTATGCCCGTTTGAGTCGGGCTGACGATTATCTTCTGTAGGTCGTTTTGACCTGTTGGCAGCACTCGCTGCTTTGTTGTCTTGTTTCAATTTTGTCGGTTCGTCCGAGTTGGCTTGTGCTGCGTTACCCTCTCCGGTTTTCGTTCCGGCAGCTGCTCCGGCCAATGTTTCTTTTGTGGCTGTCGGCACCCCACCGACTTCTAAACCAGCATCTGATTCACGCACTGCGTTCGGCATTGTCGGTTTTTCACTGACGTTAGCAGTTGATGACTGAGCATCGGTCGTTGCCGTCGCTGCGTCGGTTACCGTTTCACCCGTGCCGGTTTTTGCGTGCTTATTTCCGCCCTCGGCCTCATCTTTCAACTCGGGGTTTTTATTTTCATTAGTTCTATTGGGATATTCGCTCAGGCTGTTAGAACTGTATTGGGGTTCTTTACTTGCCTCAGCTCCACCGCCTTGCATGCCGTCCGCAGTGCCGTTTGAACTGGCGGCGGTCTCGGACGCTTGCTCTTCAGCTTGTTTGTTCGATGCATCGGAATAATCCGAGGTATCTTGCTCGGCATGACCTGCTGTGGCTGCTGTGTTTTCCATATAGTCCGTCAGGTCGTCTGCGGCGGTCTTAGAGGCAGATTTTTTCTTGACTTTAATCATTTTTACATCTGCGGTAATTCGTTTACCTGAAACTCCCTGCATAACTATGGTTGGCCCACGGTTTCCTTCTTCGTCTTCCTTAAGATTCTCATTTGGTAAAGCGCCGGCTTCCATATCTTTCAGGTCTTTTTCTGTCATAAATTCTCTGTCCTCCAATTCATGCCGCCGTGTTTTGAACGGTCGCAATGTTAAAAGATTGCGCCGACAAACGACTCATTCGATAATTATACTATATACTTAACTTCTTTAACACACCAACTTTATACAACTTGTCGGCAGTCCGGCCTCGGTGTCTATCGTTTCGTCGTCCTGACCGGCAGTCCGGCCTTAGGGCGCATCGAAGATCGAGTCAACTGCCACAACCGCCAAGTCAGTGGCCAGCTCTTGGGCTAGCTACGTTTCCCGTTCTCGGCTTCGGACGTCTCCGGAATAGAGATGGCCGCCGAGTCATGGTCCACATCCGTGGCCGTAGTCAGATTTGCGCTCAAGGCGACGTCTGAGTCACCGGATCCGGCCATGTTCTGGCCGCCAGCCAAAACACTGCGCAACCCGGCCGCCAAATCAGCGCCGGTGACTGCGATTGCCACCCGCATATCAGCCCCTGTCACCCGTCCAAGTTCCGCCTTCGTGCAGATTCGATACAGTTCAACCGCACGGTCACGGCATAATTCCGCAAAATCCTTGTACGTATTTGCCGCCACGTCCTCGGCCAAAATTAGCAGTTCAGCTTCACCGCGCTTAATTGCCAGCTCCGCCCCCTGACTGCCGGCCACAAGATTACGCCCTCGCCGCCCCAATCCGATTAACGCCAACACCTGAGCCGGTCGTTCTCCATTTTCCAACTCTTGCCATTCAGTTCGCAGAGCCGTCGCGGCCGCAGCAGAAATTGGGGCCTTTAGTGCCGCAGCCAGCTTGCCGCTGAGCAAACCGCCATAAAAGCACTCTGTATTGCGGCAGACATAAGCACCGCGGCCAGGAGCCTTGCCAGTTCTATCCAAGGCTATCGTGCCGGCAAAATTAACGATACGGCGGAACTGCCTTTTATCGCCTTTGTGGCGACAGACCACACACATGCGTTCAATTTTTTTCGCCATTATCAGCCTCATATTCGCTGGCCGCGCGGTCAAAACGATGTATTAATTCCTGTTCCAAATTTTGGCGCACTTGACTTTCACTCTTAATATCTATTTTCCAGCCGGTCAGACGTGCCGCTAGATGCGCATTTTGTCCTTCCTTGCCGATGGCCAGAGCCAGTTGATTGTCCGGAACTACCACCGCGGCCATTTTGCTTTCCGGCGCGACTTCAACGCTGACCACTTTGGCCGGGCTAAGAGCGTTGGCGATGAATTCTTCCGGGTTGGGACTCCATTGAATAATATCAATTCTTTCGCCATTCAGTTCATCCATGACCGCCTGCACCCGCATGCCGCGTTGGCCGACACACGCACCGAGTGGGTCAACGTTTTCATTATTGGAACGCACCGCAATTTTTGAGCGAGAACCGGCTTCCCGTGAAACCGCCATAATCTCAACTGTGCCGTCTTTGATTTCCGGCACTTCATGTTCAAACAGTTTGCGGACAAGGTTTGGATGGCTGCGGGACACGTAGACCACCGGGCGACCCATTTTTTCATTTACGCGCAAAATATACAGGCGCATTTGCTTGTTGAAATCGTAGTTCTCACCTCGAACCTGCTCATTGCCCGGCAAAATGGCTTCAGCCCGTCCAATATCAACTATGACATCGCGACGATCGCGGCGTTGCACGACCCCGTTGGCCAATTCATTGATTCGCGAACTGAACTCATTTTGGATCCGTTCCCGTTCCGCGTTGCACAATTTCTGATTAATAACATTTTTGGCGGTAGCAGCGGCCAGACGACCGAAATCCTGCGGTGAAAGTTGGTATTCCAAAACATCGCCAATATCAAAATCCGGCGAAAACTTGCGCGCTTCTTCCAAGGAAACTTGCAAAGATGAATCGGCAACCTCTTCCACAACCTCTTTTTCCAAAAAAACCTGCATATCTCCGGTTTCGCGATCTACTTCAGCCCGGATATTATCCGAAGACTTTACGTCAAACTCACGTTTATAGGCTGACACCAAGGCTTCTTCAATTGATTGAAAAAGTATCTCTGCGTCAATTCCCCGTTCTTTTTCCAAAAGTTTTATAGCTTCTATAAGTTCAACATTCATCTGTTTCGCCCTTCCTTTCGCATCTTATATGTTATTATCTTTAAACTCATGTTATTTCAGTCAAATGTAATTACTTGCTTGACCTTTGCTCGCTCGGCGGCTGTGAAGCTCAAAACCCCCATATTTTCTACCGCTAGCTTTAAAACGCCATCATCCACGGCAACAATTTCGCCGACAAATTTTTTGTGACCGTCCCGGGCCTGATACAAGGTTACTTCCACTTTTTCGCCTTGATGGCGCAACAAATCGCTGTCTGTTTTCAACGGGCGATCAAGGCCGGGGCTGGATACCTCTAAGTAGTAGGCCTGATCTATCGTCAAGTTTTCATCTATCAATGGGTCAATGGACCGGCTCACCTCGGTGCAGTCGTCCAAACCGACGCCGCCACGTTTGTCAATATAAAACCGCAAAAACCGATCCGGTCCTTCTTTAACAAACTCCACGTCCACCAAATCGTAGCCCATATCGTTGATCAGTTTCGCACATAAGCTTTCCGCCTGTGCAGCAATTTTACTTTTGGCCATATTTCCTCCTATCTCAAAAACCGCGTTTTACACGCACCGCTCGACCGCGCTCTGTCGCAACACTGGTTGTCACGGCACTGCTGTAGCGGCACTGACTGTCAACGGCAAATAGCTGAAATTGCCTTTTCTCATGCTCACTTGGAGCGGAGAGGAATATAAAACGAAAGAGTGGGCAAAACCCACTCTTTACACGGAACGCATAAATACATAAGTATTCTAGCACATCGTCCCAGCTTTGACAAGGCAATTTAAAGAAATCCACGACCGCCGACATTGTTTGATTTTCCCTATTACCCTTTGAATACGCTGTTTTTGCACGCGAGACCATGCGCCCATTCCCCATGGAATAGGTTTTTAGAGATTTTGACCGCCCCTGAACATTATTTTGGTCGCATTTGTTTCACTTTTGAAATACAATATAGCCAGTAGGAGGTATAAAACTATGGCTAAAACTGCAAACATCAATGTCCGTATTGAACCCGAAGTTAAACAAAACGCTGAAGATCTTTTTGGTAGCTTTGGTATCTCTGTAACAGATGCCATCAATATTTTCTTGCGTACATCCATTATGGAAGGTGGTTTCCCTTTCACAATCAAGCAACCAAGATTTAATGCTGAAACACTGGCAGCAATGCAAGAAGCACGTGACATCATGTCCGGTAAGATTCAAGCCAAATCCTATAAAACCACAGATGAGATTCTTAAAGCACTCAATACAGAGGACTAGGTTATATGCTTCAAATCCAAACGACATCCAAGTTCCGTAAGGACTACAAGCGCATCAAAAAGCGAGGTCTTGACATCTATTTACTCAAAGAAGTCCTTGACAAACTCTGTGCTAGGGAAACGCTAGACCTTAAATACAAAGACCACGCTGACCTATTTAACATGTAAATGACCATTTTTTCATTACTATTTTCTCTTTTAAGTAACCACAGCAAGAAAACCTACGTGCTCTTGCAGCAAAAATCATAGCGGCAGACACTTTTTTTTGTTATAATGAACAAAAGCTGAACACCTCAATTTAAACAAAGGAGAGTAGCGTATGGTAAAACTAATCGTCGGACTAAAAGGAAGCGGCAAGACCAAGAGATTAGTTGATGAACTCAATCAACTTACCGCCCTAGGCAAAAATGTTGTGTGTATTGAACCGGGGCAGCGCTTGGATAAAAATGTCAAATATACCGTTCGTCTGGTGAACATCGAAGATTATCCCGTAACCGGCTATCAAGAATTATTGGGATTTATTGCCGGCATCAGTGCCAAAGATTTCGATTTGGATGAATTATACATTGACAGCATTTACAAAGTAGCTCGTTCCGAATGTCTGGAAAGTTTGGCCGGTTTCTTAGACAAGCTCGACAGTTTTGTCAAAGACAAAAAGTTCAATGCTACGGTCATGCTCAGCGCTGAACCGGAAACACTTCCGGCTGAGATTAAGAAATACATGGTTTAATCCGAAGTACTTGGTATAAGCTCCAAAGTACTTGCTACAAGCTCTAGGCCAGCTCCTAAAAGACGCCGGGGCCAGCATCGGTACAGAGTGCAGAGTACAGAGTGCAGAGTACAGGGTACAGAACCGTACCCCGATAAAATAAGGCCGACATATCGTCGACCTTATTTTTATGAGTTCATTTTTATGCGCTATGGAAGAGCCTAACACGAAAAGACTAGCGCGGCACGGCTGCTCGCCACTGCAAATCACTGAGCAACATTTTGCCTGTCGTATCGACACTTACCCCAACCAGATGCGGCCTGGCCAAGACCAATGCATTGCGGGTAGTGAGCGGCAGTATTCCACTTTTTCCGGCCAAATGCTGCCAAACAGTTTCCAAAGTTGCCGCCTGCGCCGCTTTTTGGTCACCATCCGCCCAAACCGCCGCCTTTGCGGTCGAGTCAAGCTTTAGGCAGCCACGCAAATCCCACAAACGCAGCAGACCGTCAATATCGCCATTCGGTGCCAACTCGGTTGTATACTCAAAATCCGGCACTTTGGCGGAATCCGGAACCCGAATCAGACGGAATTTAATTTTAACAGCATTCAGCCAGTCCTTGCTCACACCCACCAAAAGCCGATTTTCCAAAATCGTAGGTCCACCCAAACCGACCGTAAACTCTTCCTTCAGATCCTCAAGCTCCTGCTTTGACAAATCACCCGTCAACTGCGCCGCTATTTCGGTACGCATCGCTTGAGTCGGCGTCTTCCGCTGCGGCCACGGGGTTGATCCATCCTTCAAAATGACATCGGCTTGGAACGGAGCATCCGTTAAATCATATAATGCCTGTCGTTTGTTTTCAGTTGCAAATAGCTTGTGCGTGAAATTGTTTAGTTTAACATAACCAAGCCGGGCAACCGAGAAACTCAGCTTTTCGGGACTGCTTAAAGCGGCCTGACGCCGATCTTTGCCGATGGTGTAAAACGGATCTCCGATAAAATCAATATTGCCGGCGTGATAAGCCTCATAGGCCTGAACCTCATCCGGAATAACCGCGATATGCACATTTTTCAGCCAAACATTAGCAAAATCCCAATATGCGGGGTTGGCCTTCAGCGTAAGCGCATCCTTTTCCTGGCCTTCCAGAACATACGCGCCGTTGTATAACGGCTTGCCATCCGCCCCTTCTTTCGTCGGGAAAAAGAAATCTTGCGTCAGCCAAGCCGGGAAATTGGTTTGGGGTTGAGTCAAAGTTATGGTCAGAATATCGCCGGCCGCCTGCAAGCCGACTGCTTCAGCGGCTACTTCGCCACGACTATACTCTGCCGCCTTTTCAATCACAAAGCCGCGGTAGGCCTCGGCTCCGGCGGTAGTCAGATGTTTGAGCCAGCTACGGCGGTAATCATCCGCTGTCAATTTGCTGCCGTCCGACCATTTCAAATCAGGGCGCAGCTTGACATGCCAAACTTTGCCGTCCTCCGCCGGTTCAATTGTTTCCGCCTGCTGCAGGCGAATCCGGTTGTTGCGCCAATTGACCAAGCCTTCGTAAAGCTGATCCAGCACGGCTTTTTCGCTGAGATCATGCGGCATTTCAGGTTGCAAAGTACGCGGAGCAGTTTGGATCGCTAAGCGCAAATCCGTCCGAACGCTTGCCGTCGTCTGACTCTTGTCGTTGTCTTTCAGCAACGCCCGTTCCGCCTCGGACAGCTTTGCTTCGTTACCGCCACAGCCGGCCGCTACAGCCATGATAAGGCCGACAGCCAAACCAAGACTGAGGGTCCGTTTAACATTAAACATTGTATGTAACCTCTGAATTATTCTTTAAACTTACCGCCCGCCAATTCCAGCACCCGGTCACCGTAGCTGAGCGTATCAAGCTCATGCGTAACCACCAACAAAGTTGTGCCGTTTTTGTTAATCTGCTGGAAAAGCTGCATAACTTCCGTCGTCCGTTCCGGGTCCAAATCAGACGTAGGCTCGTCGGCCAAAAGAAGTTCCGGCTCCATCATCAACGCCCGTGCAATCAAGGCGCGCCGAATCTCACCACCGGAAAGGGTATGCGGCATTGACTCAGCCAGATTTCTGATCCCCAGTTCTTCCAATAAATAGTAAACCCGGCCGGAAACATCGCCATCACGTTTGGCCAAGTACCAAGGCAAAGCCACATTATCAAAAATATTAAGAGAAGCCAGCAGAGTCGGCATTTGAGGGACTACCCCGATGTGCCGGTTGCGGAAAACCGCCCGTTTCTCAGCCGGTAACGAAGAAAAGGCCTCGCCGGCGATACGTATTTCCCCACTGTCAGGGGTCAACAAACCGGCCGTTAAGCTCAGCAGGGTTGATTTACCACTGCCGGAATGCCCGATTATGTGAACAAATTCCCCCTGCTTAACGTGTAAATTCAAGTTATCCACCGCGCAAACCTCATGCTCGCCGCGGTGATATTTTTTGGTTAAATTAGTTATTTGTAACATTAATCCGTCTCCCGCATACTCGTATAAGCATCACGTTTGCTAACTCGCCACGCCGCCGGTAAAGAAGCCAGCGGTCCAACCAGCATACCGATGATTAAAGTAAATATACCGTAAGCCACATATGTCTGCCACGTCGGGACGGGTAAGGGAATCGACCACTTATCGGCCATCAAAGGGAACATAATCACGGTAACCGCCAAGCCGACCAAAGTTCCAACCAGACTGCCCACACGGCTTAGCTGCCATGCTTCGAGCAAAACGATGCGGCGCAACTGTTGGCCGGTTGCCCCCAAAATACGTAAAGCACTAAGCTCGCGTTTCCGTTCATTGATCATCGTGGTAAAGCTCATTGCCAAAATTATTATCGACATCAACCATAAGATACCCAGCGAAAATTTAATGAACCCGGCCAACATGTTCAACTTGTCGGCCAAGTCATTGACGAAACTTTTGCTCGCCATCGCAAAAATACCTCGGTTGCTGAAATTTTTTGAAATATAGCCGGCCACCTTGATCGGATCTAGTCCCGATTTGACTTTGACCATAACTACGCTGACCTGGCTGTTATCAACCGCTTTTTGGACGCCTTTGCTTTCGCTCGCCAAAACAAGCTCTTTAGCGGTATTCATATTAACAAATACCGTGCCGTCAAAGCCCATACCGGTTTTGCTCAAATGCCCCGCGATTTTTAATTCACGCCCGAAGAATCGGATCTTTTCACCCGCTTCCCCGACAATATTATGTCCGACCAAAGCCTCACCGTCTTTCATTTCGCGAGGCAGAGTTTCTTTCAACCATGGTTGGACCAGAAAGTCGGTTTTGGTATCAATCCCGATGATCTGCAAAGGGTAAGAGCAGCACGAGGCGGACAACGTAGCAATGTACAGTTGCGGAGTCATCTTTGAAATGCCGGGCTTGTCACGCAAAATTTCAAGCGTATCGGCCGGTAAATAAAACGTGGAAGGTTCGCCTTTAAGTAAAACATCTTCCACGTTCGTTTTGTAGCCGGACGGCACGATCATTATGTCCGCACCCATTCGATTAGAAACTTTGGTCACCCCGTCCGACAAGGCATTGATGAACAACGATCCTGTCAACACCGCCAAGCTGAAAATAAACACCATCAGCAGCAAAAAGAAACTGCGCAACGGTTTACTCTGTATATTGGCTTTAGCAATCTTTTGAAAGCTAAACTTCTTTTTCATTATTAAATCCTTATCCTTTTTGTCGCTTAACCGGACATAGGACGGTCGCCGGTTGATTTGCCCCGGCGACCTCCGGTCATGCTCTATCGGTTGTTACCGAAGATATATCAGTCCTTTTTCATTACAAAATGCACAGCTAAATAAATCAAAGCCAAAATCACGACAATCAGTAGGCAAACGCTGGAAGCGTGGAAACTGTTCCAGCACTGCATCGGTTTCATGCAGAGACCGATGTATCTGGTTTTGCCGTTCATGCCAACTCCGATCGCGACCGGAATAATCTTGCTCGGGATCATATAACTCAGTGCGGCGACAACGATTTGGACAATGGCCAGAACCTTATTCAAAGCGCCGTTTTTCACCAGATAATTAATCAAGGCGAGAACAATTAAAACCACACCGGCTACGGTAATCAAAATCCCGGTATAGTGACAAGACATGTACTTACCGTTGGGCATCGGTCCGCAAACCGGTACCAAAACGAAGGACATCGCCGCTACGATGATTCCCATAATCACTTGAATCAGACTAATAGATTTTAAACATTTTTCCTTGTGCATAACAGCACCTCCTCAATTTAAAATTTTCTCGCAAGCGAGAAGCACTATGTCTCCCCCATCAGTGCTTTATTTTCATCATAAATTTATGCAGGTGCGGCAATAGTTTATCGCCTTATTCCGCTTTGCTCAGAGCATCCCAAACCGCCGCTTTGAACGATTTGTAGGATACAGTTGCTCCGGAAACAGAATCGACCAGGTCGGGGTCCTGTACTTCGACCAGTTTGGGGGCATAAGTTGATGCGCCTTTTACTGATTTCTGAGCTATCGCAAAGTTGGTATCGCCGGCTTCCTTGCCATAGTTTTCATCTTTGACTTCACCCTTGGCATCTTTTTCGACCCGTTCGGCAGCGGTTATTTTGCCGTCTTTGATCGTTATTTTAACTTCAGTGGTTGCCTTCATTCCGTCTTCGGATGTGTAGGTTCCGGTGTATGTTCCGTCTTTCAACTTCATCTTTTGGAAGTCTTTTTTGTCGCTGCAAGCCGTCAGGCTCATCGCCGTTATTCCTATGACCGCCGCAACTGCTAATGTTAATAATTTTTTCATCAGCCACCTCTTGCTCTAAATTTTCACGCTCGCGTTTGTCTTAGCATTACGGAACGTGTTTACGTTAGATATAGTTAACTTAACCGATATGATTATAATTGTTACGCATTCTCTTTTCAACCGTTATTCAACAAATCGGGCGAAAACTGCCGACCATCGCACCGTCCCGCGGCAGCCGGTTCAATACCCTCTTGCAGCTACCACCTGCCTACCACTTGCAACTGCAACCTGCCTGCGCACTGCCGCCTACCACCTGCCAAATACCTGCCACCTACTAACTACCGACGGCCACGGTGTGGGGCTAGTTCATGGGGCAAAGCTCAGGGGGCCTGCCCATAAGCAAAGCGCGAGAGCCCTGACGGCCGGCAATTCCGCTATGGGTGTAGCCCCGCCGCATCTCGGAACTAAATTAATGCTTCAAAGTAACGATCTCCTTAATTTTGCCGTAATCCAGCACCACTTTGCGCTCCGCTTCCTCACCGACTTCAGGATCGTGGGTAACTACAATAATTGTCGCACCTTCCTTATGTAGCTCACGCATAATACCGATAACGATGTTCTCATTTGCCTCATCAAGGTTTCCTGTAGGCTCATCGGCCAGAATGATTTCCGGATTGTTAATCAACGCCCGCGCTATGCACACTCTTTGCTGCTCACCACCGGAAAGCTGATTAGGCAAGTGCTTGGCCCGCTTCTCCAGCCCGACCTTAGCCAAGGCCGCCAAAGCCTCCTTTTCATCCGGCATACTATGGTAATATTGCGCCACCATTACATTTTCTACCGCGGTCAAATACTGGATCAGATGGAACTGCTGAAAAACAAGGCCGATCTTCTCGCGCCGAATCGTCGTCAGTTCATGTTGATTCTTTTTGGTGATATCCTGCCCATCCAAATAGACAGAACCGGCGGACGGTTTATCCATACAACCGATAATGTTCATCATTGTCGTTTTACCCGAGCCGGATGAGCCCATGATCGAAACCCATTCTCCCTTATGCACATCCAGGTTGATATTTTGCAAAGCATTTACGCTTTCATATATTTTCGAAATACCTCTAATCGACAAAATTACCGGACGCGGATCGGTGTCCCCCGGCAGACGCTCAATTGCCGCCGCATTATTCGCTAAACGTTCTTCGGACATATTTTTTCTCCTCACTTCATACTTACATCTCAAATTTACGTCTCATACTTACATCAATGATTCGCCTAAAAACTTGCCGAGATCATTCTCCACGCAAAACCAACGCTGGATCAATCTTAGTCGCTTGTTTAACCGGCCAAATACTGGCCACGATAGTAATGATCACTGAAATTCCCAGGGTGACCGGAATAATCCACCAAGAAAATTCAATCGTGCGCCCGAAAACGCTCAAGCTGACCTGTTGGGCAAAGAAGAAGCCTAAAATCACACCCAAAACGCCGCCCAAAATTCCTAAGCCGGCGCCTTCGCCCATGAACTCTGTAATAATACTGCGGTCAGATGCACCCAAAGCCTTCTTCAGGCCAATCTCCTTGCGCCGCTCCGTGACCACTGCAATCATCGTGGTTAGGACGGAAATTATCGTCAGCAGTAAAACGACCAAATCAACAAGCAATACCAAAACTTGCAGTTTCCCGAGCACTATGTCTTGCGACTGCGTAACTCGCCGCACCGGTCGACCGACAATACCGGGAACACGCTTGGCCAAATCGGCTGCCGTCTTGTCAAGTTCCATCGCATTCCCCTCAATACTACATTCGACACCGTCTAACCGCATTTCGTCCTCCAGCATTTTGTCCAGCACGTCGATGTTCAGAAAGATAAAACTTTCTTCCGCTCCGCCGGTTGTAATAATGCCTTTGACTCGAAATTTTTTGCTGTAATAATCTTCCGCCGCGTCCTTTTTTTTGCTAGCTTCCGCCGAATCGCTTACCTTGGAAGCCACTACCTCACGGCCGTATTTAACGCCCTCGACCTTGAACGTGTCGCCCAAATTAAGGTCTAATGTTTTGGCCACTTCCTTACCGATCATGACATCCTGTTTATCTGAATTGGTGGCCCATTCGCCCTCTATGTACCAGAACGGACTGTTTTTCTTCGCCTCTTCCATATAAGTTCCAGCCAAAATGTAGGGATGCTGATTAATTTTTGTCGTTTCATAGCGGTAAGGCGCTAGGCCGACCACTTTTTTCGCCGGCAGTGCTTTGCCTAAAGCATCAAACTGCTTTTCAGTTATT
This sequence comes from Mageeibacillus indolicus UPII9-5, assembly GCF_000025225.2. Lineage (NCBI taxonomy): Bacteria > Bacillati > Bacillota > Clostridia > Eubacteriales > Oscillospiraceae > Mageeibacillus > Mageeibacillus indolicus. The sequence goes on from NC_013895.2 coordinate 1,634,582, forward strand.
TTTTTGTCGGTAGATGAAAGAACCATAAAGTTGGCTCCGTAAGAACGGAACTCTTTGCCCAGCTGCCGCGGAATATCATAGTAAATCGTGATCATACCGGACATAATCGTCGAACCTATGGCCACGGCCAGCAAGGCTACCACCATACGGGAACGGCGACGCAGCAAAGAACTCAATACCATTTTAAAAAACATCGATTTATTGCGCATCTGATTTTACCTCCCGTGCAAAACTTCTGTAGGTTTTAATCTCAACAGATATCTTATCGACGGAATGCTGCCGACCAAAATAACCGCTATAAGCAAAACGATGTCAATCGGGATAACCATTACCGCCAGCGGTATCGTCGAACCGAAAACGGTCAAACCGATGATCTGAGCAAAGCCAAGCCCGATGCCGTAGCCGATCGCCCCGCCGAACAAGCCGGTCAACATGATTTCCGTTAAAATCAATAGAATGATTCGTATATCGCGCCCACCGATCGCTTTGATCAGGCCGATCTCTTGCCCACGCTCCATAACTGAAGCGGTGACCAGATTGCTGATACCCAGGGCCGAGCCGATTGAGCTTAAGATGGTTATCAGCAACATCAGCAGTTTGGTTTTGTTCAAAATCGCACCCTCCGATTCAGCGACCTGACGAATGGCTTTGGCGACACCGTCACGTACCACTTCCTGAATCTGGTAACAAATCGAGCCGGTATAAGCGGTGCAATACCATGTTTCATATTCGGTAGGGGTAAGAGAATCCGGATTGCGGGAAGCTTTTTTCGCCAAATCGTTGTCCGGCGTAGTCAATGCTGATACGTCGATACCGGAAATTTTTCCGGCTAAACCGGCCAAAGCCTGACAGGCAGGCAAATTAACAAATATTTGCTTATCTTCATCGCCACCGGCATTCAACAAGCCGCGGATGACAAATTCCGAGTGACGGCTGCCGTTCGTCAGCGTGATCCTGCTGCCGATTTGCCAATTATGTTCTTGCGCCAGCAAGTACCCGACTAAAGCACCGTTTTCATCCTCATCTTTGAGCCATTCGCCGTCTATCCGCCACCAAGTTTTTAAATTGCGCACACCGGCCTCCAGTTTTTCGCCGGTCGGCAAGCTTAGTTTTTTGGTGTACCAAGTTCCAATCATTCGCACAGTTTCTTCTGTGCCATCAATTTTCGCTCCGGCTTTGAGATAAGGAGCGAAATCAACAATATTGTAACCCCAGAATATTTGCTTTATTTTGGGGGCATCTTCTTCAAACAGATATTTATCTGTAACGCCAACACCGTCTTGAATGCCGTACAAGTCATCTAACAATGACGCATCCTTCGGCACGACCGTGATATTGGCACCGTAAACTTTAAGTTCTTGATTTATTTTATCCCCCACGCCTAGCATGACGTTCATCAAAGCTGTCGCCAGAGATATTCCCAGCGCCACCGTGAAGGCAATCATTGCCATTTTCTTTTTTTGGCGGAAAAGTGTACCGCCGACCATTCTCCAAAACATATTATGCTCCTACCGGGAAACGATTAGCTTCCTTTTCCAAATCGGATTTATTTATTATTATGCGACCGTCCTTGACTTCATACGGGAAGGGTACCGGGTTACAGCCGCCCTTGAATCCGATGGTTGCTTTATTCATTACAACGTCACAGCGTTTGCAGACAACCGTATTACCGCGTTCAAAATAACCGGCTATGCCGCAAATCTCACAGGCATCAAGACCGACACCGTAAGCGTTGCTGCCCGGTTTGCGCACGACAATAAAACGAATATTGTGTTTTTCGTACATATACGCAAAGCGGTGCAGATGGCCGTCCTCCACAGCCGACAGCGGAATTATAATCCGACCGTTTTCTTCTTGATAGGCTTCGGCCGGGGCCAACTCGACCGGGCGTGTAATATAGTCATTTACCACGGTAAGCATCAGACAACTCAACAACATAAATACGGCGAGACTCTTGGCCCAACGGCGGCAATTTCTTTGCCACCAAGCCGCTTTACGCCGCATGGCGGAAGTTTGAAACTCCCCTTTTAAACTACGATGCAACAGATAAACAATAATCGCCGCGATCAAGGCTATCAGTAAATAACCTACGGCAAAATAAGGCATGCTCTTGTCCTCAAAAATCATCACCTCAAAAACGAAGCTATTGCGCCGCGGCAAAATACCGAGTCTGGCACCGCTGCTGATACCGCGCATCGCCAAGTCCAAGATAAGTAAAACATAGAACAGGCCGCCCACAAACAACATTGAATCGGTGTTTAATCGCCTGAAAGCTTGATATATACTCAGGCAAGTCAAAAATGCCAGCAGCCAGCCAAGTGCATAGCCGCCGAAACGGAACAAAGTACCAGTGCTCACCGATTCTTCGTTAAAAGCGACAAATTCACCCGTCTTCAAATAGAGTTGAGGCAAAATATGCGCCATCAACGGAATTAAAGACAGTGAAAAACATATCAACGCTACATATAAAAGAACATTTCCCACCCGGCAACCTGCCGCCCCGGGTTTGGAACTTAGCAAACTTCCATTTTCTGTCTTGCCGGCCGAACTGAAGGCTCGTAGCAGCAAAAACACAATAAATATTATCAGCGCGACACTAGCAATCATCCAGGCCGCAACGATAACTTGCCGGTTAAGTGCGGTCAACGCACGCAATAACTTTTTCGGTTGCAGCCTCTTTGCCACATATATCGCTGTTCCTGCTAGGAAACCGATACCGGTGCAAACACCCAAAATATATTTCAGGAAGTTATTCTCTTCAATTCGCCGAATATAAGCCATAGTTAAGCCGAAAATTCCGGCAAACAACAACAGCATTCCTAATACATATATTAAAAAACTTAACACTGTGTCCCCCTCTCAGGAACAAATAATGCAGAAAAGGCCGACTACACAGTAGTCGACCTCGTCAACTGCAATACTGTCTAATTACTTAGAAGCTAATTGGCTACCGTCATAATTCCAGTCCAAAGTAACTGTCTGTTTCTCATAGTACTTAGCAGCGGCTTCTTTGCCCTCTTTTTGAGCGATCGGAACACCGGTCTCGCTGTCGACATGGAGCAGATAGTCATCAGAAGCTTTGATTTCCAGAACCAGTTTGTACTTGCCTACAGGAATAACACCCTTTTTGACGTTGATACCATAGTGAGCACCGTCATCAGCATTCATCGGCATGAAAGTACCGGAAGTAATTTCTTTCTTGCCATCTTCTGACATAACTTTGTAGTTAACGGTCAAGTAAGCCGGCCAGATGTCTTCGCCATCACCGAAACCAAATGCTTTACCGGCTTCAGGCTTCAGGTGGATATCAGCTTCCAAGTGCATATCGGATTCTTCCGCTGAAGGTTGTTTGTTCTCAGGGATCATATCAACAGCTTGGAAATAAACAGCTTCAATGTGGAACGGGCCGGAATCGGTAGCTTCACCGATCGGGATTTCGTTAAAGCCTGAGCTACCCGGAACAGCTTTGTCATCTTTTTTATCGTCAGCTTTGGCATCCGGAGCCTTTTCGTCCTTTTTGCTTTCAGCAGCAGCCTTGGTTTCTTCCGGCTTGGACTCTTTCTCCATCTTGCTCTCTTCTGCCATTTTGCTTTCAGCAGCTTTGCTCTCGGCAGGTTTCTCCGAGTTATTACATGCAACCATAGCCATAGCCATAGCACCGGCTAAAACAATACTCAGAAATTTCTTGTTCATCTTAATCCTCCTAAATTTTTATTCAAAAGTCTTGCGACTATTGACAGCTTGTATTGGTTCTTTACTACTTTGTTCGACAGGTCATACCGGAAGTATGACTTATTGTACACGTAATTATGTCACAGGCCAATGGCAGTAACGCCAGCCTCCGACCGCAGTTTTTAGGCTTTAGTCGCCGTTTCAGCTGAAGTTGTTTCGACTGTTTCGGCGGTAGTCACCGGCGTTTCAGCGTGATCATTTGCCGCTGCTACGGCAGCCGACGCATTCGCTTTGGCCTCACGGATAGTTCTTTTGCGGTTTACATGGTTACCGATAATCAGCCACAACGAAGCAATAACAATCATCATCTGCGGCAGCATCGTTTCAGCACGATCGTAGAAACCGAGATCCGGTATGTTAAAGCCCTTCATAAACGGCAGTGTGGTCGCACCGGAGATGAATCCGGCTTCGGTGAGTTCCTGCACACCCTTGCCGATGAAAGTGAAGCACATCAGGAACAACAAAATACTGGTGAACAGGAAAAATGGGCGCAACGGCAGACGAACCGTCGTATAGCGCATGATAAAGTATATCGCAGCCAAAACCACTGCGCAAGCCACAAAGCCAAAAAACGCATATGTTCCGTTGCTTGTGCCGCCGGATAATGTGGCTTTGTAGAAGAGGATCAACTCAGCACCTTCACGGATAACAGCCAAGAACGCCGAACCGATCAAAACGTACTGATTACGCTTATCAATTGATTTCTGCACCGCTTTGTTGATATATTCATTCCATGCGTGTTCTTCCGATTGATGCAACATCCAGTGGCTGACGTAGAACAGAACCGCCACTGCCAAGAACATCGTCCAGCCTTCCATCAATTCCTGGCCGACACCTTGTAAAGCAATATCGATCAATACAGCCAAGATTCCGCTGCCGACGACGCCGGCCAACATGCCGAGGTAAACACCTTTGCAAAGTTGTTTGTTGCCCGACTTGATCAAATAGGTGATTATGGCCATGCAAACCAAGATCGCTTCAAGGCCTTCACGAATCAGCAAGCCGAATGACGCGAAGAATGACTTAAGCTTGACCTTGCCTGCATCAGCCGTTACGGTAGTGCCTTTGAGAACTTTCAAGCCCTCTTCTTCCGGCGCGTCTTCGCCAACAACGCCGTCCAAAATCAAGGCATCTCGACAGACGCACATGGAGAGAGTCTTAATGTTATTTATGATTTCTTTGTTATCTTTTTTGATGTTGCCGAGAATGGAATGTTTAATATCGCGGAACATTCCTTCAATTTTGCTTACCCGCTTCGCTGAAATGTTTACCATTACGTATTTTTCAAAACCTTGTATTTCGTAATGGCCAAAATAAGCATCGTTCATTGCTTTGTAAGCTGCCTTCGAGTCACCGTCTTCAATGGACTTGATCGCCCGCTGAAAACAAGTTTCCATGTCGATGGCCACTTCCTGAAAGTTAGCGTACTTTTTCTTTGCGGTTTTGGCTTCAACTATTGAGCTTAATGGCAAAAGCATAACCAGTAACACGGCAAGCAGCATCGCTAAACCTGTTTTATTGCGCATATAACGCCTCCCTAAACGCCGTCTCCAAACTCTAAATGTGAATTATAATTATAAACATTAGAATAGAACAGCGAAATTTTTCATACCTAGTTTACCGCAGTTAATTAGTTATTGCAAACTTTTATTTAACTTTTTTTCTTGATTCGTAATTCTTTCTGTAATAAAATGTTTGTTTATGGTTTCAATGATTTGCATTTATTTATCTTGGTTCGGTTGTTGCTCAAGATTCACGCTGAGCCGCTCTGACGCGGCGAGATAAGGCGCACGCGCTGATCCAGTCGCACTAACGCAGCGAAATAATGCGCCCACGCTGAGCCGAGCCGAAGTCACACCATTGACGCGGCGGAATAACGCGCACGCGCTAGCCGCTATCAAGTTATCCATAAAGGAAAATCCCTCGCCGGAACAAGACCGGCAGGGATTTTTCACTTGCTTACATATTTTGTATGGCACTCATCAGTTGCGTAACTTCGTCAACTCCGATTAATCTACTGCCATCGGCCAGCCACCGCAGCTTTAACTGTAATTTGACCCAGCCGCGGTAGTTGCCAACAATTAGCAGACGAGAATAGGTCACCGCACTCAGTTAGCGAAACGCTTGGCCGGAGCTGCAGCAACTGCAGCCGCCGTGTTCGGCACATCATCCTTGTTCGGATCTTTTTGCTTGATCTTCTCCGCCAATTCCGCTGCCCCGACTCCTAAAGGCGTTACTTTGGCACCGTAATCGCATAACGGACAAGAACGCAGGCTGAACTTCTTCTGCTTGGCAAAGGCCTCCAACAGGTGGATCTTGGCCGCCTCGACCTTGGCTTGCCGGGTCAATTCGCCCACCGTGTGATCCGCGATTTGTTTGTTACCGTAAAAGAGCATCAGTTTCTCGACCAGACCACGATATAACGGGGTCATGATCTTTTTGTCGATCAGGGTGCGAATCGCCAAAACGTTGTCTTTCAACTCGCGCCCGGTCACTCGATCCATGTATTCGATACCTAAAGCCTCGTACTTCGGCTTTTCGTTCAGGTTTTTGCTAGCCAACTCAGCATTCGTCTTGATCAATTTGTCCAGAGCTTGGGCATCTTTGTCGAGCGCGTATATTCTCGCTGCACTGCGCACAGCATCTGTAATCACCGGAAAATCATTGCGGTAGAATTGGTACGGTTTGTTGGGATTGCTAGTCTTACGCGAACGTTTATAACGGTAGGTGTCGATGCGTTTGATCCCTTCCGCCAATTCCATCAATTTACGCGTGGCGCAGATTTGGCGATTCAGTTCGTCCAAACGAAATTGGGCTACACATCTTGCCGTGCCGAGCGCACCGACCACGTCCGCGTCCTGGGCGACCGATTTTTGCGCTTGATCGTATCTTTTAAGCGTCCGGTAAAACTCCGGCGTAGCAAATGACTTATATATTACGTTCGGCTCAATCATGCCGTTTTGGTCAGCTGCAGCTTTCGCTCCGCCATTCGCGCCGTTTGCCTCAGCCGCCTTGCCGCGGTTCTGTTCCTCAAAAAGCTGATCTACCAGTTTCGCTTCCTCGCGGCTGAATGATGTGTATTCCAACGCTGTCACCCCGCTCGTGGCCAGCATGGTCATCGTCAAAGCTCCGGCTAGTATTTTTATTGTCTTTCCCATACGTGTCATCCTCTTATCGCGCCTCAATCCAAATGGCAGGACGAGCAGCCGCCCTGTCCATTCGTTTCAGTCTGCCTACCGTTTCCGCCAAACAATTTCCCGACTTGGCGTTTAATGTAGTTGCCGGCTTTGCCGGCCGCTTCGCTTACGGCCGTATAGGCTCTGTTGGCCGCCGTATAAGCCTTGTTCATGCCCATTCTGGCACAGTCGCAAATCGCTACAACCGGTGGGAAGCCATAGGTCTGTTCGCGGTTGATCACCTTGAAGCCATCGAGGCAGCGCCCGATATAGATTGCGTCAAATTTCTTGCCGCCATAGCTGAGCGTTCCGCCGGAATCGCCGACTTCGTGCAACTCGTAATCATAGGTGCGTGGGCTGGTGCGCCGGAATTTCAGACGAACATTTCTTATCCAATCGTGCCATTTGTTGGCAGCAGTCAGATCTACCGTCTGGGGTTTCAGCAAAATCCGCGGATCCATGAAGCGCATTTCCATCGTCAACGGCTTTGGATTGGCCGCCGAGCCTACGGACAGGGTGTTGAAATCGAGCGGCTGACCGTACTTACCATACCAATACTTCTGCACTTCTACATCAATGGTCGGCACTTCACTGTTGACCACGAAGAGTTCAGTTTCGGTGCTGCCAAACAGCTCGACCTCGAAGAGTCGTGTGCTTTCTTTATTATTGACTAAAACCTTGTGTTCGACGAAAATGCCCTTCTCCACTCCGTCGGTTTGTTCTTGTGCGCCTTCTTCAGAAGCAGACCATTCGAAGATATCGTGGGGTTGGCCGTCAATTTCTTTCAGTTTATCCAGGAAGGCCTTGGTCCAAATACGGGGTGGCAGTTTGTCATCTTCAAATTTTGAACTGTTACTATCCAAGTCGCACTGCTTGCAAGAGTCTGGTTGCCCAGCAGCCGGGGCAGTGCCTTGGTCTGGTTGTGTACCGGGAGCAGGTTGGGTACCCGGAGTCGGCTGTACACCCGGTGTAGGCTGTGTACCCGGAGTCAGCTGTCCGCCCGGTGCCGGCTGTCCACACTGACCTGGTTGTGTACCGGTGGCTTCGTCAGAGCCCTTAGCAAAAGCTTTAATTGTCTTATTTTTGTATGGCTTTTTTTGCCAATCCGGCACTTTGCCCTGTTGATCTGCCGGTGTTGGTTCTTCAGGCGTTACCTTCTCTTCACAAATTACCTGCAAATCCGCAAAGTCGGTCAGTTCCAGCTTATTCATTGCAGGTTCTTCAACATTCCATCTACCCTCGCCTTTGTGACCCTCGGCATTACTTGCACGATCGGGGCAATCTTTATCGTGCAAACATTTCACGGCATCTTCTTCTAATTTTGCATTATCTGCATTTTCATTTCTCGCCAAAGTTCCATCTGTGAGTGCTTTCGGTTCCGGCAAAGCGCCATTCGCATCCTTACGCGGACTGCCGCTGACCCGCTGGCAAATAAGATCCTGGCTGGCCGGAATGTCCTCAATCTTTACCCAGCGCGGCTGATCCTTATAGTCGCCTTTGTCATTTAAATTTTTAGGCATCAGGGTAAGCTTCTTTGTCGGTTCTGTGCCTTTATTCTTCGGCGTGAGTTCAACATTAACTTTATATTCGTTCGAGAATGAAAGCTTTCTTTCCGGCTCCGGTTGCGGCGGTACTGCCTCATCCAAAGTCTTTTCCAAGTCTTCCTCCTCGATTTCACCGGGAGTGCTTTCATACAGCTTGTGGCTATAGAAATTAAGGCCTTTTTGATCGATCCAAAGCAAGGACACCGGCAGATAACGAACCGGATGGATGGGCGGCAATGGAATATTGGCATCATCAACGCCGTCGGCCACATCGACAATGTAGCGACGATTGCATACTTTATCAGCATCTATCGCGCGATAATCCAACTCATCCCCCATACCGAGAAGATCGGAAATGGTTTTGTTTTTACCCTGCCCATCAACAATATCTTTTAGCTTACTGCCTTTGGTAATGCCGTTAAACGCACCCTCATAGTTGGTCACAAATTTCATATTTTTGTCCAACTCAAAGATAACACGGTGGTAGCCGTTAGGCGTTTTAGCATTTTCAGAATTGCGCACCAACACCCGGTAATCCTTGTACTTAAATTTGAAATTATTGCCGTCTTCTTTATCATCATTGATCACCAAATGGCCATCAACGTCCTTAAACCTAGCTACCTGTTGCATAGCTTCCTGATCATTCGGGTCGGATTTGTACAACTTATAGCCGTGAATCGGTTTGTAATTGATGACATCATAGTCGAAGTTGTCATTTTTTTCCTTTTCAGGTTCACGCATAATCTGGTATCTTGGGTCAGTGCCACTGCTGCCTTCACCGCTGTCATCGACGCAATTGTAAGTCTTGTAGTAGACACGCCGCGCGAACGTGTGATAGTAGAACTTAAAGATGTTGGGGCTCGGTGTCAAGAGGTTATGATTACCGTCCTCCCTATCCAAGACAAATTTGTTCTGAATAAATTTATTGGTAATTTCGGGTGGAAGATCTCCACCATAATTCTTTTCATAGACTGTAGCCAATTCCTCTGAGTTGAGCAAAACCCAGTCTTTGCCTTCGTAGACAGCCATAGCCGCCATGTTAGATCCCGGTTGACCGTTGCTATTAATCTCGACAACACCTTTCAATCCTTGCGGGAAAGCCTTGACATCTTTTGACTTAATGTACTTGAGCAAATCCGCTTCTGAAACATTTATCGGGCTACCGATTTCGTTATTGTCCTTGTCAAAGAAGTGGTGCTCAAAATACACTGGGACATAGTTTATAGGAAGCCACATGGCGCGGATGCCCATAGGTTCAGCCATCGGGTTGTTGAAAGAGAAAAATTCATGCGCTTTGTAGTTATCCCAATATGACTTATCTTCTATCGGCTTGCCGTCCTTCCTTTGTATTTCTTTTTTGTCGTTAAGCTCATAGCGAACCGCCTCCCAACCGAGGAATAGGTAGCCAGGCTTAGTTGGGACTTCGGTAAACGGGAGGACGTTTTTGCCGGATTTGATGCGGTAGGTTATGTTATCTACACTATACGGATCGCAATCCTTCAGTTTGTCAACCGGGACAGCCTTCTCACCATCTTTGGTATTCACTCTAATTTGGTTGGCTTCGGCCTTGTAGAAAGTATCATTGAATGGATAATCGGTCAACTCACTTTGTTCTGGCAACTTATCAAAATGGCCGCCTTGTAAGTCAATCGTCAAGTCGTAGACTTGAGGATCCATCCATTTGGCAAAGACGGTAATCGGGTTGTCGGGCATGGTGTAGCCGGGTTGATCAATGCGGAGTTTGTTTTGCTCATCAAAAGTGTAGCCGTCGAACACCCAGCCTGGCTGTATTTTGTCGTCGTTGTCCGGGCGATCTTTTTCATCATCGACTAGCGGTTTTTCTTTTCCAGTCTTGGCATCCTTTGAATACAAGGCATGGAGAAGGCTGTCATCATAAAAAGTGTTCTGGGTTATGTCCTTCTTGACATTTTTTATCGTGATGGGGTAGCGGTTGCGGGCGTAGTAGTACTGTAAATAAGCGATATCACCAAAATCACCCAAATTATCAAGAGTAGGAAAAGATGACTCATATTCACCATCTTTATTTTTTTTAATCACCGACAAAATACCCTCTTCTTGAATTTTTTTATCTTCCTCCTTTATTTCATCGTCGTCTGGGTCCATCTCGTCAATTAGCCTCTTAACTTTAACTAAAAACAAACAAATTTTCTCTAGATAATCCTTATTTAAAATTTCCCCGTAATCTTCCTCTAGAGATTTCTTTTCATCATCTTCAGTTCCGCTAGGATCTAGAACATAATCAACCATATCATTAATTTTATCCATATCCAAAGACTTTGTAGGAATTTCAGATGTATCCCCACTTATGGGTTCATTAACGCTTTTCTCGGCCTCTGTTACATTAGCTACCGCAGTAAACCCAATCAGATTCGGCTTAGGAAAATTTTTAGCGCTATTTGTCACGTCACCTCTGAGATACAAAGTTCTAAATTTTTCTGTTTTTTTAGCAGACAATTTACCGTCCAAGCCCTGAACTTTTAGGGCACTTATAAACGGTCTCATATTGCTTTCCGTAGTAGTATCCGGATAAAAAGAAATAACTGAAGGTAATTTTTCGTTATTTATCCCCGTCTCCTCTTTAACAACATTGCCCTTACGATCGCATTTATAGTAATGCGCACCCTCTTTGTTAACATTTTCTCGCTGTACATATAGCATATCGTAGGAAAGAACATACGGGGGCGAGTCAAAGTATCCCGAATACTTAGATGCAATAGGTAACCACCCTATGAATCTAAAATCAAAATTTTCATCATTGCCTGGTTCTTTAAAAGTGCAGTTCTCATAGGGATTAGGCCACACATTGTAAAGCGTTTGGCCGAAACGCGCCGTAAACTGATAAGGTGCGGTCTTGCGTTCCTCCTCATTCAGCTCCGGTATTTTATCCGGCAATGTATCCACTTTGCTATCCTTAGGCGTGTTGAAAGTATACTCAGTTCCCTCCTTCGAATCCTTAGGCAAAAGTATAGGGTTGCCCAGCTTGTCCTTTTCCTTACTTCTAAAAGTCAATGAATACGGAAGCCTGGGATTGTCTTTATAAGGATTGGTCGTAAACACCACCGTATAGCGCCGCCGCTTGAAGATAATCTTGCAGTCCGCACGGCCATCACCCGTTACGTACATGCCTTTGTTTGCTTCCGCAGTCGCCTTTTCATCGTACTCAAAGAAGTCATCGAACCTTGCTCGATTGTACAGATCTTTTTTTAATTTGTCCCATTCATAAAAATTAGTTTTTTTAGACTTGTCATTATTGGCATCCGATATAATTTTATCTGTTTTATCCTTAAGCTTTTTCATCCAAGGGGGCCGAGAGGTGGGAAGGTTGGAATCCCAGTTGGGAGGAGTGAACAAAGTAAAAGTTGCTTCATCATGCTCACTAGGCTCCGAATACAGATACACATATTTATCGGCAAAGTTATCCCCTTGCGGGTCTTCCGGTTTTTCCAGCCAGTAACTGTAGGTGTATTTAGCCGAAGTGTTCATCACCCAGTGCGCCTTGAAAGTTATCTTCTTCGCCGGCATGGCATTGGTGACGTCTTTATTTCCCAGAAGAGTGTCCTTATATTCTTTAAGCAAGCCCTTTTCTTTTGCACTTGCGTCGTCCTTGCTCGCTTTCATTAGAGCAAAATTGACTTGAGCCTCATCATCCATCACTTTACCGTTGATCTTTTTTTCTTCGTCACTGAGGCCGTCACGTAACTTCTTTTTAATCTCCTCACGGCTATCACTTTTGGCTTTATGGTCAAAAACAGGCTTTACTCGACTTCCGGAAACATCATACTCGTATACATCACAATCGGGCTCCCAGCCTAAGAACTTGTAGCCCTCATATTTAGGTTCTTTTTTCGGGAGCGTAATTGTTTGCCCGAATGCAAATTGCCGTGTCGGTACTTTTTCTGCCTTATCTGCCGCAACATCAAATATGCATTGAGAGTTTTTACGCAGCAGACGCAGTTTTACCCTAAAATCGCCGCATTTATCTGTTTCAGGAACGAGAATGTGGATGTCCTTGTTCGCCGGTTCAAATCCATTCTTAACGTCATCCGAAAAATCATCGCCAGGTTTTGTTTCAGGTAACATATCGTCACCTTTCGGAGCATAATCCGCTCCAATACTTGATGGCACTTCCCGACTACCACCCTTGGGCGATGTTTCAAATTTAGTTGAATCTCCTTGTGACTGAAATTCGTATTCAAGAGTTAGGCAAGCTTCCTTAGGCTCGTAGATGAAGATTTCTTCACGCAGTTTCTGGTTTTTTCCTTCGGCATCTTTTTCAGCTGTTGTTTTCTTCTCTGGTTGAAGCTCGGCCAATTTTTTCACGTAGTATATATTGCCCTTTCTGCCGTTATCACTAGCTTCGAGCTGAACATCGTTACCATGTCTGAATTCAATTTCCGCAACTGCATTAGAGGTAATCTGCTTGGGTTTTTTATCTTCGTCCGTATTTTTGGCCTGCTCTTCGAACATCTTCAGATCCCCATGATATGGGACAGGATTTTTATAACCGTCTTTGATCGGCAATTTGTATTTTATACCATCTACTGGATGTTTCTTATCGGGATATTTACCCACGGTAATTTGGTAAGGCTTATGGAACTCGACATACTTATATTGATCTTGTTCACCTTTGCGTTGTATTACACGTCTCAGCACAAAATGCATCTTATAGCTGTAAGTCGACGGAGGTGCTTCGTTTTTCACCTGTTCATTAGCTGTATCCGGATCGGTCGGATCGCCTAAATAACGCGCTTGCAACGGCAGATGGCGGTTGAGGTAAGCGCCTTCCGGTTCCGTGATCTTCGGATCCGGTTTTTCGCCTTTTTCCAAGCCAACATTTTTTCCGTCCGGCTCCGAACCGAACTTTATTGAGCTGTTGGCACTATTTTTGTCAGCCTTATTGGCGCCGCCAAGCTGAGGAGTGCCTGTCGTACTTCCTGCCTCAGGGGTTGAACGATCCATGCCATTTTCGGAGCGATCTTCGTAAGCAGCACGATCCATACCACCGTCTGCCGCTTGCTCTAGCCCGAGCGGTACTTGTACATGATTATCACGATAGGCACTGAGGTCAGCTAACAATCCTTGCCGTGCATCGGAAACGCTGCCTGACTCGCGGATGGAGCGTTTACTCCGGGCACCCGTTTTTTTTACCGGTTCAGCAATTATATATTTTGGTTGCGGCTTAGAGAGAGCCTTAGTATTTGCTTTATCCGCTTCCGCCTTGCCTTCACCCTGCTTTGTTGCAGATTGATTTTTTGCCGCTCCATCAGCTTTGTCTGCGTTAGGTTCCGCTGCATTCGGTTGCGCAGGTTTCGCCTGGTCAGACTTATTCGCATCGCCCTGCTGAGTCATTTCATTAAAATTTTTGCTCACCGCATTTATTTCGGCCGTATTAACAGCTCGCAAAGCTGTGCAATCAAAAGAAGTAAGCACAAGAGTCAAACTGAGCACGGCGGCAATTTTACGTAGATATTTATTCATAATTCTCTCCATTTTCGGCGGTACAACGGCTGTGCCTCGCCTAGTAGTAAAATTATAAGAAAAAGATTACGCGCTTGTTGCGCTTTGAGTCCTTTGCGACTTCATATTTTAACACAAATTTAATACTTGTAACAAGAAGAATCGCCCTATAACCGCGTCAGTTTATCTTGATTTTTATTTAATAAAATAAATCCAAACACACAAAAACAAATAGAGAAAACCCTCCCCGCTTCTGAGCAAAAATGCCCGAACCGAGAAGGGTTCCGTCAAAGTTCCCTTGGCTCATGTACAGGACTCGGCCGAATACTGCAGTCCAACTGCAGTCCGGCTGCAGTCCGACTTCATTCCAACTTCAGTCTGTCCTCAATCCAAATGGCAGGACGAGCAGCCGCCCTGTCCATTCGTTTCAGTCTGCCTACCGTTTCCGCCAAACAATTTCCCGACTTGGCGTTTAATGTAGTTGCCGGCTTTGCTGGCCGCCTCGCTTACGGCCGTATAGGCTCTGTCAGCGACTGAATAAGCCTTGTTCATGCCCATTCTGGCGCAGTCGCAAATCGCTACAACCGGTGGGAAGCCGTAGGTCTGTTCGCGGTTGATCACCTTGAAGCCATCGAGGCAGCGCCCGATATAGATTGCGTCAAATTTCTTGCCGCCATAGCTGAGCGTTCCGCCGGAATCGCCGACTTCGTGCAACTCGTAATCATAGGTGCGTGGGCTGGTGCGCCGGAATTTCAGCCGCACCGCCTCTATCCAGCCATGCCACTTGCTCCCGGCCGTCAACGCCGTGTTTCGGGTCGGCAGATGTTTCGCAATAAGCGGATCCATGAAGCGCATTTCCATCGTCAATGGTTTCGGGTTGGCCGCCGAGCCTACGGACAGAGTGTTGAAATCGAGCGGCTTGCCGTATTTCCCGAACCATTTCTTTTGCACTTCAACATCTATGGTCGGCACTTCGTCGTTAAGTACCGTGAGTTCTTTCAGCTCATTAACCGAAATTCCTTCGCCGTCAATCGACTTCGGGGGAATTACTTCGTTTTTCCCGTCTTTCATTTTTTCTTTGACTCCGCCGAGTTTAACCTCGAACAGGCGGGTCTTTTTGGCTGCATCCGGGTCGTTTTCGTGCAACTTTACCTTGTGGTATATGAACACACCCCTTTCGTAGCCGTCAAACTCGTCATGCGCATTTTTTTCGGTAGCGGTGTATTGGTAGTAGCTGTACTCCTTTTTGTCTATTTTCTTTAAATTTTCATAGTCTTCGTGAGTCCAGGGATCCTTTCTGTTAACAGAAAACCTAGTAACCGGCGGATTACTATTGTCCTTCACTCCCCATGTTGAGTCTTTATCGGCTATATCGCTCAAATGAAGGGATGGCGGCGGGGTAGTTTGGCCGTTCGCATTGTCAGCAGGCGCAGTGCCGGGTTGGCCGTTCGCATTGCCACCAGGCGCAGCGCCGGGTTGGCCGTTCGCATTGAGGTTACCGATATAACTCAAGAAAAACGGGGTGCGCATCGGCAGATCGACTTTGTTCGCCCAGTACGGCTGATGAATCGCCTTGCCGTCAGCATCCGTTACCTTGAGATTGTCCGGAGCTTTCATCGCAACAGATATTGGCTGATTCTCAGCCTCAACCTTGCCGTCAACAATTTTCCTAAAAATAATCGTTGTCTCGTCCGGCAACATGAGCGGTTTGGAATACACCTTAGGTATCGGTTTGACAGCTTCATCAAGCTCGCTTTCCAAATCCAACTCCTCCTCAGCCTTGTCTTCCGGCAAATCAGGATATTTCTCATCGCTGTAGACGTTATGACCGCGCTGATCCAACCAAATCTTGTTAACCGGCAATTTTTTGATCGGCTCCACGTTTGGTATGGGTATATTGGCATCTTCGTAGCCGTCTACTACATCAACGACATAGACATTTCTTTTTGGCGGCTTAGGAACATTGTTATATTTTTCGTCAATCCACCCTGCATAACCGTCGGTAAATTGCAGCTTTTCCTCGGGCAACGTGACTACTACCCGATGATAACCGTCCGGTGTAGGCGATTTCTCGGAATTGCGGAGGATGACCCGGACATCGATGTATTCAAATTCGACCCCAAGTTTATCCTTGCCGCGTCTAAGTTCACCTTGAGACATCGTATGCTTCCTTTTTTCCGGATCCATATTTGCCTCTTTCGAATCGTAGGGCGGGACGGACTGGCCATTAATTTTCTGGATGTCGCCTTTATCATTAAGTTCAAAATGAACCGTTTTTTGTATATCTTTTGTCTTCACCTTAAAGCCGGGTATCTTAAGGAAATTGCAAGTATCTAAATCACGATTGTCGTTCTTGACTTTTTCCGGCAGGGTAATCAAAAACGGGTCAGGCTTGGGAGCATCTTTCTCCTCTTCTCCGAGTTTGGTCAATTTGACCGGAATATCCGCTTTGTCAGTTTGCGCATCTCCTTGCAAGCTGTTCGGCGCGGTGCAGACATATTTCTTGTAGTAGAAGCGTTTCTTGAACGGTTGGTAATAAAACTTAATAACGTTCGGGTTGTTTTCTTTTTCTTCATCTGATGGGAACTGTTTGGCTTCAATACTTTTTACTTGATAGTTTTTCACCTCTTCAGCCGTATGACCCGTAATTTTTTTAAGAGTGTTCGAATCGGCGATCAAGTTCCACGTGTCATCACTAATGGAAATTGCGGCATATTTTATAGTCGGTATGCCATTAGGATCAATGCCTATGTATCCTTTGTATCCTTCCGGCACACCCTTCAGCCCATCCTTAATTAGCTTGGGCTCACCGTCAAAGTCATCTTGATGATACGCATAATCTTGTCCATCATTCCGTTTTCCCACAATCTCCTCGTCCCGTTTGTTATAGAAGTGGTGCTCGATTCGGATAGGAACTTTTTTTATTTTTAACCATTTCGCTCGAATAATACAAGATTCTGCAACGCTACTACTGAAGCAAAAGTACTCTGGCGCTTTATTTTTATTATCGATCTCAAGCGGAATCAAATGTCCGTTTTCATCAACTTCCGGTGTTCCGTCACTATTAATTTTGCAGTGTACCACTTCCCAGCCGCCAAATGCATGTAAGCCTTCTTTTCCGCCATTCGGAGTTGTGGGGCGGAGAATCGAGCCACCTGATTTTATATAGTAGGTTGCTTTGTGTATACCGTCCCTCAGACTACCGACAGGATCTTTATGTTTAGCATAAAAATCCTGCAGTTCAGGTTTAGAATTTATCTCATTCTGATATAGTTCCGGGAACATCTGCATTACCGGAATATCATTATAACCTTGCAGCTTTTCGTCTTTCGGTACATTCAAGTCGACCGTAATCATATAAAAATTAGGGTCAATCCATTTTACATACACGTTTAAATTGTAATCCGGCATTTTTTCTTCTTTCGGGACCGGTATCGTGCAAGCCTTATCGAGGTAAAATCCGCCAAATTCCCAAGTTTCGGGATGACCTGCCGCAGCTTGTTGCTTATCAATATTGTACTTTTTTTTCAATTCACCCAACGCACCCGTATCACCATTCTTTCCTCCCAATGGTGTTTCAAAGGGGACGCCTTTGTCTTCGTATTTTTTATCGCCGTTATTCACAATAAGTTTATGGGTATTGCGTGTATATTTAGCTACAATAATTCCTATGTCTTCTGTTGCTTTTATATTTGCATCTGGGTTAGTAAAATCGCTATAAAAGCCGTTTTTGCCAAGGCGATCATTGAGAGCAGCAGGATCCATACCGGCACCTGAAAGATGATCTCTAACAGCTTTCACTTCAGGAGGTTCCTTTTCAGTAGGTTCCACTTTTCCTTCAGGAAATTTAAAGGTTTTTTGAGAGAATCCTTTCTTATTACTACCATCAGGCAATTTTTTATTTCCTGTTTCTTCTTCAGTGGGAGAAAATCCTCGCAGACTAGGAGAAATGAAAACTTGGCCATCGTGATACTTAGCATCTGTGCGCTTGGAATACAAGTGGCGATAATTAAAATCAAAACCGCCTCCAAGCTTAGGAATCTTAAACTCAGTGTATATGATATGGTCACCTGGATATGCCGTAGGGAAGAATGTCAACACTTTTCTATCAAATATTTCCTTCGGTTTGTTTTGTTGAGATTCACCTGCTTGTTGTTCTTGTTCTGTTGGTTTATCGACAGGCGAAAATATCTTAGTTTTATTCACATTACCATTGATATCGGCTGCCATGTACTTACCGTTTAACATACGGGCATCAAATCTATATGGCGGATTGTCATAGAAAGTGGTGTAACCAGATGCAATCCAGCCGTTAAAACCGTATGCAGGATTGCCGTCCTTATCTTTACTACCATACTGAAGTCCGAAAATTTCGCAGTTGTTAAACGGCAGCGGCCAGAGGCCAATTGTCTCTTGACCGAAACGTGCAACGAACTGATAAGGCTGCTGACAACCGGAAGCAAGTGGAAGCGTCTTCGTAACTACCGACTCATTATCATCATACAATTTCGTATTATGTTTTATCTCTACAGCCTGTTTCCCAGTGCTACTTAGCAAACGGTTTCCTTCAGCATCCTTTTCTCCACTATATTTTGCGGTCAGTTTGTATTCCACAATACTCTTGTTAGCACTATCCACCGGCAGATAGTTCGAATCAATGTCAGAGAGCCGGCCACCAAAAACAAAGTGGTAGCGTTTGCGTTTGAAAACAATCGCAACATTGGTGATGCCGGATTCAGATGGGAATTTCAAGCCAGCATTTAAAGCTTCCGTAGTGGCAGCATCATATTCAAATCCCATATTCCTGTCGGCAAGGCCTTCTTTCTTAAATTCTTCTTCCGAGGCATTATTGAGGATCTCCTTCGCCCAATTTTCACGTACTTCTGGCTTTCCTGGATAGTCTTTCATCTCAACGGAACTTGCATCTCTTGTGACAGGATTGCTACTTCCGGCCGTAGAACCACTGTTCTGACTAGCAGTATTACCGCCTCTCGGTTGGTCCTCGGGGACAGCACTCCTATATTTTTTGGAAAAAAGGAAAGCATGCGTTCTGCCGAATGAATCAGGGGCCTCTTTATCGGCCAAAGTATAATCAGCTTTTTCCAACCAGTAAGTAACCGTGTAGTCGGCAATCTTCGCTTTATTATGATCTGCGCTAAAAATCAAATCCGGAACAGCATCTCCAGAATGTTTTTCCCAAAATTCCTTTGTTGGTTCAAGTTTTTTTAACTCAGATTGAGGAGCAATTAAATCGTTTATATAATACTCCTTACCATTCGCTGTGAATTTTTCTCTTTCGCTAGGTCTCCAGTTTGTGAATGTAAACCCCGGTGCAGATGGAAGCGCAGGCATTTTCAAGGTTTGACCGTGAACAAGGCACTTGCTGGGCACATCGGTGGCGGCTGTTACGCCCTTTTGGAAGACGACATTGAACATACGACGTTTATAGCGAATTACGAGTTTAAATGTTTCATCAGAGTTAGGAACGTTACAGCTAATGCCTTTTTCCTGTTCTTCTTTGCTGACAACAGGTTCAAAGCCGTATATAGTAGGCGGATTAACATATATCTTCGCCCCGACTGTAGCTTCGCCATTGCCTATCTTTTTTGAATATTCTTCATCTGTATAACCATATTCTGTTTCTGCTTCTTCTTTATCTTTGGCTTTGCCGAATTTTTCCGGTTGACTTACCCACTGTAAATCAGCATAAATTTCATATTTAATTTTCTTAGGCTCGTAATTGAAATCTTCCGAAAAGGAAACCACTCCATTTTGATTACCACTTTGGTCAGAGGTTTTTTGGGATAATTTTCTCACCGCATCTGAATTTTCGAAAGTAATTTTATACTTTCCGTCACTTAACGGTTCCAATTTTGTACCGGCATCAGGAAGGTTAGAAGCCCCTTTCGTAGGCGTTTTATATCCCGGTATTTTCGGCAATTCGAAGGTTATAGGAAAGTTTTTTCGTTCGGTGCTACCGTCAGGATTCGTAACTGTAGCCACATCTTTGCTGCCAACAGTAATTTGATAGGGCTGGTAAAACTCCTTGTATTCCCTATTTGATTTACCATCTTTTATCGTGTCTTTTCCAAGCTTAAAATGCATCGTATAAGTGTAGATTTTCGGGCTGTCTGGATATTTGATCTGATCATTCGCGGCATTTTTGTCACTCGGATCTTTAGTGCTTAATATCGTAGCATACGCAGGCAGATTTCTATTTAAGTAATCGGTTCCCAAGTTTTTCGGATCCAAACCGGGTTCCTTATACTCGCCTTGTTCGAGATCGGTCTTCGCATCATATGCATCTTTGGGCGAAGCAGTAAGCATCTTGATGCCCCCGATTGCATCGTTACTCCGGTCGCGGCCTTGCTCTCCCGCCCCGCCACCGACGGCAGCGGCTCTCCCGGCACCTTGAGTATTCCTCGCAGGCGCATTACTCGCCGGCGTTACCGTTCCACTTCCAGCGACAACCGGGCCTGCTACCGGCGGTTTGACCGGATTATTCCCCTCAGTTTCAGCGCGAACCACCTTTAAAGAACCGATATCCACTGATGTAAGCAACATCGTCAGGCTCAGCACCGCCGCAACTTTTCGTACAAAACTCTTCATATCCTGCCTCCAACTGTATTATCTACGAGCACATTAATCATTGAGCACATTAATCATTTTAATCTTAGCTAGCCTTAGGCTGCAGCGAAATCATATTTATTCACAGCAAAATAAAACTATACATTTACTACTTTACCACTTCCCCAGAGAATTTAAACGCATTATGATATCTGTAATTTCTTTGTAATATACTCCTTCTTCTTGCAATTAAATAAAACGCTGAATTTTTTATTCTGCTCATTGATTTTTCGGCTAAAATTTTCATTCGACTATTTGATTCGTTTTGCACCATTTATTTGTGTTAAACTATACGCGGATTCCGGATGTTGGATATAGAGAACGATATCCGGTCGTCCGGCGCAGCGCAAAAACGCAGTCACAAAAGTTAATTGGGGGTTTTGATGCTTGACTTACAAAAAATGAGCTACTTTATGGCAGTGGTTGAACAAAATTTCAACTTATCCAAAGCGGCGCAAAGCCTGTTTATCTCACAACCGGCCCTGAGCAACGCCATTCACGCCATTGAAAAAGAAGAAGAGCTGACGCTGTTCGTGCGCAACAACGGCCGTTACACCGGCCTTACACCCTGCGGTAAATATCTCTACGGCGAATGCAAGTTTTTGTTCCGCAAATACAACCAAATTTTAGAGCAGGCTAGGCGTATCGAAAGCGACGATTCGGAGACTGTCACCATTGCCGCCCCGCCTTTTTTGCTCCGCAGTTACGCCGCTGCCATACTGCTTGCTCTAAAAGATCGTTTTCCCCAAGTAGAGTTCCTTTTTCGTGAAGCCGACGAGGCCGGGCTGAAACGCGGATTATTAAAAGGTCATTTCGATATCGGGCTGATCACCGAACCCAATGATTATCGCAGCGCCGGTTTGTTTGTCGTCACCATTGATCAGGGACGCTTCATGGCCGTTTTAGAGAACAACCATCCTTTGGCCGGGCGCGAGATTTTGGAATGGCGGGAAATCGTTCCGTATCCGCTGGCTATCCCGGGGCCGCATTTTCCTACTTATGATCTGATCGTCAACTCCATTCGTTCGCGTGGCTTGAAGCCAAAAATCGGGATCGCCACCTCTGGTTGGGACTTTCAGGTAAGCTGTCTGCTTAAAACTGACTACATCAGCTTGATGCCAGAAATCGTCCGCAATTATTTTACTAAAGAGATGGACGAGCAGTTGAAAATGCTGCCGGTCAATCACCCCATTGCTTGGCGGGTAGCTTATTGTGAAAACAACCACATCCGCAAAACCCGCACAATGCAAGAGATACGTGCCGCTATTCTGGCCATGTATAACATACAATGCCCTGAAAATTAAGCCTAGGCCTAGGCTTAGGCTTGGGCTTGGGCTTGGGCTTGGGCTTGGGCTTAAGCTTCCACTCGCCCACGTCCGAAAAGCCTATAGCAGCTCATTTATAACGTCAGTCAACAAGCCGGAAATCTCGCGAGCTGCCTTGCTCACCCCTACTTGCACTTCATCGGCAACTTCCGCTAAATCCGGGCAAACTGTGAAACCGTTCGCCTGCAAACGGTGAAAAATTCGTTCTTTAAAGTCGAAGTCAATCTGGGCATAGTTGAGAATTTTCTCCAGCAAAGGCTCAATAAATTCGCGCTGCTCCGCTCCCGTGCCGGGCAAATTCTGACTAACTGTAAAATTAAGGTGCAAGCAGTTTACGTCCTCGACCGCCGGCAAAAGCACCCGAGTCGTTTGGGTTGCCGCCTCATAAAGCGGTTCAAGCTGCAACGTATTTGCATTTTTCAACGTCAAAGTTATCGTTTCTATTTTTGTTCGCATGAAGTGCAACTCAAACCCTTTTTCAAACGATTTTATCCGGCCCAGCCCGAAATTCACTTCGACTGAATGTTCGCCCCATTTTAATTGAATGCAAGTTTTTCGCGGATTTGCGGAGTCGCCATCCGCCCCACACTCATCATCTTCATATAAAGTAAACTCGCCGTCAGCTCCCGGGTACAGCCTTATGGTCAAGCTATCTCCCTCTAACGGCACAATACCGCCGGCAGGCACTAACACCGGTATTTCGGCTAAAGGACGATGCAGCTTTACTCGTCGGCCGCCCCGGTACCTCACCCCGGTGAAAAAGTCAAAAAACATCCCTTCGGGTAGCCAAGCTTCTGTTTCTGCCAGCCTGAGCAGGGCATTCATTTTTGTCGTCACCGGCGCGACGAGCATCTCGGAACCGAATTGGTATTCGTTCGGGTAATGATAGGCCGCTTCTTCCTCCGGCCAGGCGTGATAGAGTGGCCGTACTATAGGTATCCCGTCTAAATGGCTGCGGTAATTCATAGAATGCAGATAGGGCAGTAACTTGGCGCGCAAACGTAGGAAATTTCCCATTATTGTCCGTACTTCTATGCTATAGTTCCAAGGTTCTTTGCCGGCAAAGCGATTACAGGTGCTGTGCAAGCGGTTAATGGGTGAAAAAACGCCGAATTGCAGCCAGCGGCAAGCTAGTTCGTCATCGCGGATGCCGTTCATGTGTCCGCCGATGTCGTGGCTCCACCAACCGTAGCCGATATTGGCCGCCGTGGCCGTAAAATACGGCTGAAAAGCCAAACTCGCCCACGAAACCACTGTGTCGCCGGAAAAACCTATCGGGTAGCGATGCGAGCCGGGGCCGGCATAGCGTGACAAAATTAATCGTGGCAACGATTGCCTGGCGGCATGCGCAAAATGGTAGCAGTTAAGCAACCACAGGGGGTCAAGTCCCGGTATTTTGCTGTTTTCGCCTTGTTGCCAGTCGATCCACCAAAAATCCGTGCCGTCTGCTTCGAGCGGCGCAAGCAGCGTGTCGAAATAGGCCCGGCGGAATTTCGGGTCTGTGAAGTCAAAGGGGATCGTCCCCGTTCCGCTTGCCGTCTCCGTTCCGCTTGTACTAGTACCGCCCTCCTTGCCGCCGGCAACCGCAGTCGGTATCGCCGATCCCGCCATTGCAACTTTAAACGCTTGATACTCGTCTTCAAACGGCTGTACCCCGGCCGCCGGGTGCAGATTCAAAGCTGTTTTTAGCCCGGCAGCATGCAAACGCCGCAAGAACCCTGCCGGATCAGGGAACAGCTCGCGATTCCACGAGAACCCGGTCCAGCCATTGCCGCCATCAGGTACGTCAGTCAAATGCCAGTCCATGTCGATTACGGCCACGGAAAACGGCAAATTCTCTCGCTTAAAACGTTCGATTAAAGCCAGATATTCCGCCTGGCTGTAGCGCCAATACCTGCTCCACCAATTTCCCAGAGCAAAAGCAGGCAGCAGCGGCGTTGCCCCACTCAACCGATAAAAATCGCGCAAGCCGCCCACAAAATCCTTACCGTACAAGAATAAATACATATCTTCCGTGCCTGATGGCCGCGGCCAAAAACTTTGCGCATCAGGGCGCAAGCAACTGTCGTCACGTAAAATGCCGATACCTTCCCGCGAAAACAAGCCGTCATCCATTCTGACCGCCCCGTCAGCCTTATCTAAAGTACGAACCGTTCCGCCCAAATTGTGCAAACTTTCGCCCCACGTCCAAATATTCTGCTTTCCGGCCAAACGGACGGCAATAACCTTCGCCCAGCGGTTTAGGCTACATTTCAGGCCACGATTTAGACCACCACCATCCGCCTCAACCTCTGCCGGACAAAAATTATCCATAGGGTCCTTAGCCGTGTTAAGCCACACCTCCGCCGCGGCAGTTTTTATGGCCACAACTCCGTCCTGTTCCGTTATTTCTGCCGTCACATCGGGGAAATCACGGTTTACCACTATTAAACTGCAAGCATCGGTAAAACGCCGCCTCGGATCGTATTCTAAACGCACTAGCCGTTCCGTCAGCAAAGTAATTCGCCAGTTCGCGCGTATGAACGATTCATTTTTCATTATCTTACCCTCATCATTTCACAACTGTTGCATTCATTCTGTCTGTTTCGTTTCAAAGTTCTTATACCATAATATTTGCTATCATACCAAATCTCTTAAAAGCTTTATTCCATCAAAAGTTTTTTCCGCACCTTCGGACTTGCTTTAGCTAATTTACTGCATTAAAATAGTTATTCACAGCAATTATCTAGTTCAAGCTAAATCGTTGTTCAAGCTAAGTAGTAGTTCGTGCTTATTTTATATTAGTTTAATTTATACTCGTTATACTAGCATTTTCTAAAATTCATGCTTTAAAGAAAGGCTTTATTAAATTTAATGTTAGCAAAAAATAATCCCCAAGGCACCAAAAATAATCACAAGGGGGTAGGAAATATCTCTATTAATTTCGCTGCCGCTGCTTCTAACCCCTTGGGTCAAGAAAATATAGGTCGCCTGTTTTTTCGCCTAGCAATCCCGGCGTTGGTAGCACAAATTGTCAATCTGCTTTATACCATGGTTGACCGCATGTACATCGGTCACATGCCGGAAGTCGGCTCGATCGCACTTTCCGGAATCGGCATCGCTTCACCGCTGTTGATGACCGTTTCCGCCTTTGCCGTTTTGCTAGGGGCAGGCGGTGCCCCAAGGGCTTCGCGACTTTTGGGAGCCGGGGATCAGGGCGGCGCTTCGTCCGTGTTAAACACGGCTGCATCTTCCTCTTTAGGCATCGGAATCGGCTTAAGCATCCTGTTCATAAGTATTTTGAAACCGCTGTTGCAAGTGCTCGGTGCGGGGCCTAATTCCCTTCCTTTCGCCTATGATTACTCTTTCGTCTATCTGCTCGGCACGACCGCCGTGATGTTTTCTTTGGGCATGAATCAATTCATTTCCGTACAGGGGTTCGCCAAAGCCGCTATGCTCACTACCGTAATCGGTGCCGTCTTGAACATTTTTCTCGACCCGCTTTTTATTTTTGTGTTCAAATTAGGGGTAGCCGGAGCCGCTTGGGCAACCATCATTTCACAAGCCGTTTCCGCCGGCTACGTTATCACTTTTCTGCGTTCCGGGAAGTCATTTTTACGGCTACGCTTTGAAAAACCACGCGGCAAAGTTCTACTCGCCATCCTCGCCCTCGGCTTTTCGCCGTTCATTATGAATGCCACCGAATCGTTGCTACAAATATCTTTTAACCGCTCACTCTTTAAATTCGGCGGTGATTTGGCAGTCGCAACTATGTCCATCAATTCAATGATCAGTCTGATGACGATTCTACCTATTTTCGGCTTTGCGCAAGGTGCTGTAGCCTTAATTTCCTACAATTACGGGGCGCAAAATATTGAGCGACTCACAGCTTCATTGAAATATTTGCTCTGCACCAATTTGGCGGTAGGCATTGTGTTCACCGGAATTTTGGAACTTTGGCCGCACTTTTTTGTCGGCTTATTCACCGCCAATCATCAGCTGCTCGCCGCGACCGTTCCCTGTCTGCGCATCTACGTGGCCGGAACTTTCGTGATCGGCTTGCAGATTAGCTGCCAACAGGCTTTCATCGCCTTTTCACAGGCCAAACTTTCCGCTGTCATGGCCTTGCTCCGCAAAATCGTATTATTGATTCCTCTAATTTTCATTTTGCCAAATTTCATAAAGCCGGAAATTTACGCCGTCTATATCGCAGAACCGGTCAGCGACATAATTTCCTCTATCGTCACCACCGTTGCTTTTCTGCTCTTCTTGCGGCAAGAAATTATTCGCCTACGGCTCAAATCCACTCCGTTTGAAAGTGAGAACAGGTGAATCACTAATCACTCGTTAAATTTCCCGTTGACACCAACGATTGCCGTGCAGTCGCCACGCCGAAATCAAAGCGCGTAAACCTTGGTCGCAAGCAATCGCCATCCAGGCACCCGGCAAACCAAATCCCCATGGATAGATAAATAGATACGTTATGATCGGCCGGAAAACGGCAATAATTATCAAAGAATATTTGGCCACAAAAGACGTATCGCCGGCGCCGCGCAAAGCACCCGCGTTGATCGGGGCAATAGCCTCCGGAATCAGGGCGATGCCGCTCACGAACAAGACCCGGGTTGCCAGACTCAGAACCTCGCCCTCCGCCATCATCAAGCCGGCCAGACTGCGCCCGAACGCGATGAACAAAAACGACCCCAATACCCCTACACTCAAACTGAACAGCAAGCCCGTGCGAATGTATTGCCGCGCCTGTTTCACATCATGCGCCCCTAAACTTTTGCTAACTAGCGTAGCCTCCGCCTGTCCCATGCCGATGAAAATATAATAAAAAATATCCTCTATAATCATCGTCACGTAGCCCGTCCCCGTGCCGACCGTGCCCAAATCGGCAATCAGCCTAGCAAAGATAAACAAGCCGATACGCTCACAAATCTGCTCTGACACCGCATGTACTGTCAGGCGAGCCATTTTAAGCGGCTTAATCAAACGATTGGTAAAGCCGAGGCCCGTATTTTGCAGCCTGAGCGCGAGAATCAGTGCCGTTGTAGCCGCACATATCATGGTCGCCAAACCGGCTCCGGCTACCCCCATGGCCGGCGCCCCGCAATTGCCGAAAATAAAAATGTAATTTAGCCCGGCGTTGAGTATATTGCCGACCGCTCCAGCGAAAAATATCACTTTGCCGCGCCCCGTCATCATAAACGGCACTGCCAACACCGTGCTAATTGCATCAAAAAACCTGCTGACCGCTATCCACTTAAAATACGCCGCGGCAATTGCGCTGTAATCACTTTTCGCCCCCGCGATTTTCACGATATCGGTGGCAAAAATGATCGCCGGCACGGTAAGCACTGTGTACATGACCAGCGTAATAAGCATACCGGTAGTAAAGATTCTTTTCGCTTCTTCAATATTTTTTTCACCGTAGCGCCGCCCCACCAAAGCCGTTAGTGCCACTGCCAAAGCCGTGTACAAAATGCTCAAGACCATTTTCGGCTGTGAACAAATCCCGACTGCCGCCAACCCGGCAATTCCCAGCTGTCCCACCATAGCCAAATCGAGCAAAATAGCAAAATTCAAAAACAGGCCTTGCCCCGCCAGCGGAACGGCCAAGCGCAAAAAATCTTTTTTTATCATGTATTCCTCAAAGCCTTTGAGAATCCTTGCCGATTATATCCGAAAAAAGCTGTATGGTGTAGGGATTTTTCATAGTCTCGGCAATCCTTTTCGCCGGCAGCCGCTCCAAGATCGTGCCGTCTTTTATGATTAATATTTCATCGCAAAAAGCTGTTGCCAAAACCAAGTCATGGGAAATAAAGAGGATCGACATTTTATATTCCTCTTTCAGTTCTTTCAATAAATTAATAATATTGGCCGCCACCCCCGCATCAAGATTGGAGGTTGCTTCGTCACAGATCAAAATTTTGGGCTCGGTCAGTAAAGCTCTCGCAATCGAGGCGCGTTGACACTCGCCGCCGCTTAAATCGCCCGGTTTGGCATAATAAGCTTCTTTGGCATCGAGCCCGACCCGACGCAGCATTGCAAGACTCCGCGCTCTGCTCTCGGCCGTGTTTAGATTCAGGATTCGTTTTTGACCGATATCCAACGAAGTGCCAATCGTCTTTAGTGGATCGAAAGAATTGGTCGAATCCTGATAAATCATTTGAACTTTTTGGTTTATAATACGGCGACTGAGCCTAATATGCGCATAAATGCTGGTTCCATCGAGAAAAACTTCGCCGGAAGAAGGCTTGGCCAGCCCCGTGAGCATTCTGGCAGCCGTGGACTTGCCGCAGCCTGAGTCCCCTAGCAAGCCGAGGATCTGAAACTTTTGCAGGTCAAAACTGAGCTTGCTTAGCACCTTTTTGCGTCCGTATCGCAACGTAACGCTGGCACAGCTGATTAACGGCGGCTCAGCTGAAGTCGCCGCACTCGGCTCAGCTGAGGTTGCCACACTAGTTTCAACTGAGGCTGCCTCGCCAGACTCAGCTGAAATTGCCGCACTCGGCTCAGCTGAAGTTGCCGCACCCGGCTCAGCTGAAGTTGCCGCACCCGACTCAGCTGAAGTTGCCGCACCCGGCAAATCATTTTCTGGTTCAATCAACGGCTTGGCCATTGTAACTCACCCTCTTTCACTTAATTTTCTTCCACTATGCGCCACGGGGCAACATAGTGCCGCGAATCCGGTTGCAACAAATATTCCTGCAACTCCCCGTAGTCAAAATCATTGTAGGAAACCTTCGCCGGCAAACCTTCGTTAAATTTTGGCACCGCCCCCAACAACGCTTTTGTATACGGGTGAATAGGTCGCCCTATGACCTCTGCTTGGCTGCCGGCTTCCAAAATATGGCCGCCAAAAATTACCATCACCCGATCCGCAATCTTTTCCACTACCCGCATATCATGCGTTACTAGCAAAATAGACCTGTTTTCCGCCTTAATACGGCTGAATTCCTTCATGACCATGTTTCGTACGCCCATATCCAGTGCCGACGTCGGTTCATCGGCGACAATGAAACCCGGTTCAAAAAACAAAGCCATAGCAATCGAGATACGCTGCAGCATACCGCCGCTCATTTCGTATGAGTAACCATGCAACAACTCTTCCGCGTCCTTCAAGCCGACTGTTTCCAACAAATGCACCGCCCGATTTTTGATCTCAGACGAACGCAGCGAACTCTTGCTGTGCGCCAACTGCTTGAAATGTGTCCAAATACAATTGGTCGGGTTGAAAGACGAAAATGGATTTTGAAACACAACCCCAAAATCAGAATTACGTCTTATTTCACCGCGATAATAAAAATCTGTCAAGGCGGCATTGATAACCGCCTTGAGCAGAGTGGATTTGCCAGAGCCGGATTCACCGACAATGCACAGTACTTCGCCCGGTCGCAGGTCAAAGGAAAGGCCGTGCAGCACTTCCTTGGCCCCATAACCGGCATACAAATTTTTTACTTCTAATAGATTCATTATTCAATATCGGTGTTCACCGTAACGATACGGTATTCAAATGGACTGATGTCCAAGTTTTTGACATTTTTCTTGTAAGCCAGATCAATTTTTACATTGCCGATATAGTAATGCAGATTATCAGCCAATGCAAGCTTTAAAATTTTTCGCGCCATTTCATCACGTTTGGTTGCGTCAAATTCGCTTTTCATCTGTTTCAGCAGGGCGTCGACTTCAGTGTTGCTGTATTTGTTGAAATTGGCAGTCCCATTCGTGCCAAAAACTGAGGATAGATAGTCATATGGGTCACCAATACGCAGGGTCACCATGCCATACATACCCAAGTCAAAGTCGCCTTTATTTAAGTATTTGGAATTTTCATGTTGGATTGCTTCGACTGACCAACCGGCTTTAGTAAATTGTGCTTGCAGTTGTGTGGCGATCTTAGGAATATTCAAACGCTCATAAAACTTCAATGCTACTTTGTTTCCGCCGGCTTTCGTCTCGTCAGCCAACGCTTTCGATTTTGCCGCGTCGAAACCGACACTCTCGTTTTCTTTCAGAGCAAAAGGCAGATTGGGTGCGAAGGGGCTGTAAATGGTTTCGATGCCGCCCTTCAAAAGATCTTTGGCAATTTCTTCCCGGTTAATCGCCC
The DNA here is from genome assembly GCF_000025225.2 of Mageeibacillus indolicus UPII9-5. Taxonomy (NCBI): domain Bacteria; kingdom Bacillati; phylum Bacillota; class Clostridia; order Eubacteriales; family Oscillospiraceae; genus Mageeibacillus; species Mageeibacillus indolicus. The sequence continues at coordinate 1,664,556 of NC_013895.2, forward strand.
GGAAAAGGCCTTCACGTACCTTGGGATCAGGCAGTTTGGTCGGATTGGCGTAAATCATGTACACACGTGAACTCGGGGTGCGGGTAACAGTAAAATCGGGATTGCTGCTTAAGCGATCTGCCGTATCGGTGTCGACCTGAGCCAAATCTACATCACCAGATTCAACCGCTAGCCCCAAGGTGGTCGATTTGCCGACTGCTTTATTCACAATACGGCTGAGTTTCGGCGTACCGTTCCAATAATTTTTGTTCGGCACCAACTCCATGGTCTTTTCGGGTTCAAACTTATCTATCATATATGGGCCGGTGCAAATCGGTTTGGTAGCAATTTCCGATGTATCGGTCACATCACAAATAATGAAATGCGGATCGGCCAAGGCATTCAAAGCAGTTGCATTCGGTTCCGGCGTTTTCATGCTGAATTCGTTCTCTTCTACCTGAAATTCCGTGCCTTTTAGCGCGGCGGCTTCCGGATTCAGTTCAATCGTTCTTTGCAGGCTGGCGACAACTTTTTTGGCGGTTACCGGGTTGCCATTCGAAAATTTAAGTCCGCTTTTTAATTGTATTACCCAGGTTTGCGGATCCACATTCATGTATGATTCCACTAAATTGCCAACCAATTTATAATTGGCATCCAAGGTGAACAAGGTCTCACCTACGCCCAGTTTTACCAACTCCCAGCCGTTCCAATCCTTATGCGGATCATTAGACGCGTAGATGTAGGATGAACCGATTTTCAGCACTTTTTCCCCTTTGCTTCCGGCGGTTTTATCGGCTGCCGCAGCTTGCGTCATTGCCGGATTTTTCGTCGTGTCGCCGGTAGTTTTAGCCGTTTCACCGCAAGATGTAAGTAGCATACTCGCGGCAAGTAGTCCGGACAAAAGTCCCAATATTATTTTTTTCATATTTACCTCCATGTTATTACTTCCATTTTGTGACCTTCATGTTATGAAAGCTTTTTCCTTAATCTATCGCTCATTATATTAAATAAAAAAGAGCAAATTATTAATGCAGCGCACGGGCAAAGTACCGTCCAAGCGGCACGTTGCAGGTACGGAACATTTTCACTGATCATTGACCCCCACTCTGCTTGGGGCAGCGGCGCACCTAAGCCCAAAAACGACAGGCCGGCCAGGCTCACCATCATGGTTGCAACTTGTAGGCTCATCGTTACGGCAACAACCGAACAAAAGTTAGGCAGCAGGTGACGGAACAGGATTTCCGGGCCTCGTTCTCCGGATAAAATTGCCGCTTTGACGTAGAGGTCTTCTTTATGCGATAGGACGAAGGCTCGCACCAATCGAGCATAATTGGTCCAACTGACGCAAAGTAGGGACAGGCCGGCATTTTTGACGCCGCCACCTAAAATCCCGGAAATAAAAATTGCTAGCAGCAATGACGGGAAAGCCATGACTAGGTCGGTCAGGCGCATCAAAATTTCGTCCACGGCGCGGCCGTAGTAGCCGCTGATCATGCCGATTGCTGTTCCAACCACAGCAGAAACGATTACCAAGCCGATCGCCGGAATCAGGCTGGTTCGGATCCCGACAAGCACTCGCGAAAAAACACAGCGGCCGTAGCTGTCCGTGCCAAAAGGGAAAGCCGCAGATGGCGCTTGTAATGCCCGTAGCGGCACCGCTTCATTCGGGGGATTCGGCACCAGTTGATCGGCGAAAAGGCCGACTAGCAGCAGCGCCACGAACACGGCCACAAGCACATAAAGGATTTTGTCGGGGCGGCGCACCTTGGCTTTGGTGTGGCGGCAAATACGAAGGATCGGCAGTTCGGCCGCGCTTCTGTTGGCCGCGCCGCTGTTGGCCGCGCCATTTTTGGCCGCGCCATTTTTGGCCGCGCCGTTGTTGGCCGCGCCGCTGTTGGCCGCGTTTCCGCCGCCTGCGGCCTCGTCGGCCGCGCCGCTGCGAAAATTATTTTGCCTAATCTTGCCCATTCGTCAACGCCGGCCTCCTATCCACCAACTTATGTAAAATATCACTTAGCATATTTACAATCAAATAAGTAAACCCACTGATCAAAACAAACGCCTGCACTGTCGGATAATCGCGGAACAAAATCGACTCCATTACCAACGAACCCAAACCCGGCCAGGCAAAAAGATTTTCCACAATCGTCACCCCGGCCATCAAATAACCTAGTGCCATCGCCATCAAGTTAAACACCAGTGGCAAACAATTTTTGAGCACATTACCGAAAAGAATAATCGACGGTTTAAACCCTCGTACCTTTAATGCCGTTACATAGGGTGCGCCGAGTTCATCAATCAAACCGGCTCGGATCTGCCGAGTATATTTACCAATCATCGGCAGTGAGAGCGCGATCGACGGCAACACCCAACCATTCGCGTTACCCATGGCCAGCACCGGAAATATTTTCAATTTTACGGCAAAAACAATCAATAAAATAACGCCCGAAACAAAGCTTGGGATCGACGCTAACGTAAAACTTACCCCTCCGATCAGCCGATCAAGGAAACCACCTTTGTGGTAAGCAGATAAAACGGCGGCCGCGATCGCCAAAACAAATGTAAATACGAAAGACGGCAAAGCCAACCTCAGGCTGAGCGGCAAAGCTTCCTTAATTTTGTCGCTGACCGCGCGTCCGTCACGAAAAGACCGCCCCATATCGCCCTCGATGAAGTGACCGAGCCAGCGTGAATATTGCTTCAGCCATGGATCATTAAGCCCAGCTTCCGCCCGCTTTTGCGCCAAGATCTCAGGGGACGGCAGAGGCTCATTGTGAGCAATATAATACATTTCCACCGGATCACCTTCTGCAAGGAAATTAGTCACAAACGCCAGCAAGCTTATGCAAAGCAGCAACAAAATCCCATGCATAATTTTTGTAAATATATACTTCTTCATATTTTTAGTCTCAGTATTAATCAACGCTCGGCGACAACGATAAAGGTCGGGCTAGTGCGGTAAGCTATCTGTTCCGGCAAGGCGTAAACACGCTTATCCAAGTTTTCCTCCGTCTCGACTCGCTTAAACTTCAGTTGTTGCAGCAATGCCGAATCAAAACTCGGCCTGGTTGTGTAGGTAAACGGCAATTCCGCCGCCAAAGCCGCACAAGCTTGCGATTCAGCTGCACTTATCCGGGGTTGCAAACCGTGCCGCAGCGCAAGCTGAAAATCTTTTTCCATCTGTAATTTTAACGATTCGTCATGCAAATAAGCATACCAGTTGGCATCTACTATAAGGAGCTTGCCGCCAGGTTTCAGCCAAGTTTGCCATTTAGCATAAGTGACCGCCGGGAACTTGAGCATCCAAGTGACGTTGCGCATCACAATATAATCAAAAGTTTCATCGGAAAAGGCATAGCTTTCCACATCTCCCAAGACAAATTTCGTCGTCGCCGCCAGATCTCCTAAATTTTTGCGAGCCATAGCCAACATGTTGGATGATTTATCCAGGGCGGTCACAGCAGCACCATGAGCAGCAAAAATGGCCGCAAACATACCGGGGCCGGTTCCAAGGTCCAAAACCTTTCGGCCGGAAACCTCGCCGACATACTTGCTGAGGACTTGCCACCAGGCCTCGCAGCCGCCTTGCTTTATCTCGTAAGCAACGTGCTGATCATATGTTTCAGCGCGAAGTTGCCAGTATTCATCCATCGTGGGAAGATCCGGTTTTGCTGTTTGTTCCGTTGATTCGCGCTTGGCCTGTTGATCGGCAGATTTAATTTGCATATACTTTCGCACTTTCGCCTTCATCGCAACGTTAAGTCTCTCGACATACGCTTGCTATTCCTTTTGAAGCACTGATATTTTACAGACTTAAGCGCCTCAAAGTAAGCCCCGGTGGGGGATATAACTCCGCCGCACGCGTCAACGGTTGGTCAGCCAAAAAATTTTCTGTTCTTTGCTCCAAAAATCTCGTACATGCAAAACACTTTGTGATAAAGTAATAGATGTAGTTGTATTTCTTATTTCATATATTAAGGAGGACAATATGTCTGTAGATAAAAGAAAAGTAGTTTTAGTCGGTTGTGGAATGGTTGGTATGAGTTACGCTTACGCAATGCTTAATCAGCAAACCTGCGATGAACTGGTCCTGATTGATTACGTGAAACAAAAGGCGGAAGGTGAAGCGATGGACTTAAATCATGGTCTCGCTTTTTCCGGCTCGCACATGAAAATTTGGAACGGCAATTATTCGGACTGCAAAGATGCTGATATCGTAGTAATTTGTGCCGGCGTCGCTCAGAAACCCGGCGAAAGCAGAATGGATCTGTTGGCAAGAAATACTGCGGTTTTTAAATCTATCGTTGAGCCGGTTTCAAATTCAGGCTTCAACGGCATTTTCCTGGTCGCTACCAACCCGGTTGATGTAATGTCCAAAGTTGTATATGATTTGTCCGGCTTTAATCCGCGGCGAATAATCGGTACCGGCACTTCGCTGGACACAGCAAGATTGAGATATTTGTTAGGCGATTATCTGAAAATCGATCCGCGAAGCATTCATGGTTATGTTATGGGTGAGCATGGTGATACGGAATTCGTCCCTTGGAGCCGCGTTTGTGTATCAACCAAGCCTATTCTTGAGATCGTCGAGGAGTCGAACGGCGTTTATAGCAAGGAAGCCCTAACCAAAATTGAGGTGGATGTCAGAACCGCTGCTTATAAAATTATTGAAGCTAAAAAGGCGACTTACTACGGCATAGGAACTGCGCTTAACCGGATTACCAAAGCTATTTTGGGAGACGAAAATTCCATTCAGACGGTTTCTGTGTATTTGCGAGGCGAGTATAATCAAAGAGGTATATATGCCGGTGTTCCGGCGGTTATCAACGCCAACGGTGTGCAGTCTATCTTGCAGTGCGGCTTAACCGAAGAAGAGCAGGGGAAACTTGATGCTTCGTGCAAAGAGCTGAAAGTTAAGGTAAAGGAAGCCGAGCAAACTATTGAAAGCACCAAAAATTGAGGTCTTAATTCGAAATTTCTTGTGAATCATCAGGGCGTAGCGGACAATGTTCGTTGCGCCCTACTCTATCTAGCGCAAAATTAAGATTAGTATTTGTTCCTTTGCTCTTTGCGCCCTTGTTTCACCGCACTAATCATCGCTGCACCGCAATTAACCCTACCGTCGACCTGCTCTGCTCTGAAAATTCATGTGCGTAAGTATAACATATGGCTGGTTGATATCGCGGCTTAAATATTACGGTCGTTTGTTATATTTCTAAAAAATATTGACACCAACAATACTATTATCTTACAAAACAGTATGTAACCGCTTTTAATTTTTGTTAGTTTGATGTTAGAATAATTGAAAGTTGGGAATTTAAGTTCCGCACTTGAAGTTTGGAAGTCGAATTTTGGAAGTTGAAGTTTGGAGCTTGAATTTTGAAGTTTAAAACAGACCAACTTGATTCACAAAAATTAGGTGAAAGGATTTTGACCATGCAATCAACTGTCGGTCGCACTTATGTTGACCATCCTGTATTTTCCGATTTACGCACCTTGCTTGACAACTGCCGGCAACGTTTTGCCTCCCATGATGCTTATGTCTATCGTTTGCAGCCTAAAGGCCGGTGTGCTCACAAAACCTACCAGGCTTTCTGGGACGACATAAACGCGCTCGGCACCGGGTTTTTGGCCCGCGGCCTGGTCACTCTCCCCGATGATTACGCCCGCCGATCCGCAGCGACTCCGGACGTTTTGCCACCACATTACGGCGAACCGGGGTCCTGCTGTGAACTTGATTCCGCGCGATCTCGCATTGCCGTTATCGGTGAAAATTCCTACGCTTGGATCTTGCAGCACAACGCCAATCTCTTCGGCCTCGGCATTTCCGTGCCATTGGACAAACAACTTTCCGAACCCGAGTTAAAAGTCTTATTGAATCGCGCCGCAGTCGACATCATATGTTTTGATGCCAAGCATTATCCGATTTTGGCCGCCGTTTTGCCAGATGTACCCACGCTTAAACACCTCGTATTGCTGGATGACGGTAATCTTGCTCGAAAATTGGAGGCGGAGAATCCGCAAATCATCAGCCTTGACACCCTTTTAACTGGTGGACGGGCGGCTTTGGCTGCCGGCGATGACCGTTTCAGCCGTATCTGTCTCGACCCGGACGCCCCGGCAGCCCTAATTTTCACCTCCGGTACTTCCGCCCAATCTAAAGGAGTGTTGCTCAGCCATCGCAATATCGCTTACAATGCGGGGCAGGCGGCGCGACTGTTAGATATTCCAACCGGCACAAGAGCCTTATCTCTCCTGCCTTTACACCACACATTTGAAAACACCTGTGGGCTTTACGGACTTTGGAATTACGGTGTGACCGTGCATATCAACGACAACCTACGTTATGTCGGGTACAATCTGCAAGATTGGAAAATACAGTTCGTCCTATGTGTGCCGGCCATTGTCGATGCGCTGTACAAGCAAATTCAGCGAACAATAAAAAAGCAAAACAAAGAGCGGCAAGTCGAACTGGCCAGATTGGCCAGCAACAGTATGCGTATGGTCGGCCTCGATAATCGCCGGCAAATATTCAAAGCTATTTTGGACCGGCTTGGCGATTTACGTTGGATGATTGTCGGTGCGGCCGCCCTCGATCCAGTCGAAGCTGCTTTTTTCAACGACATCGGTATTGAACTATGGACCGGCTACGGCCTGACAGAATCGGCTCCGTTGGTTTCCTGCAACAACCAAGAACTTAGTATACTCAACTCGGTCGGAGTCGTTTGCCCCGATTTGTCTTTAAAAATAGTTTCAGACGAACAACCCGCCCATTACGAAAACACCGCCGACAACAGCGGCCTCAACATGTTTAACATTTTCCGTTTTTTCACCTCTAATGAGACTGAGCCGGTTAAAGGTGAGATCTGTGTCAAGGGCAAAAATGTCATGCTCGGCTACTTTGGGGACCCGGAGGCCACGGCTGCCGCTATCGACGCCGAAGGTTGGCTGCACACCGGGGATGTCGGCTATCTCAATGAGAAAGGCTGCCTGTTCATAACCGGAAGAATAAAGTCGATGATTGTCCTCAACAACGGCAAAAAAGTTTTTCCGGAAGAAATCGAGGCCAAGCTTTGCCAGATCGCCGGCGTTAAAAATGCCCTTTGTTGGGGGGAGCCCGGCAATCGCGAACAAGTCGATGTCGTTTGTAAGTTGCAGCTTAACCCGGAAGAATTACCGGAAAACTGTCGCCGCCCGGCTGACACCGCTGCGGTAACCGAAGTCGGTGCCGACTCAGTCTTGGATACTGTCGCTGTACGGGAATATCTCGATGAGCATATCGCGGCATTGAATCAACAGCTTGCAGAATACAAGTATATACGCTATTGTATATATACATTAAAGGACTTTAACCTGACCACAACCTTGAAAATACGCCGCGCCAAAGAAATCGAAGCTACCCATGCAGCTTTAGCCAAGACCGGCGCTACTTTAAAAGACAAGCACTTGCAATCCATAGACTGAAGCCGCTTAGTGAAGCTGGCGAAAATCTTCAGACCTTCAGGCAGGTTAAAGCGGCTAGCTCAGCTTGCGCAACCCCCGCGAACCCCACAAACCGCTTCCTGCCTTTGTCTCCCGGCTTGCCAACACCGGTCTCAGCTACATTTCAGCATGACCGATGTCGCTACCGGCACCGGACCGGTTGTCGACCCGAAGCTTTATACACCGAGGCCAAGGTCGCTGCCGTCGCCGGTGTCGCTACCGATACCGGGCCGGATTATAAGGGTCAAAGAAGAACGAATAGTAATCAAGGAAAACATTACCGCACTTTTAAAATTTGAGCGAACATCCAGCTTTGATGCTACTATTAGGCATCCTACTTATGTCACGATAAACATGTTATAAAACTTAATCATCTGCAAATCATATTTGGATATTTTCAGTTGTTTTACCAACGTGCTGTCCGGCACCTTTTTGACTTTGCTGACCAGAATTTTAAACGTAACCGGCATCAGTGGCCGAGACGATATACCGGCAAAATGGCCGAATTTCTCCTCAGCATCGTTATATGTCGTCGGAATACTTATCTTCAACTCTTCCATCGCCATCGACTTATTTTGCAAAGTAAAAATGCTGATGACATCATAATGTTGGAGGGTTCCAACGAAGGTGAATTCGCAAAGCTGATACCGCTCCGCATCTTCAACGTTATAAAAAAGTTTTGCTTCAAGGGAGGCTTCCCCCTCACGCGGAATTGGATTAATCACCATCACCGACTCGGTCAGCTTTTTGTTGCGCCCGTCATAAAAATAGACATAGAACTTATACGTGTCCTTAAAAAAAGCCGGTATTTCAGCCTGTGAAGGCACTCGGGCCGTCGGAGCCGGCACATACAGGAGCTGCTCCAAATTAACCCCCAGTGCTCGCGCGATTTCGTACAATGTCTGAACGTCCAAAATAATTTGGCCGCTTTCGTACTTCGCCACCGTGGCCTTGCCCTTATTTATCAGGCTTCCCAGATCACTTTGGGTAAGTTTGAGACGTTTGCGAAAAAAACGTATATTGTCACCTATAATCGGGCTGATATCGGGATTCGCCCCTAAATTCGTCATCCTATCTCTCCTAAAAATCAACTTTTCTTTGTAAATTTGTTCATTCGCATAATTTCGCCTTGATTATAGCGTTTTAACGGCCAAAAATCAATTATCAGGAAACTTTATTGCTTCTTTATCTAAAAACGGGCAACTTCAACAATTTTTTTTGCCGGCTCATTTCATCTATTATTTAGGCAAATAACACATGAGCACTTAGCTCAGTCGGAGGATCCCATGCAATACAATTTTGATGAAATTATCGATCGCCGCCATACCAATTCAATCAATACTGACGGATTTCGTGATTTTATTTTTCACGCCGGCCCGGAGATGACTTTTCCTTACGCCGATGACGAGTTCATCAGGATGTGGATTGCCGATATGGAATTTGCCTGTGCTGAGCCGATTCGTGAAGCGATCATACGGCGTATTGAGCGGCGGATCTTCGGCTATACCATCATGTCGCTGGATAAAGAATATCACCAATCTTTCAATCATTGGTGTGAAAGCAAATACGGGTGGAGCGTGCCTTATGAGCGGCTCTGCTTCAGCACCGGAGTAATTCCGGCCTTGTATCAGCTGGTCGAGCTTATGTGTAATCGGGGAGAAAAAGCTTTAATGGTCACGCCGGCTTATGGGTTCTTCCAACATGCGGTTGATTACAATGACATAGGTTATGAATGTTCGCCACTGTCGGTTAAAGGGTCTGAGTTTAAAGTCGATTTTGCCGACTTGGCCGCCCGCGCCGCCAAACCCGGCATGAAAGTGCTTATCTGGTGCAATCCACAAAATCCGACCGGTACGGTATGGACGGAAGCCGAGCTACGTCAAGTAGCCGCCATCGCTGCCGCCAACAATCTGTGGTTGATTTCTGATGAAATTCACTGTGATCTGCTCCGGCAAGGCGTTAAGCACATTCCTTTGGCCAAAGTTACCGACTACCCGAAGCTGGTCACTTGCATGTCCGCCAGCAAAACTTTCAACATGGCCGGTTTGCAGTTCTCCAACATCATCATCCGCGATCCAGTTTTGCGCGAAGCTTTCAAAGAACGTGACAAAAACGTCGGTTTCTACAACCCTCTGTCCATTGTTGCCCACAAAGCCGCCTATGATCAAGGCGATGAATGGCTGTCCCAACTCAAAGCCTATCTGGACGGAAATTTTGCTTTTGTTCAGCAGTTCTTGCAAGCCGAGCTGCCTTTAACTAAATTTTCCATTCCGCAAGCAACTTATCTGGCCTGGGTGAATTTCAATGCCTATCTGGATGATGTGGAAGATTTGCCGAAATTTTTTGCTTATGAAGCCGGAATTTTATTGGAGGGCGGCGATAACTTGTTTGTCGGCAATGCCCGAGGCTATGTTCGCCTGAATTTAGCTCTGCCACGGCAAACTCTCGCCATCGCCATGCAGAGGATAAAAGATGGTATACTCAAGCATCAATCCGCCCGGAAGCTATAAGCTATAGTTTTGCGGTCTGCCCAACTCTGCTAGGTGCATGATGCTGGAGCCGAATATAAGAATGCCACGTATCACTTCACTACAGCTCTTTGACGAAACGATGTCGGACTCATGTGACAATATCGCCGAAAAGATGCCGAAAAATACGCAAAAGACTGATAGCCGCAACGACAAGATATTTCCTGCACTCCGACATCCGTTGACAGCAAGAGATTCTGCGCCGTGCGCATGCGCTCACGGTAAATAAAATCTTTTATATTTTCCCCCATCGTTTCTTTAAAAATCGACGAAAGATAAGAACGACTCAAGTAAACTTGATCCGCTATTTCCCGTAATGTCAGCGGCCGGTCAATATTCTCGCGTATGTAGTTGATAACCGTGTTAATTGCTCCTTTATAACGATTGTGGATTGAATTTGCCGCGGCAGCGTAATTATTTATAATCTGCTTGCCGACCAGTAAAAATTCATTCCAATTTTCAACCTCATGGAACAAAATTCCGTGGCGATAACACAACTGGTGGAACGAGGCTTCAAACGTATACAGCAAAATATGGTAATGTGCCTGATTCATAGCATTCAAAAACACTCGAAAAAGTCGAACCTCTTCGCCGCCCCCCTTGATAAACAGGGCTTGTTGCACCATTTTTCGGTATGCTTCTTTTTCTCGTCCCCGTATAGTAAGCTGGCATATTTCTTGGAATCTATATAAACGTTCATCGGCAACATCGGTCTGTTCATTCGCCATAAAATCACCTCGCACGCATTGTTAGCATCTGTTAACTACAATTTTAACACACGAAAATCATTTGACTATTCCCCCGCCCAAAATCGTAATAATTTTATATTTAACAAAAAAAGAATGATAACACGACAAAGTAAACTAATGCTAACATAAAGTTAGCCAAGGCAAAGGACGGTATTTACTCTGCGATGAAAAGAATTGCAATCTACGGAAAAGGCGGTATCGGTAAATCTACCACCTCTTCTAATCTCAGTGCCGCATTGACGGAAAAAGGCCTGCAAGTGATGCAAATCGGGTGCGACCCCAAGGCTGACTCCACCAAAAATTTAATGGGTGGGCAGCAAATTCCCACCGTTTTGGATCAGATTTCAGCTAAGGGCAGGTCCATAACACTTGACGATATCGTTTTCAAAAGCAAGACCGGCGTTTTGTGCGTTGAAGCTGGCGGCCCTGCCCCCGGTGTAGGCTGTGCCGGGCGCGGAATCATTTCCGCTTTCGAAAAACTGGAGGAACTGCACGCCTTTACCGCCTATCACCCCGATGTCATCATTTATGATGTTTTGGGCGATGTCGTTTGCGGCGGCTTCGCCATGCCTATTCGCAGCGGTTATGCCCGCGAAGTTTATATCGTATCTTCAGGGGAAATGATGAGTCTTTACGCCGCCCACAATATCGCTCGAGCCGTGGCAAATTTCAAGGAGCGTGGTTACGCCGAGTTGAAAGGGCTTATTCTCAACTCGAAAAACATCGCCGATGAAATCGAGTTGACGCGCCGGGCTTTGCCGGAAATAGGCACGGAAATAACACAGATAATTCCGCGCTCTCCGGAAATTCAAACCGCCGAAGCAAAGGGTATGACCGTCTTTGAGGCCTTTGCCCCGGGGACGTCACGTATGCGTGATGTTTATCTTGAACTGGCCAACAAAATCATGGTCACTTCGCCCGAAACCGCCGATTCCAGCACTTCACCGATGGCGGGAAAAACAAGCAAGCAAAATTTATTTATAGGAGGACTTATATGAAAGTTTTACGCTCACTTTGTGCCGTCACCGCACTGGCACTTTGTCTCGCCGGTTGTCAAACCGGTAACACTCCGTCACAGGGATCAGCTGCCGCTTCAACGCCGGGAACAACCAAGTCGGAAACCGGTACAGCATCTTCTACGGCTGCCGCCGGTGCCACCGGTGCCGCCGCTACCGCCGATACGGCCGGGAAAAGTGCAACCGTCGACCTGAACGAGCTTACCATCCGCAGCAATCTCGACAAAACCGGTAAATTCGTTATCAACTATCCTGAAGCAGTGTGGAAGAAACACGGCAAAGCTTTGGAACTTAAGGCCTATCCTAAAAAGATTGTCAATCTGTCCACCTCTTCCTTATTCTTGATGTCCAAATTAAAAGTAGATTTGATCGGCGTCTCCCGCACTGTAAAAAACACTCGTGCCGCTGAATATTACAAAAACGTTAAAACAATTGATTCCGGCATGCGCAGTGTCGATACCGAAGCTGTTATTGCCATGGAACCGGATCTGGTAATCATGAGCGGCGGCATGAAAGAAAAATTCGGCAGCCAAATTGAAAAGTTGAACATTCCCGTCTATTACACCAGTGAAGGCCCGATTGTGAATTTGGCCGTCAATCAGGCGGAAACCGAGTGTCTGGCCGAAGCTTTCGGCGGCAGCCAAGCCAAAGAGGATGTAACGGCCATATATGCAGCCATGCGCAAATCAGCTGAGGCCTATGCCAAGGAACACGCCGCCAAAAGTGCAATGGTTATCTTCGGGCCCGGCGGTAAAGGCGTTATGGTTGCCACCTCAACCAGTTTCTTCGGACAACAATTAAAACTGCTCGGCTTTGAAAATGCCGCCGATCCGATCAATGCCAAGGGCTCCGGAGTTCTACCGTCAAGCTTGGAAGTATTGGCTAAGCAAAATCCGGCCGTCATTTTCCTCATTGCTCCGCCCACCGGCTATGATCCCCAAACCTTGCTCGATGCTTTTAACGACGCCAAGGCCAAAGATCCCAAAATTTATGAAGCCATTCAGGCCGTTAAGGATAACAAAATCATCGCTCTCCCCGGCAACTACACCACCAGCAAAGGGTTGGAAGTAGTCCCCGATTTTGTAAAATTAATTGATTTGCTAAACGAAAAATTAGGTAAATAGGGAAACGGTAAACAATGCAAGGGCAAACATCACAGCGACAACCACCGCAACAGCGAAAAGCCGTGCGCAAGCTTACCCTTTGGGGCCTGGCAGGAGTTCTTATTCTCCTGCTAGGGCTCTTTTCCCTCATTTCCCTTCGCATAGGCAGTGCCGGTTACAGCCTGCGGGAAATCGTCGAAGCAATTTTCGGCGAAGGCTCACCTACCGTACGGAATATTTTGATTTATTTACGTCTGCCGCGAGTAATTGTCGCCATCATTGTAGGTGCCTGTCTGGCAACGGCTGGGGCTCTTTTACAGGCGGTTATGCGCAATCCGCTGGCGGATCCCGGCATAATCGGGGTTTCAGCGGGGGCCGGTACCGCAGCTACAGCTATAATGTTACTCTGGCCGAACGTATCCACTTCTGTTCCGCTGTTCGCTTTTTGCGGCTCACTTTTGACCTGCGGACTGATATACATAATGGCCTATGACGGCACAATGAATCCGGTGCGGATAGTTCTGGCCGGGATCGCCATAAACACGGTTCTGGGCGGATTTAACGCTTTGCTACAAATTATGTACAGTGACAGTCTGTCCGGTGTATTGGCCTTTCTTAATGGTTCGATCGCTGCCTCCACCTGGTCTGCTGTTCGACTGATCCTGGCCTACGGAGTGCCTTGTCTGGCCTTGAGCTTTCTCACCATTCGTGGAGCCAACGCCCTGCAGCTTGGGGATGAAATGGCCGTCAATCTCGGGTTCAACGTCACCCTGACCAGAATTTTAATCTCCGCTTTGGCCGCTTTCCTGTCGGCCTCTACTGTAGCCACGGTCGGCATCATCGGGTTCATCGGCCTGGTCGTACCTCATATTGGGCGTATCATCATCGGCTCTGATTACCGGCGTCTGCTGCCAATCTCGATGCTGATGGGCGGCTTGATCGCTTTGGTTGCCGACACGGTCGGACGAGTGCTGATTGAAGGTATGGAATTGCCACTGGGCATAGTCATGGCCGTAGCCGGGGGGCCGTTTTTCCTATATTTGTTGCGTTCTCACAGTCATGGTAAGATTTGCCGCAAATAGAGAAAACAGAGGAAATTATGGAAATAAGAATCAATCATTTAAATGTCGGTTATGGCCAGCGAAAAATCATCAATAATTTTTCCGCCACTTTACGCGAAAAAGAAATTCTTTGTCTAATCGGCCCCAACGGCTCAGGTAAATCAACTCTTTTAAAAGCTTTGATCGGGATCTTACCCTATCAATCCGGGGAAATTTTTTTAGACGGGCGCGAATTGCAAACTTGCAAGCCGAAAGAGGTGTCGCAAAAGATTGCTCTTTTACCGCAGATACATCATGCTCCCGGCGATTTTACCGTGCGTGAGCTGGTAAGCTATGGGCGGATGCCGCATCAAAAAATGTTCCGTCCGGACAGCAGCTCCGACCATGATATCGTCACTCACGCTATGGAACGTACGCGTACTCTAGTTTTTGCTGATCGGCACATCAAAGAGTTGTCAGGAGGCGAATTGCAAAGGGTATGGTTGGCTTGTTCATTGGCACAACAGCCGCGAATTTTGTTTTTGGATGAGCCGACCACCTATTTGGATATTTGTCATCAGCTGGAAATGATTGAGTTGGTGCAAAAGCTTTGCTACGAAGACGGCTTGGGTGTCGTCTTGGTTTTGCACGATCTGAGTCAAGCTCTCGATATGAGTGATCGAGTTATCGTGTTACGCAACGGGGAAAAATACGCCGAAGGGCCGCCGGATGAGGTTATTGAACCGGAAATGTTGCGTGAAGTATACGGAGTCGGGTGTCGGCTGGTGCCGGTACAAGATCGTCGCCGGCCGGTGATTTCTTTCGATCGGGTCTGCCGCCTTGTCGCGGAGCAGCAAAATCAAGCGGAAACAACATTATTAAAATAAATTTGTATACCATATATACGAAGGAGAACTTATGTCTACTTTTTCAGCCTCGCCATCGCTTCAACCACGGTGTCAAAGCCCTTCCGGCTTGAGCCGTCCCGAAAATAGTCCGCCGATCAAGCGACTCGCCCAGGTCAAATCTCTTGAAGATATCCAACCGCTTTCTCACGCCGTCTTTCCCGGTAGTCACTGTCCGCTGTTCGGCTCTTTAATGCTTATTAGACGCATCCGCAATGCCTCTTGTCTGGTTGTCGGGACGGATGAATGTACTTATTATGCAAAGTCGTCCGCCATGGCAGGAGGAGATTTCGGGACGTTGGCCGAACGCTGCTATTCCCTCGTCCTACAGCCTACAGATATCAGTTTCGGCAGCGGTGACAAACTAAACGCCGCCATAGAAGAAATTACCGCCCAAGGAAGGCCCGAGCTGCTATTTGTAATTACCACCTGTGTGGTCGAGTTGATCGGAGACGACTTTGACAGCTTGTGCGCTCGCGCCGCCGCCAGACTGAATATCGCCGTCACCGTCATCCACACCGAGCATTACCGCTCCGAAAATCACCTTGCCGGAATGGAAGCTGCCCTTACCGCTTGCCTACCTGTCATGCGCGAGCAGCCGCCGCAGTTAGCCGTCAATATTTTAGGGCCACGACATGATAACTTTGCCCAGAGCGAATTGGCCGAATGCCTGAACACGATCGGTCTGCCGATTAACTTAGTTCTCCCCTCCGATTGCGATATTTCCGATCTCGTCAAAGCTCCGGCGGCACGGCTGAATCTAGTAACAGACCGGATCGGACTTCCCTTAGCCCAAGCGATGTTAGACCGTTTCAGCTTACCATACATATATTTTGACCGCTTTGTCACCCCACGCACAATTGAAAATGCCTACCTAGATTTGTTTGATAAAATTTTAAAACCGGAAACCAGGCAGAGAATGGAGGAATGGTTAAACAGCAAAAAAACCGCTGCCCGGCGCATCGCCGAACGTGTAACACCGAAGCTCCAAGGATATTCATACATTTACGGCAATACGCCTCTGCCGCAACTGGAATTGAACGCCTACCTTACCGAGCTCGGGCTTCAGCCCAAACTCATTCAACTTTCTCAATGGACAACGGCAGATGACACCGCCGTGAATCGCATTTTGGCCAAATATAATCCCTATGTGACTCGCAACGCCAACATCGCCCCACTACGAGACATGTATGATATTTTGCGCCCCGAATTTTACTTCGGCCACGAATATTTTGAACGTCTGCTGAAAAAAGGTATAGTCCAACGCGCCATGGACAGGCTGGGGCAAGCCTACGGATTCCAACTAAATACTCAACTTCTTTTATTTCTGGAAGAAAGCATTGAAATGTACCAATCATTAGTGGTGAAAGGAGCACAAAATGTCGCTGACTAAGCTTTTGCCGACGCCGTCAGACCGTATGGGTTTATTGTGGAATCTTCTGGCTTTGTCGGATGCCTGTATTTTAGAATACGGACCGGCCGGCACGACGCATTACGGGCTCGGACTGATCGGTGATTTGGATCTCAAAACCGACAACCGCTATTTTGTCAGCCACATGACGGAAACGGATGTCGTCATGGGGAATAGTAAAAACTTGGAAAAAGCAGTCCGGGAAATTGATCTGACTTACAAGCCTAAGCATATTTTTGTCGTCGGATCTTCAGTTTCTACGACCATTGGGGCGGATTTGAACGGAATTTGTCATTACTTACAAAGAGATGTGCAAGCTCGTCTCCATGTTCACAACACCGGCGGTTTCGGCGGCAATTATCGGGTAGGAACCGAAGCCGTTTATCGTCTTCTGGCTGATCTGGTCGAAGAAATCCCACTAAACAGCCCTCCAGTAACGACCGGTACAAATCTGACGGCCGGCTTATCCAGCATTGCCGCTGACGCCGTTCCAATTTCTGCTACGCCGCCAGAGCACAAACTTACCTACAACTTGCTCGGCTTTTCACCTGATCATTTTCGTAGCCTTTCCGATTTGTTTGAGGTGCAACGGCTGCTCAAGGAAGGCCTCAATTTGGAGCCGGCTTCATCGTTCACGATCAACGGAGCTATAGATAAATTGCCGATGGCAGCGAGCGCCGACATTTCACTCGTACTGCGGCCGGAAGCCCTTCCCTTGGCGCAAGCCCTGCAAGCCCGTTTTAATATACCTTATTTGGAGCCAAACTTTTACGGCTACCATCCCTGTCTGACCGCCTTGCGGGCAATCGCCACTCAGTTGGGCATCACGGTAAATGCCTCAGTCGAAAACCATTTAAATGCGCGAATCAAACGATGTGCCATGTTGCCCTATATTCTGCGCCGTGCGACTGCACCAGTTCTTTTGTACAGTGTCGCCCACGCTGAAGTGAACACCAGCCTTGCCGCCGCCTTGGAGCCGTTAGGTCTGCACTTTACGGCTCAGCTCGAACCGACCGCGCCGGAAGCCGAACGTCTGGCAGCAATCGCCACCTGGTCAAACGGCCTCATCTTCGCTGATCAGGAAAGCCTTGATCTGGCAGCTGCAAGTAACAGCAAAGTTTTAATAAGTTTTCCGTGGTACAGTACGCAAGTTTTGGCAACACACCTGCCTTTTATGGGCAGCCGCGGCATGGACTTTATTTTGGAACAGGTTTACGCTTACTTAATCAAAGAGCGCATTATGTAGAAGCGAAATAATATAATTTTTGCTTTCAAAAGCTTAAAAAGCTTAACTTTAGGAGGTTATATATGAAAATCGACATTATCTATCACTCACTAACCGGCTGCACAAAAAAAGTGGCCCAAGCTATATACGACGGACTAGACAGCCTTAAACAATGGCCTGATATACCGGTAGCCGAAAAACGCTTGCTGGATTTTAAACAAAAACCGGAGTGTGCGGCAGCTGATTACGTCGCCCTAGGCTACTATGTTACGCAGGGTTCAATGGACGAACAGTTCCAGGCTTGGTTACC
Source organism: Mageeibacillus indolicus UPII9-5 (assembly GCF_000025225.2). Lineage (NCBI taxonomy): Bacteria > Bacillati > Bacillota > Clostridia > Eubacteriales > Oscillospiraceae > Mageeibacillus > Mageeibacillus indolicus. Next base: position 1,682,304 of record NC_013895.2, read on the forward strand.
GCATTTAGCCGGCAAACGTGTATTCGTTTTTTGTACACTCGCTTATTTCGCTGATTCTGAGCACGCTTTCACGGCAATTCGCAATGGCGTAAACCTGGTCAAGGCGGCCGGAGCTGAGGTCATCGGCAGTTACGTTTGCAACGGTGCGTTGGACCCGCAAATGATTGAAAAGTTTAAGCGGGCAGCAAAAACCATGGGCGATGGGGCTGTAGCACGCGAACACGCCTACACGCCGGAAAAGGGGCTGCGCTATGAACTGTTCAAAAGTCACCCGACAGCGGCGGAATGCGCCCTCGCCTCGGAAAGATTTAATGAACGCCTGGTTTTGTCCGAGCGTGTTGCTCACCTCGCAGCTCCGGGATCTCATTTGCAATAATGCCTGAGCAGCACGTCCTACCGCGCCGTATCGGCATACCGCCATCCGCTCATTGCACCGACCATAAAGAACTGAAGTCTGCTCCCCATCGAGCAGACTTTTTTGTCGCCGCCGGCCGCCTACGCCTGCGTCCGGCATTCACTTCTTAGATTTCATCTCATTCACCGCTTAGGCCTAGTTTCCGCCTGCGTTTTGCTGACCTTGGAAAACAACAATATCGACACCATAATAATCGCAATTCCGATCACTTCCCCATAGCTGAAACGCTTCCCGAAAATAAAAACAGACAGAATTGAAACCAAAAGCGGCTCCAACGCCGTAAACAGACAGGCCATGCTCCCCGGAATATATACTGTACTTTGCAAATAGGCCAGGAAAGCAACCACCGTCCCCAAAATGATCATCAAAGTCAAGTAGAACAAAACTTTGGCATCAAGATGCACCGGCAAACCAGACAACGGATGCCAAAACTGAAAACAAACCCCCGCAATGAACATCCCGAAACCAACGGTAGGCGCGGCCCCATAGGTTTTGATCAACGGCTGCGGCAAAACCGTATAACTGACCACACTGAGCGCAGTCAAAAGCCCGACCAACAACGCCGGCAACGAAACATGCAATCGACTGAATTCCCCGTCTGTAACCACCAGCACTACCCCAAAAATCGCCGCTATTATCAGGCTCAGGTCAAGCAGCCGCAACCGCTTAATTCCACGCGCCAGCTCATATCCATACAATAAAACCGGAGAAATAAACTGAATAATCGTAGCAAAAGCTGCCGAACTTAGCTCAATCGTTTTGAAAAAAGCGTATTGTACCAAACTCATGCCGATGAAAGAAAAACAGACGAGCCTAATTACGGCTCGGCGCGAGCGAAAAATGGCCCAAGTATGCTCATGCTTAAAAATTCCGCTGTAAACTAAAATACATAAGCCGCCAAGCAGCAGCCGGCAGCTGACCAGCCATTCCGAGCCTATACCGCAATCCAATATCAACTGCGCCAAAACACCGGAAAAGCCCCACAAGCATCCCCCCAGTGCCGCCAGCAGCATGCCTTTTCTTTTGTTGTCCATCTTCATATTTTCGCCTTCACTGGCGTACGAGTCCCTAGAACAGCCTACCACCGGCGCCACGTACGCATATTAAAATGTTAAGAGATCGTCTTGCTATTCTATCACATATCGCGGCCGGTACAACGGCTGTAACCGTATATTTTTCTGGCCGGGCAAGATATATTTCACCTTAGCAAAAACTATATTTCAAATAAATAACAAATGGTTACAGTTTCTGTCTTTACCTTGCCGTATGGATACAGATAACATATATTATAATTAATTTATGGTAAAACTTTTTATTCGGAATTATAATTTTGCTTACTGAGGCTTTTACAACAATTCACTTCAGTTGCTGCAAAGGCAGAAAGGATACATGTGTTTTATGTATAAAGTTTTTCGTTGCTCCGGCCAAGCCGCTTTGAAAATGGCCGTCGTCATCGCTCTGGTCACCGCTTTACTTGCCGGTTTCTCCATCGGCATAGTGCCAACCGTTACCGCTGCCAATCAGCCAGGCCCATCGCCGGCAGATGCAGAAATAGGGCAGATGACAACTCGGGCAGCGGCCGATACCTTATGGGTCAACGCATCAACCGGTGACGACACAGCCGCAGGCACGGCAAACGCTGAATTAAAAACGCTGGAAGCGGCTCTTGCCAAGGCTGCCGCCGAGCCAACAGTGCGACGCATCAACATCACCGGCGAATTTAAGCTGGACAAAACCATTATCATACCGGACGGCATCACGCTGGCGGTAACCGCCGCCGGGGCAACTTTTAGTGCCGACGGAAATAAGCTTAAGGGAATAGTTTTAAGCAAGGGCGCAACCCTCACCGGTAGCGGCGAAATGCAAATGCGAGGATTTGCGACCGCTCTGACAGCAGAGGCGGGCTCACTAATCACTGACGGGATTTACAACTTTCAGGATAACGGAGTGGAAGATGGAACCGGGGTGAGTTTCGGCGGCAAAGTTAAAGGTTCTGGCGACAAAAATAAATTACGCATCATGGTAAACGATATATGCTCCACCGATTTTTATAACGATGGCAGTAGCTTCGAAAATTGCATTGTAAACGTCAACTCCCAGAAGCGCACTTGGTTCGATGCCCGTAATTTAACCCTCAAAAACGCTGATTTTACCGTCGCCGGCTTCGGGATGGGTTACTACATTGGTACTCTTGATATGGAAAATTCGTCTTTAACCGTCAATAAAGGCTCCGGTTGGCGTTGCCCCACCGGCTTTACCATTCAGGGCGACAAAGACAAAGAAAGTTCTGTACGCAACTCAAAAATTACAGTAAATGCCGGAACAACTGCCGGTATTTCCATCGGTTTATCCGATAAAAAGAAAAAAATTACCTTCAAAGACTCAACCTTGGAATTAAATAACAGTGGAGTCGGTGGCTTAAATATAAATACCGGTAGCGTTGAACTGATTAGCTCAACCATAATAAGCAACGGCAAACAGTCCGGCGCTGTATTCGGGGCTCAGGGCAACGGCGAAATAATTTTCAAAGACAATTGTCTGGTTAAAACCCCTGCAAACAAAGCTGCACATACCGGCAGTGCCCAAAACAAAAATACCTACATTGTACTCGGTGGCTCATACTTAGTGACCTATGCACCCGACTATCATGCCGGTGACGGCAGCACAATTCCGAATAACGGGGCCGCAAACGGCAATGAACCCTTATCTCTGTTTACCTTAAGCGATCCGACGCAAACATTACTGCAACCGTTAAACCGCCAAGGCAAACCCTACGACTATTCCGTGACCAAGCCTTCAAGCGACGGGCAAAAGCACGTCTGGGTTCCGGCCGCTAAAGTACAGTTTTATCTCAACGACCCCACTTCTGCCGCACCTGTAAAAGACGTCTGCTTCTCCGACGGCTCAACTACCGCCAAAACCGCATCAGCCATGCGCGGTTACCCCCTTAACGCTGCCGTTAAAATAGCAGGTGGCAATACCCAGCTCCCATCCCAGCCCCAAGCTGCCGGTTACAAGTTTAAAGGCTGGTTTTACAAAAATCTTACCGATAATTCAGAGCAGCCGTTCAATGAAGCCATTAAAGTCCCGAAGGATTTGGACGTGTATGCCAAGTGGGAAAAAGATCCAAATGCCTACCTGATCAAGTACAATAATGCGGCTGCCGACAACAAGGTGCTGAGCATGGCTTTTTCTAATCCTCAGCGCACTTTCAAAGTCCTCTCCCTCGCCGCGGTGAAAGCACAAAGCCCTGCTTTTGTTCCGGACGGCAAAGTATTTAGAGGCTGGGCAACAAGGCCGGATGCCGCCGCCCCCGAGACGGCTGCCGGCAAGGTCATAACCTTGCCCGGAGCTAAAAACATCTATAACTTATACGCGATTTGGGAAAATAAGCTGCTTACGGTTAAATTTTCCGCCAACGGTGGCATTTTTACTAAACAAAGTATTTTTAAGGCCAGATCGGACATTTTTTCCATTGATAAAGATTCTGCTGGCGGAGAAGTTGCCGTAATCAAGAAAACCCCTGCCGTTGTCGATAAAATGTCTTTAGTCAGCCTTTTGCAAACCCTTGATCCAACAATCGACCTAGCCAAGTCGGGGCTTGTCGGCTTTACGAATGATCCGGATGACAAAGTTTTAAAAGAGATTGCTACACGCCAATACAACATTTTAGGCACTTTTGATAAACAGGTCGGATTTTTTTTGCGAAAACATTATTATTACTGGTTTAACGACCCGGATGGCAAGCAATGCGCCGATCTCAGCAAGGATACAGCTTTGACTGATGATACGACCTTTTACCTGAAATGGCAACAAAATCCAAACATCCCAACCATAAACGCAGAGTGCCGGATTCCTGCCGACATGTGGAGCAAAGATCCCGGCCAGACCACCAGGATCAAAAATTTAAATACCTCAGGATCTTTTGCAATTACCGGTGCCGTGGATGCCACCGAAATTGTCCATCAGATGAACTCTCTCGAAGGGGAATTGGCCAAAAACATTAGCGATTTATCGCAAATCAAGTTAACTCAACTCAGTTCCGTGTTCAAAGCGCGACTGACTTTGCCAGTCGGGGTTGTTCTGCCGGCCAACCCCACCGTGCAAGCGGCCGGCCTCGGCAATTGTTTCGAAGTAGATTCAGTTAAAGCCGGTTCAACTCCCGAGGCAACGCTGGACGTGACTTTTAAACTGAAACAAGGCATCAGCAACTATAAGCAGCTCAAAGAAGCCGTAGAGTCAACCGGGGTGCCCCAACCCGGCTATCATCCCTGGATGCCCAAACCCCTGACTTTCACCGTGACAGGACTCACTTGCGCGCCCGGTAAGTTTACCAACTTGGAGGAATTTACCGCAACCGGCACAGTCGAGGGCAATTTTTCCGCTTACGCTACTGATATGAATTCTAACGCAACCAAAAAGTTTACATTCACTTGGAAAGGCGAACAAATTACCGAGGCCAAAGATACTAACAAACCCGGAATAACGCAAACTTTCCGCTGTCTTTATCCGCTCGAGCTACCTCTGCCAGCCGATATGGCGGTTAATAATAACACCGAGCATGATGCCGTAATCGAGCTCACTCCCGGAGCTACCTTCCCTTTGACCGGCGCTTTACAGGTAGAACCGATCCACGAACAAATGGCCAAAATTGAAGCTGCCTATCCCGGGGAAAAGCACGATCAAATTGCTCTATCGGATATCGACTTTGGCTTTACCGCGAGCTTTACAGCTCCTGATGATATAAGTTTGCCGCGCAGCCTGTCACCGGCAGATATTAAGTGCGAAAATTTCGGTACCGGATTTAAGGTCGATTCGGTTAATATCAATGGTCAAACTGTCACTTTAGAGTTTAGCCTAAACAATACGGCAGATGTTAGAACCTATACTGATCTGGAAAAGGTGGTCGATCCGGCAGGAGGTGAAAGCGGTTGGATGAGGCTCACCGTACCTAATTTGAAGATTAAAAACGATGCCCCGCTCGATCAGAATTTTACCATAATCGGGAAGGTAAACGGCCGCTTTGCGGCGACTGCTGTTTCCGCCGGCGGCGAGGTAAAATATTTCGCCTTTAAATGGCAGGGAGAACAATGGCCGGACGGGAAAGATGCCATCGCTACAACTGACGATGTCATTAGCCTTACGGTGAAAGCCGTCTCTTCGCCCAAGCCCGGTCTCATAACACCGCCGGCATCTTTTAAACCTATCGCGCCGCCTACCGAGCCTGATCTGCCGAAAGTTTCTGGTAGAAATATGCCGCCGCGTTCCGCCGGCGTGCCGCTGCCCAAAACCGGAGAAGCTGCTCCTCCCTGGTGGGCAGCTTTAACACTCATCGGCGGCTTACCTTTACTCGCTTTAGGTTTGATTCTTCGTAAAACTATCGCCATTCCGGGCGAGCGATAATGACATCTGCTGCAAACGGCATTATACTGAACGTTGAGCGTTGAACATGGATCATCGGTCATGGATCACCGGTCACACTGTTCTGATTTGCGGCAAGGAGGCAACAAATATGCGCAAAATTTTAATTGTAATTGATATGCAGAATGATTTTATCGATGGAGCTTTAGGCACGCAGGAGGCACAAGCGATACTGCCCAAAGTAAAAGCTAAGATCCTCAGTTATCCGTCAAACGACATAATCGTTACGATGGACACTCACTACAACAATTACCTGTCCACCCAAGAAGGTCGCCTGCTTCCCGTACCCCACTGCATAAAAGGAACTGCCGGCTGGCAGCTGCACCCCACCATCGCAGGACTGCTCACCGCCGCTAAAGTATATGAAAAGTCAGCTTTTGGCAGCCTTGAACTTGCCCGTGACTTAAAACAAACAGCGGCCACTGAGCCGATCGAACTTGAGCTAGTAGGACTGTGTACCGACATTTGCGTCGTTTCCAATGCGCTGATTCTAAAGGCAATGCTGCCCGAAGTTACCATCAAAGTTGCCGCCGACTGCTGCGCCGGTGTTACCCCCGCTAAGCATCTCGCCGCCCTCGAGACCATGCGTTCCTGCCAGGTTCTCGTATCTTGATCCATTAGAAGCAACAGACGACAGAAACGGGCGATAAGCTACGCAGAAATGGCCGATAAGTGATCATGAAGTATCGCCTATCGGCCTCAGCCTTTGTTCTGATTTATTTATCCGCTGATTTATCTGCTGATTTATTTATCCGCTGTTAATTCTTTCTTCCGTTAAGCCTTACTTGCCGCTTAAATACAGAGCCGCCTGCGCGAGAATACCACTGCCGAGGTAAGTGCCCAAAAAGACGAAAATTCCGACAATAACTATTTTCCAACTCATTTTTGAAATATCAGTTAGACGATCCGCGACCGAAATACCAGCAAAAGTTAAAATCGGCGTAGTGATAGCCAAAAAATTCACCCCGTTGATCCATTTGATTGCCGTCGGGAAAATCATGCACATGATCAATGACGTTATGGAAACCCAGCCAAGAACGGGGAAGTCGCGAATGAACTTAATCTTCACCCCGCTCAACAAATGTTTAACTAAAATTCCGATTAAAGCAAAAAGGCCGAGTAAAAAAAGCCCTCCCAAAGTATCCCAAGTCAGCGGCGCCGAGCCGGGATTTTTTACATTTTTTATCCATTGAGTGAATAAAATTAAAGCTAAGCTGAGCAGCAGAATCAAGGCATTTTTTCTTAGTTCTTTAAGCATTTAAATTTCCTTTCCGGTTAGTTTCCTGTACATAAAATGCTGTAGCGGGACTGCCAGGAATATCATCGTGAACGTACCTAAAAATGAAGTCAAAAGTTGCGAAGCGGCCGCATAAGCCGAAATCATGCCAGCCTCCTGCGGCAGAGTTGCCGCCAAAGCCGATGAAGCACCGGCCATCATCGAAGCCGACCCCATACCCGAAGCCATGGCCAAAGCCTCCGGCCGGAAACCAAAGCTCAAAAAGATGGGCGCGACAATCGAGAAAAACAGCGCCCCGAAAAGTGTGCCGAAAATATACATTGACAAAACTCCGCGCCCCGGCTTTGAATCAAGTCCGTATTTTTCGCTGATAAAAGCGAGTTCACCCTCACGCCCGATTCCCAGAGTCGAGCCAATCGCCTCTTCACGCAAACCCAATAATATGGCTATCGGCAGACCCAAAACAACGGTGCCTAGATTGCCTATTTCCTGCAACAAAAATACCCAGCCGATAGAAAATATTTCTTTGATACGCGGCGCAACATCCGCTCCGTACCTAGCCATCAACGGCAACATGATGATGATCAGATATTTACCCGCAAAATGGATGTGCTCTTTGGTATAAATTTTCGCCAAAATACCTTTGCGAAACACCTTAAGGCCGGCCACCATGGTAATGATCAGGGCAAAAACCAGCGGCAAAAAGTTCAATTTAATTGCCCCTAGCTTAATGCTGCGGAAACCGATTAATTCGGCAACCGTGATCGTCAGAACAACGAAAAGCAAATACAGAATGTTTTTCTTAATCATGCTCTACTCCAAATCTTTCTATAGTTTTTTTGTATTCAATGAAGGAACGGCGATAGAAGTGAGCTACCTCTATACCGTCCGACATTTCCATGAGTACCCGCACCAAAAAGTCGGGGAAAGTGGTGAGAATTGCCGTCAAATCAGTATGTATGAAATCAGTGCCGTGGATGCGCCCCGTAAAGCCGCTGTAACCGATTTGAATCGCCGGCATGATAAAGGACAAATCCCCGATATCACCCGCGGCAGCTGAGGGCCGATTTTCATACAATTTCTTAATTTTATCCTGTTTGGCAAATGCTTTTTTCACAAAAGTGCTGAGATATCGATCCTGCACAAATGGCAAGTACCCCATTTGTGTTTCAATTTCGACCGCACCGCCCAAGGCCGTCGCTGCTCCCTGCGCCGCCTGATCGAGCTGTTTAGCCACTTGAATCATATAGTCAACATCGTTGGTACGCAAATCGGTACCAATCTTCGCCCGGTCGGCAATTATGTTTATGCCGAAATTTCCGTCCAGCAAAACCGGATTAAAACGAACCAATTTCGAGTCATCGAGCTGTTGCCGCAAGTAAGCGAGTGCCGTTTGAAACAAATTGGCCATGGATAAAGCATTTTTACCTAGCCACGGGGCAAAACCGGCGTGCGCCGCCTGCCCTTTAAAAGTGAAATATTTAAATAAGAACCCGTCAAGATCCGCATTGATTTCTGTCGAGAACTCCGGGTAATCGCCCCCCATAGCATGAGTGCAAACACAGAAGTCATAAGGTTCAAAAACTCCTTCTTTGATCGCTTGTGCCTTACCGCCGAAATATTCAATCTCACCGCGATCTTTCAACTCTTGCCGGTGTGCCAGATCCAAAAACTCTTCCGCCGGCACGAACACAAAATCCACCCCGAACTTGAGTTTTTCATATAATCTATTTTCCAAAAGCCTTACCAACAACGCCAAAGCGATACCCACCTGCGTGTAATGGCCACAAACGTGAGCAGCTCCGGTGACCGGGTCGCAATGAAAATGGCCCGGCTGATAAACCGCATCCAACTCAGCAACAAAACACAGTCGATAGGGCTTGGCCGCCGCGTGAGGCAAGCTGAGCAAAAATCCGGTTCTGGCAAAATCAGTGATTTTTAGTTCCGGGCATACCTCATGTAAAAAATCGCAAACAACCGTACGTGTATGCCATTCTTCGTATCCGAGTTCCGGATGGTCAAAGATATCTTCGGTAAGCTTTCTGATTTTTTCATCTAAGTTCATGATCGTTCCCCTAATTTTTAACTTTCGCTTTACGTCTGTATCCGCTGCCCCCGATGATTGCGACAACAATGATCCCAAGAACCAGAACAATTGCTGTCGTTACAGAAAATTCGCTTGCGACCGCCTTTTCCCCGGTCTGTGGAATATTCGGCTCAATCGGTTTAGTCGGCTCAGTTGGCTCAGTTGGCTCAGTTGGCTCAGTCGGCTCAGTTGGCTCAGTTGGCTCAGTTGGCTCAGTTGGCTCAGTTGGCTCAGTTGGCTCAGTTGGCCCAGTTGGCTCAGTTGGCTCAGTTGGCCCAGTTGGCTCAGTCGGTTTAGCCTTATTCGTTATCGTAAATCCAGCAGCAGTATTGCCACTAATCTCCGCGTTATAACCGTCGAGAGCGTCTTCCAATATACTATAAACAACGGCTTGATTGTCAAGGTTTACCGGCAAATCCTCAAAAACCGTTTGCCAGTTAATATCTTTACTCAACTGCCGCTTTTCAATCAACCAAGCTCGCCCGCCGACCTTCGCCCAAAGCCCTACGGTAACTGCCGGGAAATCCTGTCCCACCAAAGGCTTACCTTCCCATTTTTTTCTAACCGAAATTGATGTCGTCGGATCTTCGCCGATTATAATGTTACCGTTGCTTCCGATACCGCCGCCCCGTGTTGCAGAGTGGTTGCCGCTTATAATAACACGACCAAGTTTTTGCCCCAAGGAATCAATCCTTTCCTCCGTGTATAAACCTATATAAGAATTATCCTCTGTTAACTTGCCTGCAAGTTTTTCTGAAGGGAAAGACAAACCGTCGGCAGCGTTTTTCCATTTATACAACGTACCACCAAGCATTCGAGACGAAATACTGTATTCCGGTTCCCCGCCATGAAGGCCTAACTGGTGCCGACAAAAAATAAATATGTCATTAAACTTATTTAGCCCATTATTGCCAAAAATAGCCGCACCGTTCGTTGCGTAAATTTTCGTTTTTGATATAGGGCAAGCTGCCAAACCTCCACCTTGAAAAGTTGTGGTATTCTGTGTAATCAATGCATTTTTCAGATACAATTCACCATTGGCCCCACCTAAATATTGTCCATTATAGTGCGAAAGGGCCCCGTTTACATAGATGCCGCCACCGCCAAAGGCCTTTTCCGTTTTGCCTTTACCGTTCATAACATTAGCCGTGATTCTGCCTCCTTCAATCCGTGCCACCGATGCGCCGCCGTAATAATACTTAGCCTGAATGAAAATACCGCCCCCGGATGAGCCGGCTTCGTTCCCGTCAACCACTCCCCCCCGCATATTCAAAAAATTTCCATTTCCCCACTCATTAGTCCCCAGACTGATGCCACCGCCGATTTCCGCAGCCTTGTTTTTTAGCACGGCAGCTTCTCCAGATAGGTTCAGAGTTGAACCGTCAGCCACTGCAATACCACCGCCAGCCGAGCTATAAACTAGCGGCGACATATTCTTATGTATAGACAAAGGAGCCTCATTCTCACTCACTTGTCCCCCGGAGAAATTCATCGTCGATTTGCGGAGACATATACCGCCCCCAAAATTAGCCCGATTTTTTTCAATACGCCCTCCTGTCATTTTGAGCGTTGATTCAGTGGCATATATCCCGCCGCCTTGAGTAGAATTATTTTTAATCGCTTTTATGCGGTTATTTCGTATAACCGTCCCGTATCCGATATCTAGTTCGGCCTTTTCAACATTGATCAAAGCACTTTCGATCGCGTCATTATTCTCTGAATTTCCGTCAATAACAATATTGCGAAGAGTAACTTTTTTCCCCGGAGAGACTGCAAAGAGATAGCCATTAAAGTTTTCAGCTCTGATAACCTCCGCCGCAGTTCCCGCCAAAGATATCTCCCCTGCAAGCTGAGTAGTACCAGTAACAATAATTTTTACGGCTTTTGGAGCTACAGCGGCCAGGCTTTTCGCCTTGGCAAATGTTTTAACTGCGGTCGCCTCACTCCTACCATCAGCGGCATCATTGCCCATAACACCGTTTAAATATATTTTTGCAGTCGCATCACTACCGCCGTTAAGTGCAACAAATTTTGGCTCACTAATAGACAACAGTTTCACCTGCGTCAGATCACCTTCATAATAGTCTGCTGGCTTAATTCGCGGCACACGCAAAATCATCTTGTTATCAGATTTTTTTAAATACAAATCATAATGAAGCAAATATGGTGCAACCAATGACCCAGTTGGAGAAACGTAGTATTCGGTTTCTATTTTATTGTATGGTACCCTAACTTCACTGAACACTACCTCCGGCGAGAACTCACGCCCATCTTTACGGTAAACCTGCTCTCGCTTGTATGTTGAGAGTTGACCATCTATATGCAATTCATATTCCACCGCGAAGTCGTTCAATTCCCAGTTATTCTTATCGAAAACCTGATTATCCGGCTGATTGCTCCAGTAATTAGAATATACGGCGTTCATATTTTCATAGTTAGTCAAAGGTAGCCGCTCCAGCTTAAAACTCAAATTAAAAGTCTGACTGCCTTCTTCCGCCCTATCCCTCGGATCAAGATCCGCCTTTACTACAGAAACTGGTTTAATCGTCCAAAATGAACCTGACGAAAACGCCGCCAAGGCTGGCCAAAGCACCGCTAGCATCAAGGATACAGCAAGCCGCTGCTTATTTTTGCGTAACATATTCATGTCCTCTCCGTGGTCGCGTTGCTTCTGATGCTGCCTGCCCTCACTCACCGCCGGCATATTAGCGGCTTCATACCGCCGAGCACACCATCAACCATATTATTGGTAATTGAAAAGCAATATTTTATTGCCTATTTACATTTGTAATTATTATACATCATTCATTTACTTTCGGCTGTATTTGTTTCAAATAAAAATCCGGTAACTGAGGTGGAATTCGCCGCCACATCAGTTTGGCCGAAAAATTTCCCGGCATTGGTTTCCCGGCCGTAATATGCGCGTGTACGGCATATTCTCCATGCTGCAAACACTGCAATGACCACATCATGTCCCCAGCTTTTTTGCGCACCTTAGCCGGCTTAGACATCGGCCCACCGCAAATAGGACAACGGTATTCGTTCGTCGCCAGCGCAGTGGTCAATGCTTTTCGGCTGTCGGCGGTAATGTGCGCCGTTTTATGTGGAACATCGGGCGATTTAACAAAGTACCTTTGCAAAATTGTCGGGTTAACGCCGTGCGCCAACAGATCACGCAAAATCATCGCCGCGGCCGCCGCATCGCTCAAGGCTTCATGCCAAGTGCCGGCAAAATCCGCTGTTAATCGCTCCACCGCTTCCTCCAATTTGCGCTGCCCGACCTTTTTTTCGACCGCCAAACCATAAACGTATTGTATGTCTAGAGAAGGAAAGTTTAGCTTCGGGCGACAACCGAAAAAGTCACAGTTCGCCTTTAGGTTTTGCATATCGTTACAGCCCCACGCACATAAAACAATCGCTTCCGATCTGCCCAATTCACCACCGCCTGCCGCACTCGGCATGCTCTTTGGCACTTCTTCACCGCCTGCCGCACTCACCTCGGCCCCGCCACTCGCGTTCGCCATTTCCGTCAGCCACGCCCGAAAATCGGCATACACCGTAACAAACGGCTCACCGCAACGTAGATCCGCATTTTTCACCTTCGTCACTTTAGCGATATAAGGATTGATTTTCCGGTATACTTCAGCCCGTATACGCCGATGAAAACTGCCCAACACCGTCCCTCGGTCGTCAAGCATCAAAGCCCCGATCTCCATTATTTCAAAAACCAGTTTCTTCCCGCCTCTTTGCCGCGGTTTGCCGCCCGGCGGCGCACTATTCCACTCCAAATCTAAAACTGCAAATTTCACGTCACGCCCATACCCTGATCTTAATATTAATCACTTGCTATGCTCATCTACTGCCATGCTTATCATGCTTGCTTTACTACTCATCTACTGCCATGCTATCTGCTCAATCGGCACGCCCGATCGCACACCACACCTGTGCGCCCAGCACTCAGCACGCAAAAAAGCTGTACCCACCGCTTAGGAGCGATGAATACAGCTTAAACGCAGTAAAAACTTAAGAATTATAATCCGACTTGCCGTTTAGATCAGCTAAATGACAAGCCAGCCCGTCCTCCGTAGCTATCGTCTTGCCAGCCATATGCAAATGAACCGGGTGATCAGCCGCAAGCGCATTCGCATTTATAAATTTTGGATTCAAAGCTTTCCCATCACTATACTTGGCAAGGATCTCCGCATTCTCATCAATCACTGGCACAGGGGTCAGACGACGATAATGACTCAAGCCCGTACCGGCCGGAATAAGTGTACCGATGATGACATTTTCCTTTAAGCCGAGCAATGGATCAATCTTACCCTTAACCGCTGCATCAGTAAGCACTCTTGTCGTTTCTTGGAACGAAGCCGCCGAAAGGAAAGAATCCGTAGCAAGTGAAGCCTTAGTTATACCGAGCAGAATCCGCTTACCGTCAGCCGGCTGCTTACCCTCCGCTTCTGCTTTTTGATTTGCTTCTTCGTAAGTAAACATGTCGACCACCGACCCGGTCAACAAATCGGTGTCGCCCGGATCATCCACCCGATACTTCCGCAACATTTGCCGCGCAATTATTTCAATATGCTTATCGTTGATATCAACACCGTTGTTATTGTAGACCTTAACAACTTCGTTGATTATGTACCGCTCCACACCACGTGCGCCATTGATTTTCATGATATCGTGCGGGTTAACCGAACCATCCGTCAACAAATCCCCGGCCTCAACCGTTTCACCTTCTACCACCAGCAACGGTGCGCCGAAAGAAATACTGTAGGTCATTGCTTCACCCTCGGCGGTAGTGACGGTAACTTCACGCTTACGCTTACCGCTCTCAATGTGGACAACACCCGAAACCTCAGACATGACTGCTTGCCCCTTAGGTTTACGTGCTTCAAACAATTCCTCAACACGTGGCAAACCTTGAGTTATATCATCGCCCGAGTTAGCGATACCACCCGAGTGGAACGTACGCATCGTCAGCTGAGTTCCTGGCTCACCGATTGACTGCGCCGCCATGATGCCGACCGCCTCACCGATGACCGCTTCTTTACCCGAGGCCAGGTTCAAGCCGTAGCATTTAGCACAGACGCCCTGACTGGAATGACAAGTCAAGACGCAACGGATCGGAACTTTTTTGATACCGGCTGCAGCGATTTTTTCCGCCATATCCACCGTGATCAAATCATTGCGATAAGCCAAAATCGCGTTCGTGACCGGATGATGAATATCCCTACCAGCATAACGCCCAGCAATTCTTTCCTCCAAAGGTTTTACAACCCGGCGCGAACCCTTCTTAGCACCTTCGGAAAGTTCCTGTACCTCGACAAAGTCCTCCGTACCACAATCATCTTCCCGAATAATAATATCCTGCGAAACATCAACCAAACGACGGGTCAAATAACCTGAGTCGGCCGTCTTCAAAGCCGTATCTGACAAAGCTTTACGAGCGCCGTGAGAAGAAATAAAGAATTCCAACACGTTCATGCCTTCCCGCAAGTTAGACTTGATCGGAATTTCAATCGTCGCACCTGATGTATCGGCCATGTTACCACGCATACCGGCCAGCTGCTTGATCTGAGAAATTGAACCACGGGCACCGGAATCGGACATCATATGAATCGGGTTGAATTCACCCAAGCTTGCTTTCAACGCCTCCGTGATATCGTCCGTCGTCTGTTTCCAGACCTTGATAACCGAAGCTTTACGCCCCTCTTCGTTCAACAAACCGTGCTGATGCTGCCGATTGATGAAATCTACCTTCTTTTCGGCCTCCTCCAAGTACTTTTTCTTAACCTCAGGCACGATCATGTCGAAAATACCTATGGAAATACCTGAACGAGTAGAGAACTTATAACCCATGGATTTAATTTTATCCAAAATTTCCGCCGTGCCAGTAATCCCCTTGACTCTTATGCAGCGTTCAATTATTTTGGCCAACTGCTTTTTACCGACCAGGAAATCACATTCCGGTTTCAAACGGTTTTCCGGAACTTCGCGATCGACATAGCCCAGGTTTTGCGGCAAAATTTCATTGAACAACAACCGCCCGAGTGAAGACTCGACCAAGCCGGTTACCTTTTCTCCGTTCACCATTTTCGTCATCCGCACCTTGATTTTAGCGTGCAAGCCCAGACAATGCTCGTGATAAGCCATCAAAGCTTCGTCCAAATCAGAGTACGCACTGCCTTCACCCGGCTCGCCCGGTTTCAGCAAGGTCAAATAATAGCAGCCAAGAATCATATCTTGGGTCGGCACCATAACCGGTTTACCGTCTTGAGGTTTCAACAAGTTGTTAGCCGACAGCATCAAGAACCGTGCTTCCGCCTGTGCCTCCGCCGACAAAGGTAAGTGTACCGCCATCTGATCGCCGTCAAAGTCGGCGTTGTAAGCCGTACATACCAGAGGATGCAGCTTAATAGCCCGGCCTTCAACCAAAATCGGCTCAAAGGCCTGAATGCCCAAACGGTGCAACGTCGGCGCACGGTTCAGCAATACCGGCTGATCCTTAATTACATCTTCCAAAATATCCCAAACGACATCATTAGCACGTTCAACCATGCGCTTAGCCGTTTTAATATTGTGCGCGTACCCGTCCTGCACCAAACGTTTCATCACGAACGGTTTAAACAGTTCAATCGCCATCTCCTTCGGCAAGCCGCATTGATGCAACTTCAGCTCCGGCCCGATAACGATAACCGAACGCCCGGAATAGTCAACCCGCTTACCCAACAAGTTTTGGCGGAAACGCCCTTGCTTGCCCTTTAGCAAATCCGACAACGATTTCAAAGCACGATTACCGGCACCGGTAACCGGACGCCCACGCCGGCCGTTATCGATCAAAGCATCAACTGCCTCTTGCAACATACGCTTTTCATTACGCACGATTATCTCTGGGGCACCCATGCTCAAGAGCTTGGACAAACGATTGTTACGATTGATTACCCGACGGTACAAATCATTTAAGTCTGAGGTAGCGAACCTGCCGCCATCCAACTGCACCATCGGCCGCAAATCCGGTGGCAAAACTGGCAATACATCCAGAATCATCCATTCCGGCCGGTTGTTAGATTTTTTGAAAGATTCAACAACTTCCAAACGCTTAATTATCCGCACCCGCTTTTGACCGGAGGCCGTCTGCAACTCAGTACGAAGTTCATCCGCGAGAACATTCAAATCTATTTCCTGTAACAATTCCTTGATCGCTTCCGCGCCCATCAAAGCCCGGAAAGAATTGCGCCCGTACTTGTTCTGCAATTCCCGATATTCACTGTCGGTCAACAGATCATATTTCAATCGCCCCGTCGTGCCAGGGTCAATGATGACATAGCTGGCAAAGTACAGTACTCTTTCCAGATTACGCGGCGAAATGTCCAAAATCAGCCCCATACGGCTGGGTATGCCACGGAAATACCAAATATGTGATACCGGGGCTGCCAGTTTAATGTGACCCATCCGCTCCCGCCGTACTTTGGCCCTTGTTACCTCAACGCCGCAACGATCGCAGACGATACCGCGATAACGAATTTTCTTATATTTACCGCAATGACATTCCCAGTCCTTGGTAGGCCCAAAGATTTTTTCACAAAACAGGCCGCCGCGCTCCGGTTTCAAGGTACGGTAGTTAATCGTTTCCGGCTTGGTTACCTCGCCGTGGGACCAGGACAAAATTGCTTCCGGTGACGCTAGGGTAATGCCGATTGCCTCTATATTCTGCAATTCACTCATAATGTATCCTTCTCTCCTGTTCGGTACTAAAACTCGTCCGCCGAGTCAGCGTCGGAACCAGCTTCCGGCGCGTCATTTTCCAGATTGCCTTCCGAATTCAGCCTGCCGACCCCGAAACCGGCCTCATTCAAACTATCATCGCCCCCGGCTTTGACTGCGGCCGCTTCATCCAGTTCCGCCAGACGGGCAAAATCAAACGAAACATCGTCATCATCTTCCGGCAAATTTTGTGCCGAAACTTCCTGATCCTGCATGAAAATCTTCACATCTAGGCACAAGCTCTGCAATTCCTTGACCAAGACTTTGAATGACTCAGGCACACCGGACTCCGGCACGCTTTCGCCCTTGACAATAGCCTCATAGGTCTTGGTACGACCGGTGATATCATCCGACTTGACGGTGAGCATTTCACGCAATGTGTAAGCTGCACCGTACGCTTTAAGTGCCCAAACTTCCATCTCACCGAACCGCTGGCCGCCGAATTGAGCTTTACCACCGAGGGGTTGCTGTGTAACCAATGAATACGGTCCGATTGAACGGGCGTGAATTTTATCGTCAACCAAGTGATGCAATTTCAAATAGTACATGATACCGATAGTGATACGTCCATCAAAAGGTTCACCCGTGCGGCCATCATACAACACTGTTTTACCATCCGGGTCAATGCCGGCCATCTTAAACGCTTCGCTGACATCTTCCTCCGTTGCTCCGTCAAATACCGGCGTCGCCACCTTCCAGCCCAGTTCACGCGCAGCCCGGCCGAGATGCACTTCAAGCAGCTGACCAATATTCATACGTGACGGAACGCCCAATGGGTTCAAAACTATGTCAAGCGGTGTGCCATCCGGCAAGAACGGCATATCCTCTTCCGGCAAGATCCGAGAAATAACACCCTTGTTACCGTGCCGTCCGGCCATTTTATCACCGACACTGATTTTACGCTTCTGAGCGATATAAACACGCACCAAACGGTTTACGCCATGTTTAAGGTCATCCTTCTCACGGTCAAAAACCTTGACATCAACAACAATACCTGACTCACCATGCGGCACCCTTACCGAAGTATCACGCACCTCCCGCACTTTTTCACCGAAAATCGCACGATACAGTCTCTCTTCCGCCGTCAGTTCCGTTTCACCTTTCGGCGTAACTTTACCGACCAAGATATCGCCGGTCCGCACTTCCGCACCGATACGCACGATGCCGTGTTCGTCCAAATCTTTCAGGGAGTCATCGCCAACATTCGGGATTTCGCGGGTAATTTCTTCACTGCCAAGCTTGGTGTCACGGGCTTCGCATTCATATTCCTCAATGTGAATAGAAGTGTAAATATCCTCTTTTACCAAACGTTCATTAAGCAAAACCGCGTCTTCATAATTGTAGCCTTCCCACGTCATGAAGCCAATCAACACATTTTTGCCCAAAGCCAATTCGCCATTTTCAGTAGATGGACCGTCTGCAATAATATCTCCAGCCTTAACTTTGTCCCCTTTGGCCACCAGCGGACGCTGATTGATGCAAGTGCTCTGGTTGGAACGACGATACTTAGCCAAATTATACGTGTCGGCAATCCCCGGGCCGCCGTTAACGACAATTTTGTTCGCACTGACATAATCAACCGTACCATCGTGCTTAGCTACCGCACAAACACCCGAGTCCTTGGCCGTACGGTATTCCATACCGGTTCCGATAATTGGTGCTTCCGGTTTAATCAAAGGTACCGCCTGACGTTGCATGTTCGAACCCATCAAAGCCCGGTTGGCATCGTCGTTGCCGAGGAAAGGGATCAAGGAAGTGGCTACCGAAACGAGCTGCTTCGGCGAAACGTCCATCAAATCGACCATGGACGGTTCAACTTCCAAAAACTTATCAAGCAGACGAACCGTTACCTTGTTGCAGGTGAAATGCCCCTCCTCATCCAATGGAGCATTAGCCTGTGCGATATAGTAGTTGTCTTCCTCGTCCGCCGTCATATAACGGACTTCATCCGTAACCACCCCTCGCTCTTTGTCATACACTCGATACGGCGTCTCAATAAAACCGTATTCATTTACCCTAGCATAGGTGGCCAACGAGTTGATCAAACCGATGTTCGGACCTTCAGGTGTTTCAATCGGGCACATACGACCGTAATGCGAAGAATGAACGTCACGCACTTCAAAGTTGGCACGATCACGGCTCAAACCGCCAGGGCCCAAAGCAGATAGACGCCGCTTGTGCGTAAGTTCAGCTAAGGCGTTTGGCTGATCCATGAATTGCGAAAGCTGTGACGAGCCGAAAAACTCTTTAATTGCTGCACTGATCGGCCTTGTGTTCACCAACATCTGTGGGGTTGCCGATTCCGCATCGGCCAAAGTTCCCATGCGCTCACGTACGACCCGTTCCATACGCGCAAAACCGATCCGCACCTGATTCTGCAGAAGTTCGCCAACCGAACGGATACGCCGGTTGCCCAAGTGGTCAATGTCGTCCGTGCCGCCAATGCCGTGATCAAGTCCGAGGAAATAGCTGATTGAAGCAATGATATCCTCAATTGTCAAATGTTTCGGCATCAAGTCGTTTTTGCGTGCTTTTATTGAAGAACTCAAAGTAGCCACAACATCGTCTGAAGCTTCAGCTTCAGCCAAAAGCTCCGCCAAAACTGATGTGCGTACCATCTCATTCAACGGGGACAGATCGACCTGTGCCGCTTTCGCCGCCCCCAAGACGCGTTGCAGATAAAGTCTTGCGTCAACCCGATTGTTGCCGATAATTTTGAAGACCTTCTCGTCTTCCATCACCGACTCACCGATAACCACAATTGCATGAACCGGAACCACGTTAATTCCAGCATTTTGAATTTCTTTAGCAACTTCGGCGTTCAAAATATCGCCGGCCATCGCCAAAACTTCCCCGTTAGCATCGACAATATTTTCCGCTGCCTTGTGCCCAACCAGCCGAGCCGCCAAGCCTAGCTTTTTGTTTAATTTATAGATACCTATACGCGCCAAATCATAGCGTTTCGGATCGAAAAACATGTTGTGCAGCAAAGTTTCCGCACCTTCAATCGACACCGGTTCGCCCGGACGCAACTTACGGTACAGCTCCGCCAACCCCTCTTCCTGACTCCGACAAGTGTCTTTGGCTAAAGTTGCGGTAATCGGCGTTTCATCCCCGAAAACTTCAATAATTTCTTCATTAGTTCCCATGCCGAGTGAACGCAAAAACACCGTCAGAGGGAATTTACGGGTTCGATCAATACGGACATACAAAGTATCGTTGGCATCTGTTTCATATTCTAGCCAAGCTCCACGGTTAGGAATTAGCTGTGAAGTATAAAGTTCCTTGTCAGTCTTGGGATCCTTTAGGTTGGCAAAGTACGCGCCAGGCGAACGAATCAGCTGTGAAATTATGACCCGCTCCGCGCCGTTGATAATAAAAGTACCCGTGTCCGTCATAATCGGGAATTCGCCTACATAAATCACCTGATCCTTGATAACGTCATCACGGCGGTTATGCAAACGCACCTTCACCCGCAAAGGCGCAGCATAGTTCGCATCACGATCTTTACACTCAGGAATATCGTAGGTCGGATGATCTATATCGAACTCTTTATCAATGAAAGATAATTCAATATCACCGGAAAAATCAGTTATTGGCGATACATCCTGCAAAACTTCCATCAAACCTTCGTCCAAAAACCATTGATATGACTTTTTCTGAACTTCCACCAAGTCCGGCATATCAATGACTTCACGCAGTTTGGAATACGTCATGCGCTCTGTGCGACCTAATTTAATCGAACGCAACATCATTTCACCTCTCTGTTATTTTGCTTACGCAGTTTATGTTATTTATCTATATTTACGTCATACTCACTAAAACCGCAGTTGCAGCGGCGTATGAATGCATTTTCCATAATAACATTTATGAAAAAACACTGTCAATTAAGGCGATGCAAATTTAACACAAGTTGTCAACATTCTACATTTCATAATTTGTAAAGGAAATTTGCGCGAAAAATTAGTTGATTTTCACAACGATGATTTTATCTCGAGATACACGATTCTCGCAAATGCTTATATCAGCTCTCACGCAGCGAAATAATACGCCGCACGCTGAGCCAGCCGCATTGACGCGGCGAAAGATGCGGACGCACTAGCCGCTCTGGCTCGGCGGGATAATTCAGAAATATATCATCCATAAAGGAAATCCCTGCCGAGACAATTATATGTACCCATAAAACTGGACACATGTTTTGACACGGGGCTAACAGATGGAAGCCATCCTGTACTTTACAGGAGGCATCCATTTCGTTCTCTTCCGGATCCTGCAATTGTTCTAGTAATATATATACTCACTTACTGCCTTTGAGAGTTCCTTAAAGAAACAGAACTCTTTTTCATATCCATAATACATCACAGGAATTTGTAAACCGTTCTGTCCTAGGAACAGTGTAGAGAAAATAGAAAAGAATAAAAATTCACAACTTGCAAGAGAAATTGCAAAACAATATGAAGTTACATATTTTACGAATTAATTTTATCAATTATTAATTTTGAACTGGCAGCGCAAGACAAATGCATTCATCACAAAACTCAATAAAGTCCTTATCGTGCGTCGATATAATAATTATTTTCTCCTTCTTTAATAATTGCAGGTGTTCCCTCAAGTGCTTGCGGCTGGCTCTGTCCAATGCAGAAGTAGGTTCATCCAATATCAAAACATCAGGTTTTTTCATTAATGCGCGCAAAATGGCGATTTTCTGCTTCTCACCGCCGGATAGGCTGCTTGCCCTTTCATTGATGATTGTATCAAGGCCATTGGGAAGCGATTCAATAAATTCTTCCAGACCAAGGCAACTGCACAACTCATGGAAATTATTCTCATCTAATTCAGCCTGCTCATCAATGGTAAGATTATATCTAAGCGTGTCAGGGAGCAGCATCGGCTCCTGCTCGGATATACCTATATATTTTCTTCGCACCTCACACATATCAAGCAAGGATATACGCTTATCATTGTAAAACACTTCTCCCGTAAATTCATCTATATACAGGCCAACCAGCACATTTATAAGCGTGCTTTTACCGGAACCATTTTTGCCAGTGAGCGCGTATATATTACCTTTTTTAAAAGTGACGCTGTAGTCATGTAAAACACAGTTATCTCCATAAGAAAATGTTAGATTTCTAGCTTCGATACAATCTATGCCTTTTGGCACCTCCTTACCGTTGCTTTTTTCATTAATCTCGAATATCTCCCTGAGACGGTTATAAGAAACCATATTCTCCTGTACGCTTTGCCCCAAGGTAAAGAAATACCTCGTAGCTGACATCATCATACTAAAGTAGCTTGATATAATGGCAAAATAACCCACAGAAAGGCTCCCATTTATAACGGATATGCCACCAAACAAAAACACCAGAATGTTAGCAACTGTCATTATTATTTTATCAACGCTTGAAAATAGATAGTTGGTTTTTTGATATATTAATGCTTTATTCAATAAATTCTCAAACACATGGGTAAGACGCTTAAAAAAACCATTCCCGACTCCATGAAGCTGAATGAACTTCACATTGCATAATTGCTCAGTTAACTTCCCAAAGTATCTTGATTGTTCTTCCTTATATTCGTAGCTCACCTTAAAGAGCGGTTTCTTAAATATGTTGTAGCTCAAAAAATACAGTGCATTTAAGATGATAAGCACTATTCCAAGATATATACTAAACGAAAATATTAAGGCTATCGGAGCTATCACCATGACGGCGTTTATTACAATCTGCTGCATTACTCCAATGCAGAAAATTATCAAAGCGTTTGAATCACTGTTGATCCGCTGGTTTAAATATGCTGTATCCTGACGCAGTATAAAGCCTAGTGGTACGTTCTGCACATGTTTTATAGCATCTGCATTAAGTCTGAATGCAATTTGGGTTTGTAGCTTCATATACAGGCGGCTACTCACATATCCAAGTATCAATCCCACTATGCTGAATAAAGCAAAAATTAAAATATACCTGCCGAGAAAAGACGTATCTGTTGCCTGTATGAGTCGGTCTATAAAACTGCCAGAGATATAGGGGAACACCACTGTGGTCATACTGGCAAATATACATATGAGTATATAAAGTGTCAATATTCCCTTCTTTTCATTAAGGTATTTGCCACAAAAGTTAAATATCTGTTTCATTGCGATCCACCTCGATACGCTATATTCTCAGCAGTTTAATCTTTATCTCGCCATATCGCTTCAAGACAAGTTTCCAGCGCGGTCATTCCTGCCTTAGTTTCAATATCCGGTCTTGTGCCTGCAATGGCGTTGCAGCTTCCGTCAGGATTTAAAGAAAAATATGGGTCAAAGTACACGAGCAGACCGCTGTTAGGCAAGGCAAATGTATATGGCTGCCCCCCACGTCCGTTTCCGCCCGTTGTTTTGCCTACAAGCCTTGCAAAGCCCGTAGTCTTGCAAAAGGAAGCAAATGCATCAGAAGCGGAGTAATTGCTCCTGTCAATCAACATCCATAATTGACCTTGAAAGCAAATGCTATTATCGTGTTGCGTGCAAGTGTTTTCGTGATTGTAAAACTTCAGATGGCCGAAATCTTTTATATTTAAATCCGGAAATGTATTATCCCAAGTCTCGCTATCGATTTCTTTAAACTCGGACGGAAACGGCTGCTCTGCATCCCACATAAAACGGTTAAACTTGCCATCCTTAACACCGATCATACCAGATTGTTTCAAAGGCTCGCAAATTATGTGTGATACGATTCCATCCCTCCACACGCCGGTGTTCCCTCCACCGTTTCCCTGTATGTCTATGATTATATCATCCGCCTCGCTGTTTGCTTCAAAAAAATCCTGAATCATCTTGATCGCAATCGGCGTACATTTTGGAGACGACCAAAGGAAACCTGTAATTTTTATGTAAGGAATACCTTCTCCAACCGTAGCCTCTATAATCGTTTGTCTTACTTCTTCATACAATGATTGTTCTTGCGGGTATAGCTGTGTACCACCTTCGGTAGAGGCAGGTGTGGGGCTTGGCATTAAGTTTTTATAATAGTCATAAAAAGTTTTGACCTTTTGGCTTTCTATTATGGATAGCATCTTGGATAGCATATCGACTTCTTCCTTACTGTCGTGGTTCTGATTTTCTCCGCTCGATTCCACTACCGCTCGAAAAGTATCGACCATGCGTTGATACAAAAACGGTTGAATGACATATAGATGGCCTATACTTTTAAACTGCTTCAAGCAGTTATTGATTACATTTATATAATTATCCTGAAGTATGGATGGTCCCCTACACACACTTATCAGCTCAGTACGGTAAGTATCCCTTACCTCCTTCCAATCCAGCCCCAGTTCATTTTTTATCGTTTCAAAATATGGGTAATTATCCTCCAACATTTCCCATAAGGCATCATAGTCTTCAAGCGCTTGCTGTTTAGATAGAATTAACTGCTCTCCATCTGAACTAACTTTCAGTTCTGTTTCATATGGGAGTGGAAATTTGTCATAATCAGAAAACCTGTTTGTAGTAGTCTTATCAGGCATTCCAGGAGAATGCTCTGGAATGCTATGATTGGCGATTAATCCATCGCAGGAGCATAAAAGGGGCATTAGCATTGATAAAACTAAGATAAATAACTTATATGGCTTCATGCTTTTGTGGTTCCTTTCAAATTCCGGTCATCCTAAGTATAATACTGCGGACAGCAGTTATTTATTAACCATTAGAGACATCCGATGTGCGATTATCCGCCATAAGGCTCAGGAACCATTTTACCAACGCAGGCTCTGGCTCCACACAAACTGCAATTAGCAGCACATAAAGTTTCACAGTTAGCAGCGCATAGCGTTTCACAGTCTGCTCCACATAACGAAGCACATTCTGCCCCGCATACATTAATCAAACACTTTATAAAGCAGTATTGATCTATCATGCCATCTTGTGGATGTACCAAATATTCCATAAAATCACCTCCTTTTTAAATAAATTAAGCTTATGCTTATTTGATGTTTTGTCTTATGGTTAATAATGCAACGCTGCCCGCAATATTATCAATATATTTCTATATATTGCTGCTAATCCCATCTTGAATTTGCTCCAGACAAACTTCCAGCGCGGTCTGGCCTTCCTTTGCTTCAATGTCAGGACTTGTGCCCACGATAGCGTTATCAAATAACCTTGTCGCGATATATTGGTTATCGATAAGATACTGCTCGATTTCCTCAGTGTCCGGTCTGTCTTCCGGTGCCGTTGTTTGGAGACGACTTCCTGCGTTGTTCAGACTGCCCAAATATTCATACGATTGCCGCACTTTATTGGAATCCATAATAGTGCGCATTTGCCTTTGATTTTCATTCTGATTTTCTAATAGTATCGGAACAACGACGTGAATCATGCCATATCGTCATCTTTATTCGCTGGCTTTATTTTGTTATTTTTCAGATAGAACGATATAACGCAGATATAGTCTTTCAATCTATAACGCATTACATTACACCGAGTGTCCTTTCTAAATAATCTCCGGCTAGGGCATCCGCCCATACAAATAGGTAAGTATTTACATTTTGAGCATTCGCTATCGTGCGTGGGGTCATACATCAAGTATTGTAAAAGCGGAACCATCGCGGCATCAGATGCAGGGGCTAACAAGTCGCCAACTGTTCTTTCTTTAACCCCTATGTCATTCCAGCACTTATAAAGCTTCCCGTCCGCATTTATAACGAGGTTGCTGTTAGAATCAGCTCCGCAAGAGTTTGCTATTAGTCTTGGATATGAATTACTTATATCTGAAGAGTTTCGTATTCTATAGTCAAATTCAACGGCCGAAAATTCTTCTGGATGGTAGCAACTGCTTTCGGCGTAGCAATCGTTTGAATTTTCTACCATACCCAAGTATGGATAAGCCACATCGTTCAAATCGTTTTCCTTTAATATTTTCAGAACCTCATCTACTTGATCTGCATTATCCTTATCCGTGTTAATCCTGATGCTTACCTTGCAAGGCAGTATTTCTTTCGCTGCCCGTAAGTTTGATATAATCTTGTGAAATGTTGGCTGGCCTCCTGCAAGCGGCCTTCGTTTGTCGTGTTCTTCTGGCGCACCGTCCACCGTAATCTGTGTGTGCATAATCCTTAGATCCTTCAGGCGTTCGGACACCTTGGTTGTAAGCAGATAGCCATTTGTTACTATTCCAGCATCGTATCTGATTTTATGCTCTTCACAAATCTCCAAAAACTTATTCGTTAGATTTTCAATTATGTCTAATGCCAGAAGCGGTTCCCCTCCATACCATGTAACGGACAGTCGCATAATGGATTCCGCTCGGGCCTTAACAAGTTCTACAACCTTTTCCTGAACACCTTCGGACATTACAACGGGTTTAAGGCTCTCCTTTTCATAGCAATAGATACATCGAAAATTACAATCGGAAGTTGGGGCTATGGTTAATCCTAAACTAGAAGTGTTGTAGCGGCTTTGAAGAAGATTGAATCGAATTAATTCCAATTCGTCTATGTCATCACGCAGTATATATCCGCCGTATTTCAAGTCCTCTAATAATTTTTCATCGGAGATAGGCTGTCCTCGCTCTTTAAAATTTTGAAAATATATATACTTTTCTTTATCAATTAGCGCAAGGGCATTTGTACGTGAATTATAGAGTATGCGTTTACTTTCGTCGTCCTCATAGGGGAACTCAAAATTGTAGCTAGATTCTTTGTAATTTAGACCGTTCATTATAGCCCCTCCTTCACATATCATAAATTCATGTAGAATTTCTTTTGCATAGTAATGTACTTATATAATTATACGTATAATTATATATATTAGTATCGCAATGTCAACTAAATATCTGAAGCGTATTATATATCTGCATATTTGGAAGAATATGATATCACCGTCGACCCGAGAACACTCCGCAAAGACATCGAACAGCTAAGAAAGTTCGGCGTTGATATTGCCAAAGACCGCAAGGCTCAGAATCTCTACCATTATGTTTTGACACGGGGCTAACAGATGGAAGCCATCCTGTACTTTACAGGAGGCATCCATTTCGTCCTCTTCCGGATCCTGCAATTGTTCTAGTAATATATATACTCACTTACTGCCTTTGAGAAGTCCTTAAAGAAACAGAACTCTTTTTCATTTGCATAATACATCACATTCTTCATCCTGGACATGGTGCCCATTTACCTTGTTTGTAAAGATCTACAAATTCCAATTTGAATTCAAAACTATAGCGTATAAAAACACCCTCCTTACTGATTTTTTCCAGTAAAGAGGGTACATATCACAAGACCGGCGAGGGATTTTTCACTTGCTTACATATTTTGTATGGCACTAATCAGTTGCGTAACTTCGTCAACTCCGATTAATCTACTGCCATCGGCCAGCCACCGCAGCTTTAACTGCAAATTTGATCCAGCCGCGGTAGTCGCCAACAATTAGCTGTCGAGTTCAGAGCAACACGCACTCAGTTAGCGAAACGCTTGGCCGGAGCTGCAGCAACTGCAACAACTGCAGCCGCCGTGTTCGGCACATCATCCTTGTTCGGATCTTTTTGCTTGATTTTCTCCGCCAATTCCGCTGCCCCGACTCCCAAAGGCGTTACTTTGGCACCGTAATCGCATAACGGACAAGAACGCAGGCTGAACTTCTTCTGCTTGGCAAAAGCCTCCAACAGGTGGATCTTGGCCGCCTCGACCTTGGCTTGCCGGGTC
Organism: Mageeibacillus indolicus UPII9-5; assembly: GCF_000025225.2. Taxonomy (NCBI): domain Bacteria; kingdom Bacillati; phylum Bacillota; class Clostridia; order Eubacteriales; family Oscillospiraceae; genus Mageeibacillus; species Mageeibacillus indolicus. The sequence continues at coordinate 1,709,910 of NC_013895.2, forward strand.
AATTCGCCCACCGTGTGATCCGCGATTTGTTTGTTACCATAGTAGAGCATCAGTTTCTCGATCAGGCCACGATATAACGGGGTCATGATCTTTTTGTCGATCAGAGTGCGAATCGCCAAAACGTTGTCTTTCAACTCGCGCCCGGTCACCCGATCCATGTATTCGATGCCAAGCGCCTCGTACTTCGGCTTTTCATTCAGGTTTTTGCTAGCCAACTCAGCATTCGTCTTGATCAATTTGTCCAGAGCTTGCGCATCTTTGTCGAGCGCGTATATTCTCGCCGCACTGAGCACCGCATCTGTAATCACCGGTACGGGATTGCGGTAGAATTGGTACGGTTCGTTGGGATCGCTAGTCTTACGTGAACGTTTATAGCGATAGGTGTCGATGCGTTTGATTCCTTCCGCCAATTCCATCAATTTACGCGTGGCGCAGATTTGGCGATTCAGTTCGTCCAAACGAAATTGGGCTACACATCTTGCCGTGCCGAGCGCACCAACCACGTCGGCGTCCTGGGCGACCGATTTTTGCGCTTCATCGTATCTTTTCAGCGTCCGGTAAAACTCCGGCGTAGCAAATGACTTATATATTACGTTCGGCTCAATCATGCCGTTTTGGTCAGCTGCAGCTTTCGCTCCGCCATTCGCGCCGTTTGCGTTGTTTGCCTCAGCCGCCTTGCCGCGGTTCTGTTCCTCAAAAAGCTGATCTACCAGTTTCGCTTCCTCGCGGCTGAATGATGTGTATTCCAACGCTGTCACCCCGCTCGTGGCCAGCATGGTCATCGTCAAAGCTCCAGCTAGTATTTTTATTGTTTTTCCCATACGTGTCATCCTCTTATCGCGCCTCAATCCAAATGGCAGGACGAGCAGCCGCCCTGTCCATTCGTTTCAGTTTGCCTACCGTTTCCACCAAAGAATTTCCCGACTTGGCGTTTGATGTAGCTTCCGGCTTTGCCGGCCGCCTCGCTTACGGCCGTATAGGCTCTGTTGGCCACCGTATAAGCCTTGTTCATGCCCATTCTGGCGCAGTCGCAAATCGCTACAACCGGTGGGAAGCCGTAGGACTGTTCGCGGTTGATCACCTTGAATCCATCGAGGCAGCGCCCGATGTAGATCGCGTCAAATTTCTTGCCACCATAGCTGAGCGTGCCACCGTCTTCGCCTATTTCGTGCAAATTGTAATCATAGGTGCGTGGGCTGGTGCGCCGGAATTTCAGTCGTACGGCTTCTATCCAGCCATGCCACTTGTCGCCTGCCGTCAACGCCGTGCTTCGGGTTGACAAATGCTTAGCGATAACCGGATCCAAGAAGCGCATTTCCATCGTCAATGGTTTCGGGTTGGCCGCCGAGCCTACGGACAGGGTGTTGAAATCGAGCGGCTGGCCGTATTTCCCGTACCAAAACTTGTGTACTTCAACATCTATAGTTGGCACTTCTGAGTTCAAAACTACTAACTCTTTCAAATTCTCAAGTGCTATCCCTTTCCCGACTACAGATTGAGGCTTGACCCAATTATCCTTGTCCGTTCCTTCTTTGATACCACCAAGCTCTATTTCAAACAGTTTATTTTTCTCGATCCAGACTGCCTGTCCGGCCGCTTGTCCGGCCGCCTGTCCGGCCGCTTGTCCGCCTGCTTGACCGGCCGCTTGTCCGCCTGCCTGTCCGGCCGCTTGTCCGCCTGCCTGTCCGGCCGCTTGTCCGCCTGCTTGTCCGGCTGCCTGTCCGGCCGCTTGTCCGGCCGCTTGTCCGCCTGCTTGACCGGCCGCTTGTCCGCCTGCTTGACCGGCCGCTTGTCCGCCTGCTTGTCCGGCCGCCTGTCCGCCTGCCTGTCCGGCCGCTCTCACCTTCACCTTGTGATACATGAACACTCCGGACTCGTAGCCATCAGTTTCCTCACGAGCTGCATCTTCCGTAGCTGTGTACTGATAACAATCGTGCGGCCGCCCATCAATCCCTTTAAATTTTTCAAATATATTTGTCAGCCAATTTTCACTGCCCAGCTTTACATCGTCATTGTATTTATAGATTAGCTTTCTTACCTTCTTATTAACATCAACTGCCTGCTGCCACGGGAACTTACCAAGGGCAATCGAGGCGGGATCTTGATAAACATTCGGATCATGTGGCTTATTACCTTCCTCAACTTCCGCTTGCGTGTCCTCAGCCAAAAAGTCGGCGAAAACTAGCTTCCGTTTGTTTTCATCATCCTTGTTTTTCTCTATTTTCAGCCAGTTCACCACCATAGGCGTTCCCAGCGGTAAGCCAATCCGCCTGTCATCATTCTCAGTTTTTTTAGCCAAATACCAGCCAAGACGCTCAGGATGCTCTGTTTCTTCCGCGGGGGTCTGCAAATCTGCATCACTTATTTCAACCATATTGGGCTGAATTTCTTTCCCATTAGCATCCTTATACTTACCATTTGGTACCAACTTTATTTTAGTGGCCGCCGGTTGCATGAGTGGTTTTAACTGCGATTGCATTTCTGCCTGGCCCGGCAAAGCCTCATCTAATTCTTTCTCCAAATCCTCTTCCTGATCTGTAGCCAAGCCATCATTGTAAAGCGCATCTGAATATATGTTGTGCCCACGCTGATCAAGCCAAATCTTCTTGACCGCAAGCTTCTTTATCGGGACGATGTCCGGGATCGGAATATTCTCATCGGCAAAACCGTCCACAACATCTACAACATATTTGTTACGCTCAACCTTGACCCCGGCTGCACCGGCCCCCGGATTTGCATCATCCTTTTTAGGATTCCGCGATCCGACGAAATCTCCGGTAAACTCCAAATTATCCTTAGGTAATTCGATTACCACACGGTGATAGCCGTCAGGGGTCTTCGCCGCTTCAGAATTGCGCAGCAAAACACGCACATCAACGTATCTGAATTCTACGCCTAGTTTACCACTGCCCGGTTTCCCTTTGATATCCGCAATGCCATCCTTAGGAATTTCCTGACCGTTAATCGTCTTAATATCGCCCTTGTCATCCAGACCGAAGCGAACGGTTTGCTGAGCCTTATCTTTTCTTTTCAGCATAAAACCAGGGATCACGTCAAAGTTAGTCGTATCAAAATCACGCACGTTATTCTTGACCTTCATCGGATCCATAATCATAAAATCCGACTCTTGCCCAATTTTACCCTGCTTGCCCACACCGCCGCCTTCATCATCTTCGGTGGTTTCGCAAATATACTTCTTATAGTAAAAACGTTTCTTAAACGGCTGATAATAGAACCGGAACACATTAGGGTTGGGCGGGAATTTGCCGTCTGCTTCTTTTTCAAAACGCTTAATCAAAGCACTGCGCACAAATTTATTCGTATTGTACGCGCCACTATCAATCGAATATTTGCCATCCGGTATCGCCCCGATCTTGGCGAGCGTTTTCGGATCCACAATTCTAATCCACTGATCGTTTTGCTCCGTGGCAAAAGCCGCTCCATAGGAATCGGGCATAAAACTTTTGTTGATCGCAAAACGCCCTTTTTCGCCTACTTTAGTTCCCTGCATACCGTATATCTCAGTGTCAGCCGCCTGTAAGCCGTCTTCCGGGTCGTTCACCGGTACTCCGTTCTCCTCCTTGTAAGGGATCTCCTTATCCTGCTTGTTATAAAAATGATGCTCCACGCGCACCGGCACAGTCGGGTTCTTAATCCACACGGCCTTCGCCATTGCCGGTTCTTCCATTTTGATGTCAAAAGCAAATACATCAGCAACTTTATGCGGATTTGTCATATCATACTTATAATCCTGATCATGCTGATAGCCGTATTTTTCCCAACGCAGGAACGTGTAGCCCTCACACTTCGGTTCCGATATGGGGAAAATCTTAGCCCCCGCCTTAACTTTAAAGGTTTTTTTCTGATGCCCTTCTGTCAACTTGCCTGTTGGCCCATTTTTCTCTTCGGTATAGTCTTTTTTGTTATATTTGGCATCCGTAACCGTGCCTTGTTCCAGCTCTTCATACTCAACCTTGCTACCGGCAGGTGGATTTAGATCAATCGTGTAATCATAGATGCTGTTATCCCCCCACTTTGCATAGATGTTGAGTCGATAGTCGGGCATTGTTGCGTTTTCAGATAGCGGAACTTCACAGGACGGATCCATATAATATCCAATAAGTTTATAGCGCGGATCGTAACCTAACTGTTCTGCTGAAATCCCCTGCTTGAATTGATCCTGACCTAGAGCCCAAACAATTTTTTCTTCAAATTCGACTGGGTCTTGTCGAGTCTCGTAATTTCCGTTTCTTTTTTTATGATTTAACAACAAATCATATTTATTTCTAGTATATGTGTAATCCAAGAATCCGACCGATTCAAAATCAACATCACCCAAACTCATACCATGTGATTCATACCAATTTTGCAATCTCTTTTCGGCAGGATTTTTGTATTCGTCAGGGTCTTCACCTTCAGTGGGCTGATATATTTCTTCGAATTTGTCATGTAACTCATCTTCATCAAATTTATCTTGCCTTTTCTTTTTCTCTACCGATTTTAACCCCCTTATTTCTGGAGCTTCAAATTCATAGGAATCAAAGGCTGTATCAGTTTTCCGGTAGTAAAGATCCCGATAAGTATAATCAAATTCTTTTTTTGTATTGCCTTCATCGTCTTCAGTGGGCTCGGTCGCTAATCGTTTTACCCCCATGAGAACATATATTAAGGTTGTACTATTATTATCCTTGTCTTCATCCCCAGTGAAAGCAAGAATAGCCGGCGGAGTATAAGTCGATCCGTTATAATCATCCGTTTGCTCAAAATTATATGTTTTAGAATCATCCACATAGCCCCATTCGTTCGCCTGACAAAATGCATCTGACAAAATTATTTTTTTGTCAGCCCTTAACGGCGGCGTATCTCGGTAAGGTGGATGTCCGTTGCTTTGCGCCATAGCGCTCCAACCTAAAAAGCGAACCGGATCAACCAAGTAATCTGTATCATTTCCCCTGACAAGCTCCGCCGTGTTGAGCGGCAAAGGCCAGACCTGGTCAAGTTCTTGGCCAAAGCGCACCTTCACTTGGTAGGGTTTATCCTCCCCCTCGGCTAAGCTGGTTGGTAATCCCCCATTTTCATCCTTTTTATAACAATCTACCGGAGGTTTAATCCATGGACTCAAGGTTGCAGTTCTATCCAAGATTCGATTTCCTTCAGGATCCTCTTCATCAGTATAACGCAAGGCCATACGGTACTCGCGCCGCTCAGTTTTTATGTTAGCCGTCTTACCTCCTGGTACACCGAACAACAAGATGAACCGCTTGCGCCGAATAACAACATTAATATTGGTACTACCATCGACCTCAACCTTTGTTTTTCCCGCATTCAGTAATTCCGTCTGTTCCCTGTCATACCTATAAACTTTCTTGCGACCGTTAATGCCGGTTCCCTCATCTGGGAACTGTACAATTGTGGCATTCTTTATAAAGTTATCCGCTAAGTTCTTATAGTAGGCATTGTCAAAACTAACTGCCGTAACATCATCATGTTTCGATTCAGCAAATAAGAAACTGTACATCCGGGAAAGACGCTTCTTCTCATCCTTTTCCAAAGTGTCTGCCTTAGTGTAATCTGCCTTTTCCAACCAATATGTTATCCGATAGTTGGCTTCTCTGTTCGCCTTCCAAATTGCAGTGAATTTTACATCTTCACCCGGCATACTATAATCGAGCGTCGTGTCATTAAGCAAACATTTCTTCAGATACTCAACCGCATCCGCCGGCGCCAATTGCAAGGCACGAATTCTGTTTTCAGCCTCATCTTTGGTCTTATATGATTCAGGCAATACACTACTGTCTTTAGCAAGTGCATCAATTTTATCATCATATTTTTTCTTCTGATCTGCAGCCTTATACGCCTTATTCGCTTGCGCACTGTCGACAGGAGTCAAATCCTTGTCCGCCATCCAGCCTAAAAACTCATAACCCGGTTTTTCAATATGCTTATTAGGGATACGAAAAGCTGTGCCAGCCAAATGAGCTTCACTATTCACTTTTTCTTCGCAATCAGTGTCAAAGAGAACCTTCTTGATTTTATGCTTATAGTGCATATCCACTTGGAAGTCCTCACTATCCCCGACAACAACCTTTTTTCCTTCATCAAGGCATTCATATTTCTCATTCAATTCCGGTAAATCAAGTTTTTTTAGGGTGTAGCGTTCACCGACCGAAGCAGTCACTGTTTCACAGCCGTTTTGATCAGCTTTTCCTTGGAAATCATTTATTCCGGCTTCACTAAGTTTGTGAGTACCTTTTTCATCTATTACAACATGACGCACTTTAAATTTTATCTGGTTAGGCTGATAAAGGAAGTCCTCACTATAACGATAACGATTGCTTCTAGCTTCCGCCTGATTGGCAGAATTTGCCAGCTCAATCAAATTTTCATACATGTATTTCCCCGGCTCGGCTGTTTTGCCGGCACCGGATTGAAAAACAAGCGTACGCGCCTCCCCAGCTCCACCGGCAAGTTTTGTCCCCGCCGGATCTTTGGCCGATACCGGATCCATATAACCTTCCACGTGTGGGAAAGCGTACAGAATATTTGCTCCGCCGTTCAGCCACGGATTCTTTTCGCCAACCGTTATTTCATAAGGCTGATAAAATTCCGCTTGGGTGTCAGGTTTGCCGGCCTCCTTAGAAACTAGTTTCATATTCATCTGATAGGTGTAAAGTTTAGGTTGTGCCGGATTTTCGATTTGCGCATTCGCTGCAGCCTTATCGACCGGATCCGGGCCTATGAACCGCGCTTTTTTCGGCAAATTTTCATTTAGGTAAATACCGTTTGATAGATTCTTTTTATCTTTCGGATCAGGCGATTCGTGCAATTCAAGATCTGATTTTTCATCATATTTAGGGGCTTCGTTAACCCAGCTGAAACCACTGGTTTTGGATCCAGCTTTTTGTTCGTCTTTCCCCGGTTTGCCCCCCACGACTGTACCGCCGTTATTGCCGAGCTGACCGCCGTCGGCCGTGGCTCTGGTACTACTAGCATCGCTACCCGCCGCTGAACCGCTTACAGCCGATTCAACTACCGTACTGACACTGCCATTGCCACTGCCTGTTTCATCCAATGCACGCACCGCCATAAGGCCGCTAACATCAACCGATGTCAAAACAACCGCGACGCTCAAACCGGCAGCAATTTCCCTTAACCATTTCCTCATAATCGATTCCCCTTATGCAAATATGCAAAAACATAAAACAATTATTTATTACTTAAATTAAGTTTCAACTTATATTCTGCCATAAACAGTAATGTTTGTATACACACTTGAAATCTTTTTAACATTTTAGTAATTTTTTCGGGAAATTTATAATTTAAACAAAAAAAGGAATATTGCCACTTTTTTGCCTAGCAATATAGTAATTACACATCCTCGTGGCTTAGAACATCTGTCTTGTTAAGAGGGGCCACTTGCTTAACATAGCTCAAATTCACAATAAAATGACGCGGTCCCACCAGCTCTACCGCTTTTAACCGCACGACAAATCAGCTATAATAATTCGGCTGTACAAGAGGAGGATACAATGTCAAAACTATATTTTCGCTATGGAGCCATGAACTGCGGCAAATCTACCAGCTTGCTCCAAGTTGCCCACAACTACGAAGAACAGGGAATGAAAGTTATTTTAGCCAAATCCGTAACTGATACCAAAGGCCAATGCGCCATCCTTAGCCGCCTCGGCGTCGCGCGTAAGGTAGACTACCTCATTTATCCGGATACCGACCTGATGGCCGACTGTCGCGCCGGTAAATTCACCGACGCCGCCTGCATTTTGGTAGATGAAGTTCAGTTCCTCGCCCCCGCCCAAATTGACCAATTATACGAAATCGCCGTTCTCCATAATATTCCGGTCATCTGTTTCGGCCTGCGCACCGACTTCCTCAACCACGGTTTTCCCGGCAGCTCCCGTTTGCTCGAAATTGCCCACTCCATTCAAGAACTCAAAAACATTTGCAAATGCGGTGCCAAAGCCACCTGCAACCTCCGTTACATAAATAACATCCCCGTATTCACCGGCGAACAAGTTTCCATCGATAACCAAAACAGTGTCGTCTACGAAGCAGTCTGTTCAAGCTGCTATTTGAAATATCGCCAGCAATACGAAGCTGACCCAGCCGCTCATTTCTCTCCAAACGAGCACCCAAGCAATGCTGACCCAGCCGCTCACCGCATTAAATGAAATGTTTCGACTAAAAAATATCTTGGTACAAATTATCTACAAATAAAAATACCGAACCGGCCAACCCGATTCGGTATTTTTCCAACATCGACCTAAAACTGAATTTATTTCTTACCTTCCCCCGAAACCTCCACCAAAAAAGCTGAAGAATACGGCGCCAGCTGCAAACACCCATGGTTAAACTTGTCAGCCTTATTCATCAGTTTAGCCGGCCTCAAATGCTCACCCGACGGCGAAAATTCAACCATATCCGCCGATAAATTATGCACGATCACCGCACGACCTTCCCCGTTGCGCCCATTCACTTCCAAGACAAGCAAACGCTCATCCGCCGGCACGGCAGTTGGCACACCACGTTCCAACCAAGGATAGCTGTTACGCACTGCCAATAATTCTTCAATATAGTTCAACAATGAATCCGGATTAGCAACCGCCGCCTCCACCGTCTCAGTTACCTGTTTCGCTTGATCATAATCAGTGCCGACCGGATTTTTCACTTTAGTTGAAGCGTTCCACGGCATGTACGTCCGCTTGTTCTCATCCTTTCCCGACCCTTTAAGACGAACCTCCTCGCCATAATAAAGATAAGGCCGCCCCGGCAACCAAATATACATCGCTTCGGCTAATTTGTTTTTAGCAAGTTCCGGCAAAAAACCGGCCGATCTGCCCTGATCATGATTAGATAGATAAACCGCATTTAGTGCCTGTGGATTGAGTTTGTGAATACTCGCATCATAATCCGCCAAATATTTCGCGAGATCCGCGCCGCGCCCCGCATTAATTGCACGAGCAAACAAACCCTTACCCTCGCTTAATGCAAAGTTAAAGAACGAATCAACTCCGCTGGCATAGTACGATTCGACCGTCGCGCTATCCGACCATACCTCAGCCGTCAAATACACATCCGGCCGATATTTACGGCACATATCACCATACCACTTTAGAAACGCAATATTAGCTTTATTGTCCGTACCGAAATAGTGCAAAGCCGCATCCAACCGAAAACCAGCAACCCCCATTTTTAAATAAAAAGCCGCTATTTTTTCCAACTCAGCCTTAACCTGAGGATTCCCGAGATTAAGATCCGGCATTTCACTCACAAACGCCGATTCATAGTACAAACCATCCTTAACCTTCGTCGACTTGCGAATCGGCTTATTCGAGAAATTATAAAACTCTGCCTTCCCGTCCATCTTACCCTTCATCGCCTCAGCTAAAGCCTGTTGAAACCAAGGATGGTGCGAAGACGTATGATTTATAACCATGTCCATAATAATCTTAATGCCATAAGCCTCAGCAGCCTTAATCAGCCCACGAAAATCATCCATCGTTCCGTAAGCCGGGTCAATCGCCATGTAATCGTCTATATCATACTTATGATAACTATGACTTGGATGAATTGGCATCAACCATATATATTCCACACCCAAAGTATGCAAATATTCCAGCTTTTCCTTGATGCCGTTCAAATCACCGACCTGATCACCATCACTGTCATTAAACGAAGCGACATAAATTTCATAAACCGCCCCCGAGCGTGTTTTGATATTAGAAGAATCATGCGGCAAATCACCGCCCTTACTCCACCGGCACCCCACGCATCCGGCCAAAACCAGACACAAACAAAGCAAAAAACTGACAATTTTTTTCATTTTCATAACCGCCATTACTCCTTAATACAATAACCAGATGATCATGGCCTTCCGACTTACGACTTACGCTTTCCGCCTTCTGCCTTCCGACTTCCGCCTTCCGGCTTCGGCCTTTCGCTGCCCGCCTCACCTGCCACGACACCAGTCCACACCGCGGCCATCCACCGCCCCCCATGGTACATAAAAATGCCTTCCCGGGCCGAAAATTTCTCCGACTCAAGAAGGCAAAACCATGACATAAACTACTCTCATTGTTGGCCGAATTAGCAAAACCGCCTGTCAATCACGAACTAACCCTTTGCACCACCGGCCGTAACACCGCTGACGTAATATTTCTGCATCGAAATGAACAGTATCGTGATCGGTATAGCAACGATAACCGCGCCGGCACAGAACTCCGTAAAATAGTTGTAGATATTCTCACGACTAAGCATCTGATACAAGCCAAGAGCGACCGTATACTTATTGTATGCATCCTTCATAATTACCGACACGAAAATAAAGTCGACCCACGGTCCGATAAACGAAGTCAAAATCGTATAAACAACAACCGGCTTACTCATCGGCAATATGATGTTCCAGAAAACCTGATTTTTCGTACATCCATCAACCAACGCCGCCTCATCAATGCTGCGCGGCACCGTATCGAAGAAACCCTTAGCAATATAGTAACCCATCGCCGCACCTCCGCTATATACCAGAACCAAAGCGAACAGCGTCTGAGTAAGACCAAACGACTTCAAAATATGATAAATCGCGATCATGCTCATAAATCCAGGGAACATACCCAAAATCAAAATGATATTCATCAACGGCTTACGTGCTTTAAATCTCAAGCGACTAAACGCGTAGCTGGTCAACAAAACCAAAACCGTTGTAATAATACATGAAAACACGGCGACAATAAACGTATTCAAGAACCACTGGGGGAAGTTGAAAAGCTTAACGTCAGTAAATAATTTTACATAGTTGTTCAACGTCCAAGTCTTAGGAATAATATAAGAAATGAACGCACCCTTCTCCGCGCGGAAACTTTGTAAGATCAACCACACAACCGGCAAAACCCAAGCCACGGACAAAACCGCCAGAATAACGTGGAGCACGGAGTTAATAAAACCTTTTTTTAATTTATATGAAGAGCTACTGGTCATTGGAACTGTTCCTCCTCACGCACGGCCTTAGTTCGGTTATAAGTAATCAAGCTGATTATCGCCGTAATTAAGAAGATAATAATACCGATTGTGCTGGCCAATGCATAGTTTTTCTCTGAAACCGTCAACTTGTATAACCATGTTACCAGCAAATCCGTTTCGCCGGCCTGGAACAAATCAAGTGTCTTAGGATCGCCGCCTGTCAATAAGTAGATAACGTTAAAGTTATTAATGTTACCGATAAATTGTGTTATCAGGTAAGGCGTAGTCACTTGAAGCATGTAAGGCATCGTAATCGAGATAAACTGACGCACCGGGTTAGCTCCGTCAATTCTGGATGCCTCATATAGGTTCTGCGGAATGTTCATCAAAATCCCCGAACAAATTAACATCGTATACGGAATACCTACCCACAAGTTAACGATAATAACCGTTATCTTAGCAACAGTCGCATGAGACAAGAACGGAATGAAATCCTTGATCCATCCCAATTGCAACAGCAAACCATTCAACGGACCTTTATCAGCTAATAGTTTTGATAACAAAAGCAATGATACGAACTGAGGGACAGCAATAGTAATGACGAACATAGTACGCCAGAACTTTTTAAAGCGGACACCCTTCTTGTTGATAACCAAAGCTAAAATTATGCCAAGAATGTAGTTAAGAAAGGTGGCAAAGAAAGCCCATACCATCGTCCAACTGAATAACCGCGTAAAGGTTTTCGCCCACAGCGGATTGCCATAAAAAACTTGTTTGAAGTTGGTCAGTCCGACCCAACTGAACAAATTCCCCGGCGGTTGGTGATTCTTATCGAAATTGGTGAAAGCCATCAAAATCATAAAAATCAGCGGCAAAACCGTAAACAGAGTTGTCAGCAAAATCGGCAGTGACAGAACAGTTATATGAAATTTTTCATTAAACAGGCTCTTCCACTCTTTTACAAAATTAAGCGGAGTAACGCCAGTCTCAATTAGTTTCTGATTTTGGTAAGCGTGCTTCACGCTCGCATAATGTAGAGCAACGAAACAAATACATATTACAATCGCAATGACACCGAACAAAAGAATCAACATCGAGTTATCGCCTTGCTGAACTCGAAAAATACCTGCCGCTTCGTCCCAAACTTCCCCTTGAGTTTTAATACCTAAAGAGGACAGCATTCGCAAATAATGTGCCCCCGAGAACAGCATGTAAAAAATAAATACGACTTCCGCCAATAAATATAGTAGGCCGTGGACAACCTGCTTATTCAGGAAACAACCTGCACCCATTACTACATAAGATAAGCGAGTCTTATAATTTCCCTTGGCAAAATATTTTACGTAATTGGCAAAAAAGTTCCCTATATACTTAAGCACTTTACCAATTCCACTTGTGAACCCGTTGGCTCGGTTAGCCATAATGCCAGCCCCCTCTTGATACAGAAGAAGCAAGCCCCGAGTCGGAGGCTTGCTTCAACAGTTACATTACTTTTTAGCTGTGTCGGCAACTTGAATTTGCTCAACCATCGCATCCAACAATTCCTGTACAGACTTGCTGTAATCTTTGCTTTCCATAGCGGTTCCAAATGCTTCTGCCGGAGTCCAGAAGGTACCGAGTACGCCGTTTTGTGAAACTGCGAACTTGGATTGTTCAAGGAGAGCAGCTAAAGCGATATCTTTCTTAACCGGTTCACTTTCAGCAACCTTTTTGTTGGACGGGCCTGTACCACGCATTGCAAAACGTTTAGCTTGAGATTCTTCAGAAGTCAAGAATCTCGCCAGATCCATAGCTTCAACAGGGCTCTTGGTGTGAGCACTGATTCCATAACCTTTGTAACCGGCAAAAGATCCCATCTGTACTTTTTTACCGCCAGCAGTGTATTCAGGTAATTTGGTAGCAGCATAACCGTCGCCCAAGATACCCTTAATATCAGCTGCGTTCCAAGTTCCGGAAACACCGGCTGCAATAGTTCCGTCAGTAAAGCCGGCTTTCAAAACGTTGTCATCACCGGTAGTAAATGCTTCATTTGCAGTGAAAGCTTTAATAGCTTCACCGGCTGCCAAACCATTGGCGTTGTTGAAGTCTACCTTTTGAATTCCCTTGTCGTCGATGGAGAACTTACCGCCGTTGCCAAGGAAGAACGAAGCGATGTACCAACCATTAGATACGTCCATAAAGACTTTCTTACCAGCAGCCTTTGCTTTGGCCAACATTGTATCCAAGTCTTTTACATCATCCTTAGAGAATACGCGGCTATCATAGTACATGAAGTAACCGTTATCTGCAGCAAATGGGAAAGCGTACAGTTTGCCATCTTCAGTAAAGGCATCTGCGCCGGTATTTTCTTCTTTAATATATTTAACATCTTCAGGACGGGTTACTTGATATAAGCCACCTGCTTTAACTAATTCTTTTAGTTGATCGTTCGGGAAAGCGAAAACATCAGCAGCCGCCGTCGGATCTTCCAAATATTTGCTCTGGGCCTCCGGTTCGCCGACTACGCCGAGCTGAATGTCAAACTGTTGATCTTTGTGTGCAGCTTTAAAAGCTTCAACACGCTCTTTTAAGAATTCCTGATCGTCTTGGGAACCCCAAACTTTCAAGGAAACTTTTTCTTTCTTTGCAGGCGCAGCAGATGCTTTGGCTTCGCCGCCCTCTTTGGCCGGCTCTTTATTACAAGCAACCAAACCCATTACCATCGCACCTGTAAGCAATACAGATAGTAATTTTTTCATTCGAATCTCCTCCTTCAATAGAAAAGCATTTATGGCTAAATTGTAAGCTATATTACAAAAAAAATCAACATTTTTGGCGATTTTTTTGTAAGAATTAAACAATAATATATAATTTAGCTGAAGGAAACTTTGTTTTTTAATTTTTTAGTCGAATATATGCGGTGCCATGGCAAGTGATATCCCCTTAATTTCGTCAGTTTAGTTATTGATTATAATTTTGCGCACTACAACATGTTCTCAGCAAGGACTTATTTACAATTGCTCGCATAATCTTTCATACTGATAATTTTTTCGTACGATGAAAATAACGCTGATATTCATATACTTGTTTAGCATATATTTCGTCTGCGCAACGAACAAAAAGTGAGGATTGGCCCGTCAAGAACACCCCTCCTCACTTAATCTTACAGCCATACCAGCCTACTCTTTGTAGAAAACATACACGGCATATGGCGGCAAATTAAGCTTGCCGTCACAAAACTTTATACCTCGGCCAGCTGCCTCATCTCTCGGACAATTATTCAACAAAATATCGTATTCCGAAAAATTAATATCTGGCACCGGCTCAAAGTACGCCTCTTCCCCCGTAAAGTTCGCCACCATAAGCAAATCTTCACTGTCCAACTGATGCCGCACGGCAAAAATCCGCTCATCCTCAAAAGCCGGCCATTCCGTCATACCACTGATGATCAGCTTTGTATGCGCCCGTCTCACCCCAATCGCCGCTTTAAAATACTTCAGGATAGACACAGCCGATGCTTCCTGTTCAGCCTCATTGAACGCAAAATCACGAGAATTAGGCTTATACACCGGCAACGGCGCATGCTTTTTCCAGTCTTCAATCATTTTTTTCGACCACGGAATAGGAGCGCGTGCACTCAATCTCGTCTTTCGCCGCAAAAAACGAATTAGCTCCTTTTCCCCATATTTATTCCCTTCGCTGCGCAAAAAATTCACGTCCCCGACATCAGTAAAATCCGCCAAAGAATCGTAAGTCACATTCGACAGCCCAAGTTCCTCGCCCTGATAAATAAACGGCGTTCCATATAAAAATAATAATACCGTAGCCAACATTGTAGCCGATTCAAACCGCCGATCGACATTCCCATATTGCGACACCACCCTCGGATGGTCATGATTCAGCCAATACACCGGCATCCAAGCCCGGTCATGACAAGCCTCATACCACCGCCTGAATAAACGCTTTAAGTTGACAACATTCGGCTTAATCTCCGCATCCGTCTTGTCAATCGACCAAAATGCGCCGTTTTCCCAGCAAGTATCAAAATTGAATACCATATTGATGCAGCCATCATCTCGATCAGCGTATTTCAAAGCATCTTCAGGCGAACAACCGCCCCCAACTTCACCAATCGTAAATATTTGATTGGGAGCAAACACAAGTTCCTTAAATTTTTTCAAATAATCAAACAACTTCGGACGATTGGAAAACCGACTTGGATCATAAACCAAACCATGCTCATCTGCTTCGCCCACACTGTCAGAAAAACTCAAATCTTTCGATAAATGAGATATTGCGTCAAGTCTGAAACCGTCAACCCCCATGTCAATATACCGCTGAGCCATCGCCGCCATATCCCGCAAAACAGCCGGGTTAGTATAATTCAAGTCAGGCATTTTCTTGTCAAAAATATGCAAATAATATTGATCCAGCCCCGGCACATAGGTAAAAGCGCTTTCGCTAAAAAAACCTTTCCAGTTGCATGGCGGATACCGCTTCCCATCTTTATACACGGGATCAAAAAAGTAGTAATAATTGTGATAAGGATTATCCTTACTTTTAATAGCTTCCTTGAACCAAATATGTTCATCAGATGTATGATTAAGTACAAGATCGACTATAACTCGGATTCCATGCTGATGTGCCTCAATGAGCAACTGCTTAAAATCCTCCATCGTCCCCAATTTTTCCGCAATCTTGTCATGACAACGAATATCATAACCGCTATCTACTAGCGGAGAATCATATATCGGCGTCAGCCAAAGCAAATTTATCCCCAATTCCTGCAAATAAGGTAATTTTGCTCTTACCCCGTTCAAATCACCATAGCCGTCGCTGTTCGAATCATAAAAACTATATGGAAAAATTTCATAGCCGACCGCTTTAGCAAACCAAGGTAGCTTATCCGCGCCTTCGCCATCCGCGGCATCGTCACGGCAAAGTTTAAGCAACACCAAAGATGACAACGGCTCAATTTTCACAGCACCGCCGCCAACAGCAAGGTCAGCCAGGCCATCGACGGATGCCTTTTGGTCACGCACCAAGACTTTGTACATTCCCTCAGCCAAAAACACCTCAGCCGCTTCTTCCCGACCATTATGAAACACATACAACGCAGAAAATTCGCCTTGCTCACATCCCGCATTCAAAAGGATCTTATACCCTATTAGCCCATTTTTAGCAACAATTGTTTTAAAAATATGATTTATTTTCTTAAAATCCGTCAGTGCAAATTCGCCGATACTACGCCTAATTTTTATCAATTCACGCAAATACAGGCCAACATTGCTGAACTTTGCAACTCGTTCCCAATCAAACTGATTCACTGCATCGGAAGATTTGTAAGAGTTGCAATCGCCCCCCTTAGTTCGACAAAATTCCTGCCCCGCATGGATAAAAGCTGTCCCAAATGCCAACAAAACAATCGCATTCGCCAAATTTTGCCGCTTACAACGAGTATCTTCGCTTTCCCCCGGCCGACTCTTGCTCAGCTTATCCCAAAGCGTCAAATTATCATGCGCCGCCACATATTGAATAACCTGCCCAGCCGAAACATAAGGCTCCGCAATATTTTGCCCGCCTCTAATATTGTTTAGAAGCTGAACTTCTGCCCCAAATGCACCGCTGACAAAACCACTCGAAGCATCATCACTCCCCCCTTTTATCAGCTGCCGAATATTGTCATTAAAAAACGCTATTCCCGGCATTTTCGATGCGTTCCTCTGAGTTGCCCGTAGATCCTCCGGCAAAGCCATCGGCATGTTCCAGCCTTCCCCAAGAACAATGATGTGCGGATTAATCGCCCTTACCGCCAGCAAAATTTCATTCATAGTACCATAATCATGAGTCCCCATTAAATCAAATCTGAGTCCGTCCAGCTTAAAAGTTCGCACCCAATAGGTAATCGAATCAATCATATATTTTCGCATCATCCAACGCTCAGAAGCCGTTTCATTGCCAACCCCTGTACCAGCATGAAAACTCCCGTCCTGATTTAGACGGAAATAATATCCCGGCACTGTCTGTTCAAACGGATGATCAGCCGGCTTATAAACATGGTTATATACAACATCCATTATTACCCCTAAGCCATTTTCGTGCAAAATATCGATAACCGTCTGTAATTCACGTATCCGGCTGAGTGGATCAGATAAATCCGCAACATACGAGCCTTCAATCGCATTGTAATTCTGAGGATCATAGCCCCAGTTATACTTAGCCTTAATGTTACTTTCGTCCACCGACTCCGAACTGAAATCTGCGATAGGCATTAATTGAATATGAGTAACCCCAAGCGACTTCAAGTAATCAAGGCCAGTTATTTGATCTACGCCTCCGGCCGCTCGGCACCCCTTCTCGATCAACGCCAAAAATTTGCCTTTATTTTCCATTCCCGAATTTTCTGCAATCGAAAAGTCTCGCACATGTAACTCATAAATAACCGGGATAGTCACCGGAACAGATGAAACCGCCTTATCCGCCGAAACTGACGGTGACGGAGCCGCCATACCGACCAAAGAACCGCCAACCAACGCTTGCGGCCACGGCACATCCGTAGGCCTCGGATCAGCAACTACGCCACGCTCCCCATTAACAGTAACCGCCTTGGCATATGGATCAACAGTGCTAACCTCCGTTCCGTCTGCGTGGCAAATCAAAAAAACATATTCTGCCCGAAGAAAATCTCCGGATATTTTAGTTGAATAAACACCATACTCATTAATAACCTGCATAGGGTAAATACACTTATCCCCGCCTCGGTAAATTATCAACTCTACCTTTTGCGCCGTCGGCGCCCACAGACGAAATTCAGTTGCTTCAGGATTATACCTAGTACCGAGCCAATCCTGCGTAGCATATTTTTTATCAAAATCGATCGTATAATTAAGTGCCGTCACAGTAGTTAACCTTTCCAATCCATTCAACCAGACATTAAAACAACCTTACCGCAAAAACATCAGTAAGGTTGTTCAGTCCGACATTAGTAAAATTTTGTTCAAAGCTCAATTGTTACCGCCGGCCGCCGTCGAAGAAGCCTTGGCAGCTCCATCAGAAGCAGGATTTGCGGCTGACGCAGACGGCATAACCGAAGGTTTAGCATTATTTTCAGCGGTTGCTGCAGCCTTTGAGGCCTCTATGATCTCAGCACCCGTCTTCGTGTTCTTAGCTAACTTATCAACAAAACACATACCAATTTTGCTTATATGAACTTTATATTGAGCATCATTAGCCTTCTTCTCAATATCTTCCTTTAAACGCTCGCTCTTAATAACTTGCTCCGCAGCTACATACCAAGCTTCTTTTGTTCCCTTTTCACCGTAGAACAAAATTTCGCAGCCCTTCTCAGTTTTTATCACAGTTTTATCGCCAGGCTTACGAGCAGGATCATCGATCCAGGCCGCCAAAGCTTGATCCAGCTTAGCGGTTGTCTGTTGCTGAATCCAATAAGCCTTGGCATTTTCACCATCTTCGGCCAACTTAGATCCAACAGCTTCCAAACTGTCCTTATCCTTAATTTCCGGCAAAACCTTTTCAGCGGTAGCCACCAAAGCTTCTTGGGCCTTTTTCTTCGCCTCTAAATCCTGCGCCGACTTTTTCTCAGAATCCGTCTTCATAGAGAACAGAATACGTCCGACCGCAGGATATTTATTAGTATCCTTATCTGCCTTTAAGAAATAAATTACCTGATAGTTATTCGGTCCGGCAAAAACTTCAATGTCCCCGGTCTTGCGTTCCGGTGCCATCAACCAATCAGAAATTTGCTTATTACCAATAGACGAACTGGGTACATTACTACGCAAAGTCTTCTTCGCGTCATCGTAGGCGGCTTTATCTTTTTCCTTGGCAAATTTCTTAGCCTGATTTATAAAGTCCTGCTCAGTTTTAACAGCTGCCTTAAACATGTCTACACTTTCCTTCATCTTGGACATGTTTTCGGCCTGTTTTTTCTGTAAAACACCGGGAGCCGCTTTCTTATCCTCTTCAGAAGGTTCAGGCAACGCAAAAACGAAGTTGCGATATGTTGCCTGTTTAAATTCACTCTCATGTTCCTTGTAGTATTTTTCAACATCTGAGGCCGGTACATCAATTGTATCCGGCAAGCTTACGGCATATTGCTCCGCCAGCATTATTTTTCCTACAATTTTACGCAAACCGTCAACAGTAACGCCACGCCCATAAACCTTAACCAGTTCATTCTCGACATCATTCAAATTCCCATAGTTCTTAACCAGCTGGTCAAATTGCTTATCGAGTTTCAATTTATTCTGTGCGCTCAACGTAACGCCCTTAGCTTCCGCACCGGCAAGTAAAATTTCTAAGCGTTGAATTTGCTTTTGTACTACTGAATCTAAGTATTCACCCCAAGTAAGATTCTCATACTCAGGAATACCGGTCAAGGCATTCATATCAAACTGACCGTTAGATCCCCTTGCAATGATGCCGCGCTTAGCATATTGCAAATATTGCTGATATGTTGAGTTATAAAAGTAGCTATACTCTAATGCGGATACGGATCTGCTCCCGACCTTCATCGGTGAGATAAATTTTTGAGGCAAGCCCAGCGCAAAAGTTCCCCAAGCCAAGACAGCGATTATAAGCACACAAGCGATAACCGGAAAAATTATCGATGTTGCCGTTTTTCTATTTTTAATCGGTTTCTTATCACCATCAGCAGTCTTCATTGCTGCTATACGCTCCTCACGCTCACGTCGTTGCGTTTCTTGCTTCCACTCTTCAACATTTTTCTTTTGATTTTTAGAATCCATGTTTTACCTCTCCATTCCGGCCTCGCCGGTTAAGTCAATAAAAAGCATACCCATTATATCTGAACGTGTCAATTCATAAAAAAGCTTTTCTTAGCTTTTCAGTTAACAAATAATTAACCAAATGATTTATAAGCTTCTATTATTTTTATCATTTTCAGTCATTTTCGCCAAGTTAAGTGCCACCCGTCCTGCTCTTCCTACTTTTGAAAGTTATCCGCCTTGTCGGAATTCTCCGCTTTGTCGGCCTTCTCCGCCTTGTCGGCCTTCTCCGGTTTGCCAGTCTTATCCGCCTTGCCGGCCTTCTCCGGTTTGCCGGCCTTCTCCAGCTTGTCGGCCTTCTCCGGTTTGCCGGCCTTCTCCGCTTTGTCGGCCTTCTCCGGCTTGCCGGCCTTCTCCGGCTTGTCGGCCTTCTCCAGTTTGCCAGTCTTCTCCGCCTTGTCGGCCTTCTCCGGCTTGCCAGTCTTATCCGCTTTGTCGGCCGTCTCCAGATTATCCAACTTGCCGAGGGTTTCCGCTTTATCCGAAACGTTAGCAGCAGCATTTTCGGATTCATTTGCCCTTGCGGATTTTCCTGAATCGTTGCGTTCTTTAGCTACATCTACAGACTCCAGCTTCTGCTGATATTCCGCTATTTCCATGGCTTTTAATTTTTCTTCAGGACTAACATCACTCTTTTCTGGTAGTTTTTCAGGTTGCTCTTCAGCCTCCCCCAAATGGGTTAAAACTAATTTAGATATTCGTTTCTCATCCATTTCCTTTACATAAAAATTAACATCACCTTCACGCACGCTTGGATGCTCATCTTCATCAGGAATTCTATCAAGCAAGTTAATAACATACCCACCCATGGTGTCACAATCATCTTCGCTGTTATCCAATTTAAACCACGGAATTTGCTCACTCACATCATCCGGAGCAGCCAATCCATCGACTGTATAAGAACCGTCGGCGTTGGCAACGATTTCAGCGTCTTCCTCATCGTATTCATCCTGAATATTTCCTACCAGCTCTTCCAAGATATCTTCAATGGTTATAATACCCGCGGTACCACCATACTCGTCTATTACAATCGCCATCTGCACATGATTTTTTTGCATCTCTCTAAATAGTGCATCAATAGACTTCTTTTCCGGCGTAACAAACGGCTGACGAATTAAATCTTTTAATGCAAAATCCTGCTTTTTGTGCTTCGCCATAAAACTAAGCATATCCTTTACATGAAGAATGCCTACAATATCGTCAATATTCTCATCATAAACCGGAATTCGACTAAAACGCTCATCACAACAAACTTTTAAAGTTTGTTCAATGTCAGCATCCAAAGGGAGAGCTTCAACATTTGTTCTATGCGTCATTATCTCCGAAACTTCAGTATCATTAAATTCAAAAACATTATCAATAAGTTCCTTTTCCGTGTTCTCAATGTTACCCGTTTCGTTAGAAGCATCAACCATCAGCCTAATTTCATCTTCGGTAACGGCAGTTTCACTGTAATTAGGGTCTAACCCCATCAGCCGCAAAATCAGATTAGTAGAAATAGATAACAATTTAGTAAAAGGCAGCAAAATTATATTAAAGAAACTTAAAACTCCGCCTACCCCAATTGCAATTCCTTCAGGATTATGCATCGCCAAGCGTTTAGGCACGAGTTCACCCAGCACCAGGGAAAAATAAGAAAGAACAACGGTAATTATCACCATTGAGGCCGTGCGCAACCAATGAACTTGACCCGAAGGATCAAATATCACCGCTAAACGTTCGGCAAATTTATCTGAAGCCAAGGCAGCTGAAAAGAAGCCCGCAAAAGTCACGCCTACTTGAATAGTCGCCAGAAAGCTACTGGGATTCTTTATAAGCTTAAGCAATTTATTTGCAGCCTTATCACCTTCCTCAGCCAATTTCCTTATTTTGTTGTTATTCAATGACACTATTGAAAATTCCGTTGCTGAAAAAAAGCCATTAATCAAAATTAAAATAATTAAGACTATAATATCAAGCCACCAATAACTCACATCCGCTTTAAGAACAAATGATAATTTGTTTAAAATGAACCTTATACTGTCGCCGTCCTCCACAAATTTTCTCCTTATACAAACACATTAAAACTATTGCAACTAAATGAGATAATTATACTAAATCTCGTTTATCTAGTCACGTATGTAGCCAAAATTTAATATAGCTTTCTTGTCTATATTGGTTCCTCAATTTCATTTGTATTCAAAGCAGCCACAATTGCCTCCCCGGCACATTTCATGTACGCAATATCATAGTTTGGTTCAAGATAGTATTCTTTAAGTGCAAGCAAATCATCCCAAATATTATTTAATACTGATTGAGGTTTACGTTTCCCTAAGCCAAACAAAACTGAAGTGTATTTTTTACTTGATTTGCATAGTGAAATGTATAAATAAACAAGATTTACTACTTCATCTTTAAATGAGCTCATAGTTACTTTATTTTTTTGCAAGAAAACTACCAAACTCTCTAAGTTTTTACCGGCAACTTTTTTGCTGCTAAAATTGCTTTGTTTACTACAGTTTATGAGTATATTCAATAGGTAAAGTCCTTTGTCCGCCATAACCGTGTTTTTATTTTTTATTTGAGGAATATCAGCTAATTTTATACTGAATCTTTTTTCGAAGAGAATTTTGCGACTCTCAAAATCCTCCAATGTTTGAGCCATTTTTTCTAATAAACCTTGACCTCTCTCTAGGCCATATAAACAATGCAGCTCCCTGTATATCCATGCTTCGCGCGGATTATCAGCTATTGCTATATATTCATTGGTTAACTTATATCCGCATCTCCCACAAAAAGTAACCGCAAACTCGTTTTTATTTGAGTTTGCATTTGTGCTTAGATTTGCGCTTAGATTTCTGTTAACATCTCCATTCACAGCTGTTTGTTCTGTTCTAACAATTTGTACGTTTCCACCGCAACGCGGACACTCAACTATTTTCACTTTAACACCTTCTCTTTTAACTTCACCTTCAGCTATCAGTTTTCTTAACGCTCCTTCAATTGAACTTACACTTAGTGATGGGCAAAGTTCTATAATATCTTGCTTAGTAAACCTTCCAAGTTTTTGTAAAGCCGCTTTTCTAACTAGTTCAACGATAGGAAACTTTTCTTCTTACAACTAGTTTTATCCCTTGAAATATAGCGCATTTTAAGGGATAATTCAATAATTAAGGGGAAAGATGTCATCCATCTACTGCCCATATTCAATTAATCGGTATCGTTAGAGATACCTTAAGCCCACCGTGTTTGCTCTTACTTATCGCAGCCGTTCCGTTATGAGATCTAATAATCTGCTGAACAATCAGCAAACCCAAACCATGCCGTTGCTCTGCAGTACTTGTATCGCAAATCATATAGTGCGGTGCATGATTAAGCTTTTCGATCTTTTCATCTGAAGCCCCTATACCGTTATCTTCAACACAAATAATACAATTATCATTATTTGCAGCAACGGATACATAAATCGTACACCCGTTTTCATTATGAGATATGCTGTTCTGAATAAGATTAGATATTGCTCGTTTTAATAAATCTTTGTCTACATTAGTATTGCAAACAGTAAATTCTGCGTCCGTTTCCCATTTAATCGAAAACTCATCTTGCATACCCATATTCATAAAGTCCACAACAACTTGCCTAACAACAGCAACAACATTTTCTTCTTTTTTCATAATTGGTTGCATATTGTATTCAAGTTTTGAAGCCAGATTAAGGTCATTAATCAAATTCTTCATTCTGGCACTTTGCTTAATAATCATCGTCGCTTTTTTACGATCTTCTTGCGAAATATGGAGAGAATTTTCTAGCTGTCCCGCATACCCCATAACCATAGATAACGGCGTACGAATATCATGCGAAACCCCAGCTATCCAATTCGCTCTTGCTGTCTCCCTTTTCCTCAATTGTTCTTTTTGTATTTGCAAAATATCGGAAGCAGAATTTATGTTAGATGAAATTTCTGAAAGCGCTCCTGTTTCTGGAATATGCACGCTTTCTCCACTAGATAAACGTTGTATACCTTTTGTAATCGGATTAATTGATTTTAGTAGTTTTATATTAGCTATTAAATAAATTCCAAGAATAACCAAAACGTTGATAAATAATCCGCCTAAAACAATCTGCGGAAAATTTGAGATTAAACTGTAGTTCCAACTTGCTCGCGTATGTTTCCAAAAGCTGTTGTGCGGAAATCCGACTACAACAACTCCATCCTTATTTTTGCCAGTGTAAGTTGGATAACCCTCAATGTAGCCGGCACTCAAATTAGCTATATCAGACAAAGTATAGTTGTTTGGAATACCTGCAGGGACATTTTCTGTTTTCCATACGACTTTCAACGTATTATTATCAATCAAAATTGCCCATGCGCCAGAATTTGTCAATTTGGAAGACATATTTTTTGATAATGCATAATCCCCACTTGCGGATAATTGCAACGCTTCTCCCGTCTCTTTTGCTATGCTATAAGGAGACATCTCTTTACCGGGTGCGTAATTTCCTATAAGTACAATAAACGCAATAACATTCATTAATACTATAAGCACAGAGCTTAGTAGAAAAATACTTATAAAGCGTTGTATTAGTTTTGGTATGCTTTTCATTCTGCTTTACTCCACAATGAGCTTATATCCTAAGCCTTTAACTGTTACTAAAGAAACAGGCTGCGATGGATTGAGTTCTATTTTTTCTCTGATACGACGTATATGTGCCATTAAAGAATTTTCATATCCAAAAGGATTAGCTCCCCATGCAGCTTCACACAGTGCATCAATTGTCACAATGCATCCAGCATTTCTATAAAGTGCAGAAAGTAAATCATATTCTTTGGCTGTAAGCGGAATATGTTCGTTATTTTTTATTACTTGGGCAGAAGAAAAATCAATCTGACTATTCTTCAGTTTAACAATGGGATTTTCGCTCTTGTAGCTTCGTCTTAAAATTGCCATAATGCGAAACGTTAGTTCTTTTGGAAGAAACGGCTTTACAATATAATCGTCTGCTCCTAAGTCAAATCCCTTAAACTTATCTTCATCTTCACCGCAAGCAGTAAGGAATAAAATAGGACAATCACTATATTGTTTTATCTGCTTCATTAACTCAAACCCATTACCGTCGGGGAGCATAACATCAAGGATTGCTAATTCCGGACGTATTTTTTGTGTTGCTTCTACGGCATCTCTTATACTTTTTGCAGTCGTTATATTATAAAAACCGTATTCGTTTAATATGGATACAACCATATCTAGAAGTTCCTGCTCATCATCAACAAGCAGCAGATGTTTGTTCAATAAATAATCATTCCGATTCATGGAGAGCCCCCCTAATATATATTATGCCATGTAAATATTCATTTTTTGACCTCGCATAAAAATGTAAGGTAGATGTAAGGTTAAGAGAATGTTGTCGAAAGGTTGATGCAATATCATAAATCCTGAAAGGAGATATTGCCATGAACAATATTGTTACAACAGAACATTTAACCAAAAAATACAAATCATTTATTGCTGTTAATGATGTTTCACTTCATATTCGCAAAGGTAGCATTTACGGCTTTCTTGGGCCAAATGGAGCTGGAAAATCTACAACAATGAAAATGCTCCTAGGGCTTACGGCTCCAACAAAAGGTGTATTTACAATCGATGGAAAGCGTTTTCCTGCCGACCGCATACCTATTTTGAAAGAAATAGGCTCGTTTATTGAATCACCATCTTTCTATGCAAATCTAACAGGTAGAGAAAATCTTGACATTATACGCCGCATTTTAGAACTACCTAAGCGTGCAGTTGATGACGCATTAGAATTAGTAGGTCTTTCTGAGTTTGGAGACCGTCTTGCCAAAAAATATTCGCTTGGCATGAAGCAAAGGCTTGGTCTTGCCGGAGCATTGCTTGGTAGACCACCTATTTTAATTTTAGATGAGCCAACAAATGGACTCGATCCATCTGGCATACACGAAATCCGAAATCTGATTAAGTCGCTGCCATATCTTTACGATTGCACGATTCTTATTTCTTCTCATATGCTATCCGAAATTGAGCTTATTGCAGATGATATTGGAATACTTAATCACGGACACTTGTTATTTGAAGGTAGTTTAGATGAACTACGACAGCATGCATTACGATCTGGTTTTGCTTCCGACAAATTGGAAGATATGTTCCTATCCATGATTGATGAAAACAATAAGATCAGGAAGCAGAGTGCAAGACTATGAAAACGCTTGTAATCGAACTAAAAAAATGCAAGAGAACTGGCTTTATAGCTCTTATGATTGCTATTGGCGTTATGGGTGCAGCGTACGCTTTTGTGAATTTCATTGTACGAAAAAATACATTATTAAACCTGCCTTTAGCTCCTATGGATATTCTTCTTACACAGCTTTACGGCATGATTATGGTGTTAAACATGTTTGGCATAATAGTCGCCGCATGCATTATCTACAACATGGAATTTAAGGGAAATGCAGTAAAAAAGATGCATATGCTACCCATGAGCGTTCCTGCTATGTACCTATGCAAATTTATGCTGCTGACTGTCCTATTACTAATCGCTATTTGCATACAAAATTTAGCACTTGCCAAAATCGGTGCAACAGATTTGCCACAAGGTACGTTTAATGTAAGTACTCTTATATCTTTTGCTGCATATTCATTTATTACGTCAATGCCTGTATTGTCCTTTATGATTTTTGTATCATCACGATTTGAAAACATGTGGGTGACGCTTGGAATTGGTGTAGCAGGATTTTTAAGCGGCCTGGCATTGGCTTCGTCAGACATAGTGCTTTTTATGGCATCACCTTTTATCGTCATGTTAAAACCGGCAGTTGCCATGAGTGCGCAGCCTAATATTACGGTCGTAACCGTATCAATAGTTGAAACACTTCTGTTCTTATGTTCTGGATTGTGGACAGCTAAGAACCTGCACTACGAATAAGGAGATTATGAAAATGAGATTTTTTGAACTTCTTAGAATCGAATTTAAGAAAGTAAAGCGTAGTAAAATTATTCCTTTGATTTTTATTGCCCCACTAATTGTGGTTGGATCCGGGGTAGCAAGCCTTCATAGATACTTCACTCCAGAATATACAAATGCATGGGCTGCTATGTTTATTCAAAGCGCATTAGTCTATTCATACTATTTGCTTCCTCTTAGTATGATTGTTATTTGTGTGATGATTGCAGGACGAGAAACAAGCAATAACGGAATACTTAAAATGCTGGCACTACCTGTTAGCCGACACGCGATTTCTGCTGCAAAATTTTGCGTACTGTTATTTTATTTGCTTATGGAAATGGTCGTATTTTTTGCTGTATTCGTTATAGCAGGACTGTTTGCAACCAGAAGCACAGGAGTTACAGAAACGCTCCCAATTATGTATCTACTAAAATGGTGTTTAGATCTGTTTTTGACTATGATTCCAAGCGTAATAGTCATGTGGGCGATTACTGTACTTTTTGAAAAATCAATGTTATCCATTGGATTAAATATACTTCTTGTAATTCCTGGCATATTAATAGCAAATACTCCACTTTGGATAGGTTATCCTTATTGTTACAGCGGATATATGGTTTCCCGCTCTCTGCATGCAGTTACATCAACAGGATTAGGAAACGGATTTAATCTTATACCATTTTTACCATGTGCAATTGCGATATCTTTGTTCGTTTTTTTGATAGCAATAACACAATTTGGCAAAAAAGAAATGAGATAACAAAAGATACTCCCTTGTCTAAATTGATATGTACCCTCTTTACTGGACAGACCCGTAAGGAGGGTACATATCAGATCCAAAACATATACTAAATCATACTTTTCAACTTTTTACCAAGCTTCAGATAAAAGGAAATCACGAATATTCCTGTGCTTAATACCGTTCCGGCTCATGTCAAACTCATCGAGAGAAACAACGTATTTCGGGAAATTATCGCGAATAGCATCATACACTCCAAACTCCCGCCTCACCGTTTCTTCTGAAGCAAGCAAATAAGTGACCTGAACATATAGTTTTTCACCGTGCGTACTGCATACAAAGTCAATTTCTTTGTCACCCATTCTGCCAACAGTCACTTCATAACCTCGGCGAAGCAATTCCAAATAGACAATATTTTCCAAAATGAGATTAATATCTCGCATATTGCCACCAAAAATAGCCTCGCGTATACCATGATCAGCAATATAATACTTTTCATTAGAAGAAAGAACCTGCCTGCCCTGCAAATCCTCTCTCTTAACCTGATAAAACAAATACGCATCACAACAGTATTTTATATAGTTCAAAATCGTTTCTGGAGCGACAATACGATGCTCGCTTTTTAAAAACTTTGCAAGAGACGTTGCAGAAAAAGTCGTTCCAACATTAACAATCACATAAGCAATAATTCGTTCAAGCAAATCAACATCACGAATTTTATTACGTTTTACAATATCCTTAAGCTGAACCGAATTAAACAAATCATGAAGATACTGCTTAGACGGCGCATCTATATAACGCAGATTCGCAAGATAAGGCATGCCTCCAACGAGCAGGTATTCGTTAAAACACTGCTGATTAGATGCATCAGGGTTAACAGAGCGATATAACTCAATAAACTCCTCAAAAGAAAAAGGATATATCACAAACTCCACATATCTACCACCCAAATAAGTCACAAGCTCACCAGACAGCAACTTTGCATTCGACCCAGTAATGTAAATATCGCAATCCAGCGAAACACGTAGAGAATTGATACACTTTTCCCAATCTTTAACCTCCTGAATCTCATCGAAAAAGAGGTAAACCTTACCACCAATCTCTTTGGCACGTTTAACAATCTCGTCGTTCAGCGCCTGAGCGGTTAGAAGATGCGAATAGCACATATCTTCAAAGTTAATTGAAATAAACTGCGTCGAACTAACACCAGATTCTGTAATCTCCTGCTGAATCAGCTCCAACATAACCGACTTTCCACATCGGCGTATGCCAGTCATAACCTTAATCAAATCAGTTCCAATAAATGGACGAATACGGCTCATATACAGTTCACGTTTAATCATAAAACTTCACCACCCATACTTAACTAATTACAGTTTATCACACCTATAAGTGAAATTTAATAACAAAATTGATAGTTTATAAGTTATGACTGATAAAAGCAAAATCACATCTAACATCTCGACGTGAGGTTGAGGGGGTCAGTATAGACAAATTTCCAAGTTTTTCAAAAGCCTCGTATGTGGGAATATCTCCATAAATGCTAGAAACTGTTCCATCCAAATAGTCTGTATAAATTCTTAAATCACGGATACATAAGTTTTCAAACAAAATTCCCATGGTATTTAAATCACATATAAACTCATAGGTCGCATTAAAAGCCTGGAAATTCTTCCTGTACCCGTATGCATAGACTCGTCAAGTTCATTCGGTACTGCTTGCGTCTAATCGTTCTTCCAATAATTTATATGCAATTCTATGTAAATACTCCTTCACTATTTCCTCGCATACTCAATACTTAAGTGGATTTTATAAGTTATTCAAGCATTTGTCCAATTTTTATTCATGTATTTGTCTGTAATTTATTCAAGCACTTGTCAAGTTTCTGTTCAAGTATTTGGCCATTCTGCTGCTAATGTGAGATTATTAGGTTATTTTTGAAAGCCAGTCTAAATTCTTTGTTTTTCACTTATTTGCAGTCATTATCAATAGTTTGCTTACAATTGAAACTATGCTATTTTTATCTACGCCCTGAAAAGCTACTTTTTCTCCCAGTAACTCATTGCTATACGTTCTTTCATCGCCCCAACGAATGTGTGGTATTTCAAATTTTCCATCAAAGAATGCTGTTTCAATTAAGGAAACTCTGAAACCTTCATCTACAAGCGTTTCTATTTTAGGCATTAGCGTCCTCTCCCAATGCTGCTTCGGCATACTTCACACAGCCGGCAAAGTTAAATGTCTTCGCCATATCTGGATACTTTTTCCCTAAATTTTTGTACGCTTCTACTATTTCTCTGCTTCGTGTTTTAACAGCTAGGTCATCAATGATTTCGCTGATCCAAAAAAATTCTTTCGGTGTGCAGTCATTTTTCAAATACGTAACAGTTGAAGGCACGTCTTCCGACATGATTTCTATTTCTTCTTTCCAGCACATTTCTACGCCATAATCATATTCATCATGCGTTTCATTGCGCTTTTTAATTACCTCTTTAAACTTTTGTACATCCATTATTTATTACCTCTTTTCTTACTTGTTTGATTTGAATCAGAAGATTTATCAGTATCCTCAAGAAAATCTTCAGCACACTCTACACAAAAGCCAATGTGATATTCTTTAGTTTCTTCTGGATATTTATTCATCAAATTTTTATAACACTCTACAAGTTCTCTGCTTCGTGTCTTTTCAGCTAGATCATCGATAATCTCGCTAATCCATACAAATTCATCTGCCGTGCATTGATTTTGCAAGTACTCGATAGTTGACGGTATATCTTCAGCTAATATTTGAACTTCTTCTTTGTCACACATTTCTACGCCATAATCATATTCATCATGCGTTTCATTGCGCTTTTTAATTACCTCTTTAAACCTTTGTACATCCATTATTTATTACCTCTTTTCTTACTCGGTTGATTTGAATCGACGTGATTTACATCGTTTTGTAACGCAATTTCCAGTGCTTCTTCTGCATACGAAGCGCAGAACTCAAAGCTAAAAGTTTTTGCCATATCCGGATACTTTTTCCCTAAATTTTTGTACGCTTCTACTATTTCTCTGCTCTGTGTTTTAGCTGCTAGGTCATCAATGATTTCGCAAATCCAAGCAAATTCATCTGCTGTACACTCGTTTTTTAGGTATGTGACCGTAGAAGGCACGTCTTCCGACAATATTTCTATTTCTTCTTTCCAACATTCCTCTACGCCAACGTAGTATTCGTCAACAGTGTTAATCCGTTTTTGAATTACCTCTTTAAACCTTTGTACATCCATTATTTATTACCTCTTTTCTTACTTGTTTGATTTGAATCAGAAGATTTATCAGTATCCTCAAGAAAATCTTCAGCACACTCTACACAAAAGCCAATGTGATATTCTTTAGTTTCTTCTGGATATTTATTCATCAAATTTTTATAACACTCTACAAGTTCTCTGCTTCGTGTCTTTTCAGCCAGATCATCAATAATTTCGCTAATCCATACAAATTCATCTGCCGTGCATTTGTTTTGCAAGTACTCGATAGTTGATGGTATATCTTTAGACAATATTTCAACTTCCTCCTTCCAACACATTTCTAGTCCGTAAGTATATTCACTGTGTGTCTCATCACGTCTTTTAAGCACTTCTTTAAACTTTTGTACATCCATTATTTCGCCCTCTTTTATTACTTGGTTGATTTGAATCGGGAAAGATTGTGCCGATTTGACCGTGTGTTCGTATAACTCCAACACGCACGCCTTTCCAATTACCAAATACGATAACTCCATCCTTCACATGCTTATTTCCCTTTAAATTAGCAACATGTTCACCTGCATGTTTAATGTCTTTGGTTGTCCAATGTGCAGGAAACCACGCTTGATTAGTACCCTCTTGTTTTACAGGTTTCTTATGATCTGGCACATATCCAACTCTTACGCCATTGGGATATGTTTTCACGATATGATACTCAATGCCGTATTTATCCAATTCTTTAAGTCCTGTCTGACCATGGCCACCGGATTTCAAGCGGATGTGATTATCCTTCTGTGGCTTTGTGTATGCTCCCTCGTTAGAATGAACAACAGCAAATTGACTTCACCATATGCGTACGGTGAAGAGCTTTATTTATATTTAATTTCACCATATACCACGCCTTTCTACCTGTTCTTAAAAACAGGTTTTATTTCCATATTTTTCTTGTAGTTACTTAGTAGGCGTGATAAAATGTTCATTGCTTAGATGGGTGTTTTATAACGCCTACATAAAACGCTTTTGAATTGCTCCAACAATTCAGGAGCGTTTTAATTTACTAGTTCATTCACGTTTGTCCCCCCTTTTCTGTCAATTCATAAAACCCAAATGCTATCGGATCAATCTTTTTTATAAATTCTTCTTCATGACTAAATAATTTAAATCCGAATTTTTTATTACGACTTGTAATATTCGCGCTTGCATTGCGCGCAGCTTCAAAACTTACACCACAAAATGCCACAATCTCATTGGCAGATTCTATGCCCTTCAACATAAGATAAGCTGTTGGACACATAAAATGCCGTGCAAAATAATCAGCTAAATCATCTTTAGAATCATCTTCATCTTCGCAAATATAATGCCCAATTTCATGAAAAATAGAAAGACGGATTGCACCTTCTGATTCAAACAGGTCATTGTAATAAATGGTTGGAGGGTTTTCTTTAGACTCTTTAACAAAGAATGCGTGCTTTGATTTCTTATGCAACAATTTTTTAGCTTCATCGGAAAAAGCAGAATAGGGAACAAGAGCGATTTTCATCTTCCGACAAAGCTCTTTCGCGTCTATCGGGAATTTATCAATATTGTAATCGTCGTATATTGAATAAATCAACTTATCCAGTTTGTCATACTCACTTCCACTCCTATACATCTGCTTTACTCCCAAGAAGTAGTGCGATAAGCTCATTTTTTTCTTCAGCCGTCAGCTCTCCACCTTTCCTGGCAATCGCAGTAGAAATTGTTTCATAAGCACTTGTTTCATAAGCACTTGTTTCATAAGCACTTGTTTCACTATCTTCCCCCTCATCAAGAAGATACTCGGTTGCAACACCAAATGCCTTTGCAAAGTTCACAACAATATCAAGTCGTGGCCTACGCTCAGAACGAAGATACCGCGATACAGAACTTTCTGTAATACCGCTTAATTGTGATAGCTGCTTTTGATTGATGCCTCTGTCCAACATTAAGTTTTCAACTTTTTCTTGCCAGCTCATATCAATCCCTCCTTCAACGCTTGCAATTATACATTGCATTTTGGCAACCGTCAACATCAAAACATCGTATCTGTAAAATAGTGACTTCCAAATGTTGTATATGCACGAATCGACACCACACTTAAAGAAAATGCTGAAAACATTTTAAACCGGCTTGGCATAACACCGTCTTCTGCGATTCAAATGCTTTATAGTCAAATCGTTTTACAAAAAGGCATGTCCTTTGAACTTCGCCTGCCAGTAAATAAACCTACTGCTTTAGGTAACTTAACAAGAGATGAGTTAGATAAGGAATTGCAGAAAGGCTTAGACTCTCTAAGATCCGGCAAATCTTATAGTGCAGATGAAGTAGATCAGTTCTTTGCAAAGGAATATGGTGCATGAGTACAACTTATAACATCATCTATTCTCCGCAAGCGTTCCTTAATCTTAGTGAATTATACGAGTATATCTGTTTTCATTTCTTATAATCAACTGCCATGTAAAAACACTAAAAGTATGTACAAAACCCGGAAAATAAAAATCAGGAGAATGCGGAAATCAAAACCGAAAACCACATTCTTCTGATCAATTCCCGGCCAACTACCAGTTCTTACTTATCACGCAACTTACCAACTTGCGTAAATTCCTTATCCCCAACACACATCTTCTTATCAGTGAACTTTACTCGCATCATTCTGCTAATAATATACTCATCCGTTATCAGCACAAAAAATTGCTTTTCTTTTTTATTCACCAAGTAATACTGTTCACTGCCAATACTCTCTACCGCTTTACCGAATGCAAACGTATCAAACAAAGGAATGCCTCCGAACAAAGTAGTAATAAACCCGATAAAATTATCCATAAACTTTTCAGACGAATTGGGAATAAACTTCGTCACCGTGAGCATAATAATTTCAGCGTCTGGATATTCATCGCGAACAATTTGTTCCTTTATTTTGATTTTCTTACGTACACCCAATTTTGCATTAAGAGCATACTTCGCTAAATCAATAGGCTTCTTAATGATTGACAAATCAATAGCATTGTCTTTATCCAACAAATAGTCGACAGTGACACCCAGCGCATCCGCAATCATCTTCAAATTTGCAACATCCGGCAGACCGCGACCACCTTCCCACTTCGCTACCGCAGCACGCGATACCATAATCATTTCAGCAAGTTCTTCCTGAGTTAAACCCGCTTCCACGCGCGCATTTCTGATTTTTTCTCCTAACAACATCGTATAACTCCTTTCATTGGCTATGAGTTTTCGTTCTTAATGATTATTTGTTTTGCTCGTAATGCAATTAATAATCGCACTGCGTAATTACATGCTAACGCGCAACATATGAATAAAAAAGGAACGAACGAGAACACAAGCGTTACGAATCGTAACATGGCATTTTCTTAGCACACGCGCACTTTTTCTCCATATCCTGAGCAATTTGTTTTAAGTGCGCTTCTTCTCCTTACCATTTTTTCCTCCTAATTTTGAGTATAAAAAAAGACGATAGAGTTTTAACTGTCTATCGTCTAATACCTTTACTATGATATTTTTAAATCTTTTTCGACCAATATACTTTTAATAATTTAGAAAATAGTATTTGTACAAATGCAACTATTATTAACGCTAAAAAGGCTTCATAACTTATATATGCTACAATTAAAGAAACTATTACAATAACCATTGAAAATATAGGTATTATATTTGATCCTGACTTCATCTTTATTAATATCATTCTTTCATCTGTTTCTTTAGTATACATCTTCTCCAATACATCTCTATTTCTATATGCTCTACTAAGCATTGACATGTAGAATACAGATACAAGTTCAAGTCCAATAAAAAATCCTACTACATAATCTGTCACATCTTCTTTTAATGGAAATTTATATTTTAAGTAAAAATTTCCAATAATAACTGTGAGTAAGGCAACCATACATAATAAGACTAAAATACTAATTCTAAATCCTATTTCTTTTTTATATTTTTCTAATTTGTTCATATTAATCATCCTCTTCTATACTAAATATTTCTTCAATACTCATATCAAAAAACTTAGCAATTTTAAAAGCCAACGGCAGTGACGCTATATATTTTCCGGTTTCAATGGAAGTTATGGTCTGTCTTGTTACTCCAACTTCATTTGCCAATTCTTCTTGAGTTATTTTATGCTGCTTTCTTAATTGAGAAATTGTATTTTTCATTTTCCTCCTTCAATAGCAAGCTTGCTTTACATGCGTAGTATAGTTCACTTTGCTTTTTTTGTCAAGCTCGCTTTACTTTTTATAGTTTCTTAAACTAAAAAGACGATAGATTTTTAATGCCTTAGATTTTGAAGTTAATGCAGAAAGATAAGTCCGATGATTACCTTTCTATATTCCGCTGCCGAGATATGTCTCTACAGAACGCAAGCCGCATCTCACAGTTGTTTTTAAAAGCCAATGTTGACATTGGTTTTATTAGGTTCTGCTTTTTACAGAAATTATTTCAAATGGCCCTGTTTTCCTTCTTAGCCATTCATGTGTTTCCGCATCTGATTCATCTAAAACCTTAATGTTTAGAATAATATGAAGTTACAACTGCAACTACAATTACACCTATAATTATGGTTCCTACCACCACAAAAATAGCTTTCTCTGCCATTATTATTCCTTTTAATATTAAGAATGATTCTACTAATAGCAAAAGTCCAAGCAGCAATAACAACAGACCGGACATTGTCGCCAATCGAGTTTCATCAACACCTGATTTCGGAGTATATCCAGCTAAAATTCCTACTAATTTAAATTTCCATATCAATATCCCTACAATTGTCAATGTAATGCCTGCTAATAATGAGACAATAGTCATAAACAAGCCTCCTTATTTTTAGACTAATAAATTCTAGATTTTCTCACCATGATAATTAGCCTAAACCTTATTTTCCCACCTCGCAACCTGGGTGCAAAATAGAAATTAGCTGTAATAAATTCCTGCAGTTTCTTTACCAAAGCCTGAACTTCAACTGAATCGCTGTGTTGTGATTTTACCTTGCCAAATTCTGCAAAAATCAGCATGAGTTGTTGATGGAACATTTTTGTTTCCTCGCTGTTTCTCCTTAATTTCTTTGAGCGGAAATTCCAAAGCTTTAAACAGCAAACTGGATTGCAGTACCTTTAAATTAACCTTTCTACCACTATTCAAAGAAGATTTATTAGAAACACTTGACTATATAACCAATACACTGCAAAATCCCAAAACTGCTCACAGACTTGTTGACGATATAGAATCAGCAATCGATAAACGACTTGAATCGCCCCTCTTATTTGCTCCTTACCAATCATCAACAACCCTAGAACACCCCTACTACAGGATTAGCGTACGCAACTTTTCTGTTTTTTTACGTTGTCATCGACGACACTGAGGAAGATATCTTTTCCTACCCTAAAATATCTGCACAAGTTTTATAGGTTTTATCTATTAGAAACTTATAGTTTTCTAAGATCGATAAGCTGGGAGTTGTCAGCTAATAAGTTTACTTGCCAACTTGTACACTTGATTTGTTTCTTTGCTTTCCAACTTCCAGCTATTAAGTTCAACTTTAATTTGCGAATCTCCAGCTTTCAGCCTTGCTTCTCGATTCGATAAGAGCTCGATAAAGACCTCCTTGCAGCATCAATTCATCATGTGTGCCGCACTGCTCAATCCCTGCTTTGTTCAGTACCAAAATCCGGTTTGCATTACGGATCGTCTTCAAGCGGTGCGCGATCATGATGACGGTTTTGTTTTGAGTAAGGGCTTCAATGGCTGCTTTCAGCTTGTCTTCGTTTTCCGGATCAACATTTGCAGTAGCTTCATCAAAGATGATAATCGGTGCATCTTTCAGCATTGCTCTGGCAATGGAGATGCGCTGTTTTTCACCGCCGGAAAGACTTGTTCCACCTTCTCCGATCATGCTCTGATAGCCATCGGGCAAGGCGGAAATAAAGTCATGGCACTGGGCCTTTTTTGCCGCCGCAATCACATCATCGCGGTTGGCATTTGGGCATCCGAATTTAATGTTGTTTTCAATCGTATCGGCAAAAAGATAGACATCTTGGAAGACCATCGAAATATGCTTCATGAGATTTTCAAGGGAGTAATCTTTTATGTTCTTTCCTCCAAGGCGAATCTCTCCTGAATTGACATCCCAAAAGCGAGAGATCAAATTGCAAAAAGTTGTTTTCCCTGAACCAGACGGCCCTACGATAGCCGTCATTGATCTTTCGGGGATATAGCAAGACACATTATTTAAGATTGGCTTTTCGCCATAGGCAAAGGAAACATTTTTAAATTCAATATCGTGTTGCTGAAGTGCATCATTGATATGACCTTCCGGCATATCTTGCATTTGATTGACGTAATCATAAGAATCCATCGCGTTGTCAATGGTTCTAAGCATGGCCATAGCACTACCAGAAGCCAATAAACTGTTAAAAATCACAAAACTGGCAACCAGCGTCATGATGGTATAGTCCAAAGAAAGCTCTCCCGAAAAGTAGCATGAAAGTGCTGTGGCAATCATAACCGAAATCGTGATAGCAATGATGATTTTCAGCAGTACCGTGTAAGGCGTAACGGCCCTTTCAAGGCTCAACGTCGATTTTTTTGTTTCTTCAAAACTTTGATCCAGCTTGTTGTTATTTTGTCCGCCCAAGTTATAGGACTTGATGATCTGCATACCTTGCAAGGTTGCCAGCACTTCTTTCGTGAGATCGTTTTGTACAATAGAAACTCGATCCGAACTCTTTTTAGATCTTTGCTGCATTAAAACGGCCGCCGCCAAGAAAATCAAAGACCCAGCGATAGCAATGAGTGCAATTTTCCAATACAGCATAAAAAGGGACAGAATAAATACCACGGTTACAAGAAGACCGCTGAATACCATAATAAAAAGTGTGGGCACCCAAGTTTCGAGACTGTCCAACTTTGTCGTCGCAATGGCCGTTAAATTTCCTAAGCTAAAATCATTGAAAAAGCCCATTGGCACTTTTTTGATTTTTTCTCCCATAGCGATACGTTTATTTGCGGCTGTAAAATAGCCGGCATGCGTTTGCTTAAGCATGGAATTTTTCTTAGAAATAATGATGCCCAGTAAGGAAAGCAATAAGAATGCGCTGCACATACCAATCGTCTGCCACGTAATTTCCTGCTTTATAATCGCCGCAATGACCAAATAGATGGCCATAAATTGAAAAACGTTAAAAATCGCGCCCAAAAAACTCCAGATCACCGAGGAGCGAATCATTCCTTGCTCACGCTCTGCAAATTTCCATAACTTCTTAAATATATTAATCATTTTCTTCACCTCGCATGGCCGCACTCCACAATTCTTGGTAAACCGGAGAATCTTTTAATAGTTCATCGTGTGTTCCGTGATTTTCAACATATCCATCATGGATTACAAATATTTGATCCACATCTGCAATGGTTTTCAGTCGATGGGCGATAATAATGAGCGTTTTGCCTTTTACCAATGTGGCGATGGCATCTTGCAAAATAGCTTCATTTTCTGGATCGATATAGGAAGTGGCTTCATCCAAAATGACAATCGGTGCATCTTTGAGCATGGCGCGTGCAATAGAGATGCGTTGGCGTTCACCGCCGGAGAGATGCCCGCCACCTTCTCCGGCAACCGTTTCATAGCCTTGTGAGAGCTTCATAATGAAATCGTGGCAGCCCGATTTTTTAGCAATATCTATAATTTCCTCATCCGTTGCATCTTTTTTGCCGATGCGAATATTATCTTTGATGGAAATATCAAACAAATAATTGTCTTGAGATACATAAGAAATAGCGTCTGAAAGCTGTTCTAAAGGCATATCCTTGAGAGCTATGCCACCAATTGTTATGGTGCCACTATCTGTATCCCAAAATCCGGCGAGGAGCTTTGCAACGGTCGATTTCCCTGAGCCAGAATACCCGACGAGTGCATTGACACTACCTTCATTGATGTGCAGATTGACATCCTTGATAACCTGTTTGTTGTCATCGTAAGAGAAATACACGTGATCGAAAGTGATGTTATAGCGTGAAATGTTTTGTGTACCGGTTGCGTGGGATAACTCTTTTGAGTTGAGAACTTTTTCAATCTCACCGGCAATGGTTTTGATGCGACCCATATCGTCCTCATAAGACATCACCTGCATGATATTTGAGATTGTGCCAAACGATAAAATAATCAACATCAAAAGATGAGCGCCGCTTAGGCTACCTTGCATACAGAAGAAAAGGCCAAACGGAATGATGGTTAAAATACCCATCGGTGCAAGCGACATACTCACCGCATAGTCGTTGTTGTTCAAGCCCATCCACTTGCAGTAATAATCTGCTTTGGCATAAACATTATCGCTGTATTTTTTATAGGATGTATCGCCTTGATTAAAAGACTTAATGACCTCGATGCCGTTGATATATTCCACAATCGAGTTGTTCATGTCTTGACCGATTTTGACTGCTTTGGGAAACATTTTAGGCATGCGCTTCATCGGGCCGACCATAAAAAATATGCCGATCACAAGAGGGACCAGTGACAAGAGCGAAACGCGCCAATCGAGTACAAACATGTAAACAAGAAGTAAAGCCGGGCCAACAATATTAGCGGTCATTTCAGGAATCAGGTGAGCCAGGGTTGTCTCCATGCTGTCAACTTGATTCACGATGACATCTTTTAGTTTTCCTGTGCTTAAATTCAAAATGTTTCCTAACGGCATTTTGAAAAGTTTCTCCATGATATCTCGCCTGATTTTACACAAAGCACCATAGGTCACTGTATGAGAAATCGTGGTGGAAATACCCATAAAAACTTCTTTGGCGCACAGCAGCGCGAGAATATTGAGGACTCCTTTAGTATAAAAAGCAAAATCTGTATTCCCTGCAATGAGGGCAACGATCATTTTACTCAAGAGCACATAGGTAAAAAGTCCTGCCAGTACACCCAAAACGGCAAAAAGAACCGAGAAAAAGTATCCGGTCTTATTTTTGGCGATGTACTTTTTCAATAAGTTCATATCAAAAAACCTCCTTAGTAAATGAATGAAATGCGGAAATTGATGGAAGATTTTAGAGTCCTGAAACTTCCGCTTACTGAGAAGTCAAACGAGTAAAATAACCTTCAAGCATGGATACCAAGTGCTGTCTGTTCTTTAGAAAATTTTCACGCGTATCTAAAATTTCACAGGATAACAAGCTTGCATTGATGAGATTCGTTACAAATTCATAGTCATCATCAGTAAACAATCCGCAGTCGTACCCATTCATAAAATGCTTAAAGTAAGTAATCGAATCCCTCTTGAGTTTTTCATATAATGCGTTAAGCTGTTCATTTTTCTTAATCTCACCAAGAAACATGACATAGATAGGCGTAAAAGGATTATTCGCCAACATTTTATCGACGACAATTTCAGCCAAGACGTGTGGTGTAAGCCTGTTTCCCATATGTTGAACCGTGTTTGTTACCGTCGCTTCACGCATCCTGCTTCCTCTGTCCATAATGTCGTAGAGGATTTCTGCCGTATTTTTGTAGTAGTAGTATAATCCGCCGGCTGATAAACCGGATTTTTCACGAACTTCATCCATCGTCGTATTGTTAAAGCCCTTAGAAGAAAAGAGTGCCATAGCAGCCTTTTGAATGTCTTCCTTACGCATTTCCGGATCTAATCGTTCTCTGACCATCATTTCCCTCCCTTTACCGAGATTATTCTCGGTAAGTAGCAAGTTATCATAGATTAACTTATTTGTCAAGAATTTTATGCGATAATGGCAATTCGTTTAATGTTGCATAAAAAAGAACCCTGCCAGATACATCAAGATTCTTGTAACGCGTAATTCCTCTTAGTTTAATTTTAGGATGAACATCGCTGTGAGCTTATTAATTTTCGTACCCCTTAGTATTAGGTTCGTACCCTAAGCAGCGATGCCGTTAAATCGATAGCAGTATTTTGAAATACTTTAATAAAGACCTGAAACCTTATCTACAAGTTCCTTACCTTTGCCAAGCTCATCAGGATTATTAAAGCTCACATAAAGTACGAGCACATAATCTTTGTATCTTGAAGGCTCCACACCACCCCTTAACTTGTTACAAGCCTCCCACAAAATTGAATACAGCTCGGATTTTTTCACAGCCATTGTCCTCTTTATCTCCTCGTTAATAATCTAAAATATCTATACACGCACGGACTAAAACGTTAACATCCTGTGCACTCGACCCTAGAGCGTAGACATCTTCCCTCAAACAGCCAAACTGCGCTCAAAAATCGCAAGAACCCAGCCTATATAACATCAAAACAAGAACTTCATTCTTAATTTCATAAACTAAAAGCCAATCCGGTTCAATATGACATTAATTACTTTTAAAAGACCATCCGTATTTTTATTTTGTTTCTTAGCTAATTTAAGGTCTTTTTTTGAATTGATGTATCATTCGGAACCTCTAATTTAAGAGAAAAAGGAATCCCGTTCTCACGAATCGTTGTTCGCAAAAACATATTTATCGCTATCAGCACTTTTACGATAGCCACTGAACAAGCCTGTAAAATCAATATTGAGAGAACGAATAGTGTATCTAATTTTATATATTAATCCAATACCTTCTTGTTGCAACATTTCCTCTTGCTAAGCTGTTTTTCACTTTGTTTTCCAAAATTCCGCCATTATTTTCTATAACTTTTATTGATCCGATATTGTCATCATCGCATGTAATCAAAACCTTTTACGCATTCTCTTCCAGTAGAAATTCCGGTAAATATTTGTGGATAATCCCTTCTTGTGAAAAATTCATTGTATCCATCGATAAAACATATTTAGGATAATTATCCTTAACCAATCGATAAACGCCAAACTCCCTCCTACGAGTATCTTCACCGGCCAGCAAATAAGACACTTGATAATACTCAGTTTCACCTTTTCTAGTAGCAATGAAGTCGATTTCTTGATTGTTAATACGACCAACTTGAACTTGAAAGCCACGAGACAAAAGCTCAATATAGACGATATTTTCCAGAATACGTTCAATTGATGCAACATTTGAAAAGCCTACTGCTTGCCTAAAGCCATGATCCGTTACATAGTATTTTTCCTCAACCGTCAATAACTTTTTTCCGACACTGTCATAGCGTGGAACTTTTTTCAGAAGATACGCAGCTTGGCAAAAATTCAAGTAATTCAAAATGGTGTCCACTGAAACTTTACGATTTTCGCTCATAAAATATTTACGTAAGCTGTTAG
Organism: Mageeibacillus indolicus UPII9-5; assembly: GCF_000025225.2. NCBI lineage: Bacteria > Bacillati > Bacillota > Clostridia > Eubacteriales > Oscillospiraceae > Mageeibacillus > Mageeibacillus indolicus. The sequence continues at coordinate 1,751,801 of NC_013895.2, forward strand.
CCGAAAAACTTTGTCCAATATTATCTAAACAAAAAAGTAAAATGCGATTGAACACGTCAACATCTCGAATTGAATTATATTCAAGCACATCTTTAACAACAACAGTATTGTAGATATCATTTAAATATTTAAAACTCGACTCTTCTTCTCCATTAAAATAATGAAGAGGAGGCATACCGCCAATCTTGATATATAGCTGAAATAATTCTTGTATGCTTAAATTTAAGTTTTGATACAAATCCACAAATTCGCCAAAGGTAAAAGGAAGCACCTCAAAACTCACGTAACGCCCCGCAAGCAAAGTGGCAAGCTCGCCGGACAATAATTTTGAGTTAGAACCGGTCAAATAGATATCGCAATCATAATCAACTCTAAGCGCATTTATAACACGCTCCCAGTGAGTAACTAATTGTATTTCATCAAAGAAAAAATATATTTTACCTTCGATTTGTTGACTACGTTTCATAATTAGTTGCTGCAGATCAAAATCATTTTTGACAGATAAGTATTGAGCTGATTCTAAATTAATATAAATAATATTACTTGAGGGAACGTCTGTAAGTAATTCAGATTGAATCATTTTTAACAAAGTGGACTTGCCCACGCGTCTCATACCTGTAATCACCTTCACAATAGGCTTGTCAATAAAAGGTTTGATCTTATTGAGATATTTTTTACGTAGTATGTATGACATATCATCGCGCCTTTCGATTATAGTCGATAAATTTATCGTTTCTTGCATTTGCTTCTATTATAAACGAAGCAAATTAAGAATTCATCTTTTGGGTCTATAATTAAAAAGTCTTTATTCAAGCTTCTGCAATTCGTACGCTTTAATGCACAGCACTTGTCAAATTACGCTCTAATTCCAACTTATATCAAGTTTTATTGCTTCTTTTTTGATCTATATGTCTGCTACTTTGCAATAGCTTTCCCATTAAGGCAGTGCACCGTGTAATGCGCAAATCCATCGTTTTTACAGTTTACCTTCTTCTCATCTGAAACCTCGGTGACACCATTCTCACAATCTACTTCAAGGCTTGCATCCTTGGTGATTGTTCCTTCTAAAATACTCATGCCATTTAACGTATCGAGTGTACAAACATGAGTTACTTCTACGTTTGTTGCTGAAGCCGACCCATTACAACATTTAAGAAAGACATCATCCGCTTTCACATTAACAACTTCTACCTTGCCATTGTTCACTTCTACATAAAGCTCACCAATCTCAATATCTGTGATGAGCACTTGATTAGAATCAGATTCAACCTCACAAACTTCCACATCATGTGGCAAACTCACAACAATTTCAGGCATACCCTGAGTAAACCACCTCAGCCAATTCGAAGCTGAAACTTTTTTAGTTTGAATAAGCCTTATAACATTTTGCGCTTCCTCAACCCTCAATATATCTTGTTCACAGTTAACAAAGCTCACGCCAAAGGTATCAGCACGTTTCACCGTTAAACGAACATCTTTCGTCTCTGCGATAAACTTCTTATTATCCATTCCTTAAGCACCTCCTCGTGCACATACTAATAATCAGGTTTCATTGCCATTAAATTGTGGGTAAGACTGTCCTGTATAAATAATTTTATCCCTTTTTCTGTTCTCATGTAAAACAGCTGAGGATTTTGTTCTCATTCAATCGAGATTTTAGGACTTCCGAAACAATTAGATTTTCGAAAAGATTTCCACGTAATGGATCTCTATTCGCTTGATTTTCTGTTTCAATTCCCAATAAGTATGAAGCCAATCCAATTTCTGTAAAATATATTTTCGGCGATTTGGTATGTCGTTTTGAAATGTTAGAAAAATATGGCTGTAACTTATACACTATATAAGATGCCTCAAGTACTGACAGCCATTGCGCCAAAGTTGCAGACGAAACGCCAACATCTCCGGACATAGAAGACAAATTTACAACTTGCCCAACTCTGCCTGCAAGCAGGGTTATGAATCGTAGAAACTTATCCAAATTTTTAACTTCTAACATTTCGCGTAAATCTTTTTCTACATAGGTATTCAAGTAATCACGATAATATACACTGCTTTCCCTTGAATTTTCTCTATACAATTCCGGCATAAAGCCCTGAATCAATAACTTATCAGCAGATAATTTCCCTAGACGTCCGTCTTCTGCAAGTTCATCCATGCTTAATGGGAGAAGCGTCACTATGCTCGTTCTACCTGCTAAAGATTATTGACGTAATTGTATTCCGGAAAACACTCCTTTACTAAAGTAGTTTTACCGGATTGTCTTGGCCCAATTACAGTAACTACAGGCACTTGCTTGGAAACTTGTACCAACTTTTCAGCAACTTTTCTTTTTTATCATAAAAGCCCCCTTGCATAATATAGCAACCATTTTAGGCGTAAATTTCAAGTTCAGCTTTAAGATTACGCCCGAATTGTTTAACTTGTCTTTTTGCGTTTAAAAGACGTACGGCAAAAGAATTGCTCCGCGATTTATTCACACACTCCCCGAGTGTTTCGGGAGATTTGTCTTATGTTAGCTTTTTTTTGGTTTTGAATTAAATTTTCTAATTTCGTTTATCGTTTTATCTATAACATCACTACACAAGTTTGAGTACAGCTTTTTATCTCCAATTATATAAAATTCTTTTTTGGCTCTAGTTGCTGATACATTCATTATGTTTGGATTTTCTGATCCCATTGCCCAGTTTGCAGCTCCCTTACTTTTTTCATCTGCTCCTAAAACCAAGAATACTATTGGTGCTTCTTTTCCTTGGAATGTGTGTACTGTTCCTACATTTGTCGGACTGTATTTGCTGTCATATCTTGTAAAGTTGAGATCTGTTGCAAGTTTTCTGGATAAATTATACGCAACATTTTTAAACGGCGATATTACATAGACTTGGTCTTTCTTAGTTTTATCTAGAATGTCTTTATTGGTTTCTGCTAATTTCTTGATTTTTTCTACCAATAATTCACCCTGTTCTTTTACATACTTATTATCCGCAGATCCTCCAACATCATACCATTCTGCTTTTCCGTCTGATTTATTTCCTTGAACCATGTTACCACCATAAGAGATTTCATTTGATATGCTGAACATTGGATACTTGCAACGTCTGTGTACCCATAAAGGAATTCCTATCCAATCTTCAAGATTGTTGATACCTTTGTAAAATCCATATTGACTAGCACTGTCAATCAAAGTTTGAGTAGATGCATCTTCTGATAGATAAGCTTGTCCAACTCCATAATTTTGTCCCAATAAACTAAGTATATATGAGTCTAAAGTTAAAACTGGTTTGATTTGGGCTGGATCTCCAACTGCCATAACATGCTTACATCTAAAAATCGCGCCAACGCTTGCTTGAGGCAAGGCTTGTCCTGCTTCATCAATGAATAAATGTCCCAAAGAATTTGCTTGAATATTTGAAAACATCCTTCCCATACTTGCAAATGTGGAACTTATAACTGGAACTGTCATGTTAATCCAATTCCACGCTTCTTGTATAATAATATTTTTATCCAAGTAATTTTGTTGTTTGTTCCATATTCTAGTTGCAGCTTCAATATTTTTTATATTTTCATATAAGAATTGTTTGCGAACTTTCAGTGCAACTATGAATAGTTCAGACTGAATTCTACGATACGCTTCATCAAACCAAGGATTACTCATTTGCAAATCATCATATGGCAATGAAAAATCTAACACATTAACATCTGTATTTACTAATACAGATTTCATATCTCTTATTTTTGCTTCTAGTTTTTTGATCTCGTTATCCTCATTTTGAATCGCTTGAACAATCTCTGAATTTTTATCTTCGATAAGCTTATTTCCATAAGAAATTTGATCTTCGATATGTTTTAAATCTTTTATAAAAGCACCTATCTTTAATTTTGTCGATCTTTCTTGGTCTAATATTTTTATTAAATCGTCGGAGTATTTCCTCATCTGCTCATTATATGTTTTTTTCCTACTGAATTGGAAAAATCCTGGCTTTTGTAATTTGAGGACATCAATGCTATTTTCAATCATTTTTTTATTTTCACTTATATTTGACGAATCGTTCTTCAATTCATTTACTTTTTGATTCAAATGACTTTTGTTCAAATATAATTCTTCTAATTTCAAATTAACATTATTTTTTAAATTACTGAACTCGCTTTCTCTGAATTTTACATTTTTACTGAATTTTGATTTTTTGTTTAATAATTCGCATTCAAATTTTTCTAAAGAGAAGTATTTATCTGATATCTCTTGTCTCTTATTTCTATAAGATAATGCTTCATTGTATTTTTTCTCAAATTCACTATAGACATTATTATCAGAAATATAATTGTTTTTTAAATCATCAACCACATATTTTAATGCAGTAATTATGTACTGCATGTTTTCTTTTCTTCCACCTTCAAGAGAAAACAATCCCCAGAATTTTTCATCTAATTGTTTCTCGGCTTCTAATTTCTCTATATATTTTCCATTTTCTTCTACCCATTCTGTTAAAAGTTTAGAATTAGAAATGTCTTTGAAATAATCTATTCTTTTTATTTCATCTGCCAATGAATTGTCGATTTCGGATATCAGTGGGAGTTCATCTACAATGTTTTTTACAGCTCCATTATTAGAACTTGCAACAATAATCCCATTTTCTGCTATTTTTGCTGGAAGTATACCAATTGAAGCTTTTTGTGATCCGTTTTTCCAATAAACAGTCTCGTCATTTCCCGTAATTTTTTTGTTGTTTAGTTTTGTGATTTCATAGGATTGATCTACTAATAATTGTGCAAAAATGTCTCTCAAAAGTGTTGTTTTCCCTGTTCCTGGAGGTCCATTTACACTTCTCATATTATTAGAATCAAATCCTAATGACAAATTGATTGCGACTTGTTGCATAAAAGATGGTGCATATTGTATATTACTCGGAAATCTAGACAAAGGATAGTTGTTTGGCTGTAAAATCTCTGTAAAAATATATTTATTAAACTTAGGAGAAGTGATTCTACTATCTAAGTCTTTTCTATTTGAACAATTCCCAAGCAAATAATCATTCAAGTTTTTCGAATGAACAGATTTCGCCTTTTGCAAATCATTAATGAAAAATGAATGTAGATTAATTGCATCGTTCTCCAAATTTTTCAAAGGCTTCATTCTACAATTATCAATATCTATTTTATTGGTTTCTAAAATGCCCAGTATAGCCTTGTTGAACCAATCTTTATAAGGTTTATTCTCTGGACATTCAAATACTTCTTGAATTTTCTTGTTGAAATCTTCATCATATTCCCTAAACTCTTTTTCCGAAGGAATTTTATGAAAGTTTCTAATATAAAAGCTTTCTGTTAAAAAAGTCATATCATTATTTATCTGCAAATCCTTATCGAAATACAGTGCAAATGAAAATTTGTTTCCTAAAGTGATTTCTTGATTGGATACTGGAAGATTGAATTTATCTCTCAAAAATTCAATTACTTCTGTAAATTTGAAAATATCAAAATATACAACTATCCCGCCTTTTTGGTATGGATTTAAATTAAAATATTTGATCTTTTTCTTAAATGCATCATAGAAATCATAATCTTTAAGATCTTTAAAAGTTAAAATATTCTTGTCTCTTAAATTAATATCTCCCTCCGATAAATGCTCCACCATAATCCATGATTCTAGTATTTTTTCTTTTTGATTCATGTTAGGCTCCTTTGTTATTTGATCTTATGATTTTTGTTCTATAACTTTATATGCAATTTGTCAATTATCATAGCCTTGTTTTGTTTATTTCGCTATCCTAATCTGTCTTTTCTTGCAAGGCTTCATTAGTTTTTAATATCTTAATTTTAAAATTCTCAATCTTAGATATTATTTGAATCATTCCAACTTTTTAATTTCTCCATAAGTTGCATCTTTTGAAAAATCTATTTCAGATAATTCTTCTCCGATTTCTATATCAATATGTTGGTCTGGGTTTAGTTTGGACAATGATACCATCGTCTCGCCAGTAGACCTGATATATCTGCTCGCTGACTTTAACCCTTTGTCCGTTGACATAAAGGTAATATTCTTTTGCCATAAAGTTTCCTCCATTTCTTTTTTGTCTGCGTTTTTAGACAAAAAAGGAGGACTTCTGCATCCGGGCATAAGAAGTCCTCTAAAATGAAAGAAATTTGCTCTTTCTCTATATTTAAAATTTGATTTTTTATGATAATTACCAGTATCAAAAAGGCCTATTCTTTTTTCCTATATGAATAACATACCCTAAACAACACATAGCAATTACCTCCAACTACTTAATCCATTTTTCTTTTCCCTCACAAATAAATATTGATTAAATCACTCCGGCTTTTTCAAAATGTTTTTTAAGTATTCTTGTTGCAACAAAAGCTCCTATGCAAGCAAGAACAAAAGTTATCAAGCCAAATCCTACTGCCCACGAAACTTTGAAATAAGATAATGCTTCATTTATTTGTGCTTCGCTCATTTTCCATTTTGTTGCTCTTTCCACAAAAGAAGCAGTTCCGAATAAAATCACGGGAATTACAGTCCCTAAAAAATCTGCTAATGCAAATGTCCCATATCCAATAATCATTCGTCCCTTGCTCTTGTAATTTCCTATAATCAAATCACATATAATTCCACCGATTACAGCAAAGACTGCATGAGGCAAATGTCCTCCTGACAGCGCAATTAAACCAAGAAGCGTTCCTGATATTGTAAATACGCCCTTCTTTTTAACTTTCACAGCCATAAGGATATAAACGGTGGCAGCTACCATAAAGCTAACTCCTGAAGCAATAAATCCTCCAACAACTGTTGTTGCCATGGCAAATGCAACTGCCATGTATATGACAATTCCAATTGCATTAAAAATTCCGATTGTAATAAAATCACGACCATTTAATTTGTTTTTCATAAAAGCCCTCCTAATAAATTCTCTGTATTACTATCATAAGAGCGATCATAAAAGCTCCTAATAGTCCAATAGTTAAGTCTGCACATCTAAACTGCAATTCTGTTAATGTTACCCTCTTCTCATCACTATCAAGTCCTCTAATGAGTGCTGAAGCTGACAGTTCATCTGAAATCTTAATCATTCTCATTAAAAGCGGAACAAGCGTATATTCAATGTATTTAATTGGGTGTAGCAATGGGAAAAATCTGCTTGTTACAATTCCTCGAATCCTCATATTCTCTTTTAATGCCTTGAGTTCTGTTTTTATAGTTGGTACAAACCTAAGCAAAACACTAAAAGGTATACCAATGCTTCTTGGTACTTTCATTCTATTTAACGCTTCCAGCATTTCACTTACACTTGTAGTCTTTGTTATATATCCACCAAACATAGCGATTAAGGTCATTCTTGATACAAAGTAAATAAACATATATATTGCAAATACGATGCTTGCTTCAGAAAACTTGCTAAGCCCTAACTCTATGCAGTATAAAAGCACAAAAAACAAGATAAAGCGTAACGCCCTTTTCCACATACTGCTATATACATACAGAAAAAAGGCAAAAACAATTAGAATAAAAAGTAGAATTGTATCGCTTATAAAAAAGCTCGTAAATCCAACAATTGGAAGTAGAGTAAGCTTTATTCTCGGATCAATGGTTTTTCTATCTACCACGCTTACCACCTCCTCTCATCTTGTCTAATATGAGAAATTTGTTACTTTCACTCATATTCAAAACAGTTTCTATTTTTCCATCTCCCATTACCCACAGCTCACTTACTGTGTTTGCTAAAAACTCAAAATCATGACTTATTACCAAAACTGTTGTCCCATTTTTTAATTGTTCTTCAATCAATTTTGCCACCGAAAGCATTGAGTCTTTATCACAACCTGATGTTGGTTCATCATAGATGAAAATCTTTGCCTGTTTCATCATTCCACAAGCTATTGTCAATCTTTGTTTTTCTCCTCTTGATAAAGCAAACGGATGTTTATCAACGTATTTATCTAAGCCAAGTACACTCAAAATAAACTTTGCCTTTTGGGTATTTTCTTTTTTATCTTTACTTGAAATACCAAGTAGCATTTCATCAAGTACACTTTCCGAAAATAACTGATAGTCTGAATCTTGAAAGACAAAATATGACATATCCATTAAATCTTTATGATTAAGCGACTTATCTTTTCCCGCCCATATTGTTCCCTCTTTTATCTTCTCAAGTCCTGAAATCACTCTTGCAAAGGTAGTTTTCCCGGTACCGTTTAAGCCGATAAGACCAATGGCTTTCCCACACTCTATATTGAAATCAAGATGATTTAAGATGTACTTGTTTTGTTTCTTTCCATCCTTAGCTACATTCGGATAGCAAAATCTCAAGCCTTTTCCACTGATACTTTCATCATTTAATTGATATGAATCTTTCTTCTCACTTATCCTGTATTCTTCTAATTCAAGAGTTCTTAGTCCATTCTCATCCCAAAACTCCTCTTCAAGATGGATAACTTCTTCCCGGCTCAAGTCCTGTGCAATCTCTCCATCTTTCATCAAAAGAAAACGGTCAAATAAAGATTTTGCATAGTACAAACGATGCTCAATTAGAACAACTGTTGTACCTTTTTTCTTTAATTTCTCCAAAATTAAAAACAGATCAAATGTTGCTTTCATATCCAAATTTGCTGAAGGCTCATCTAAAATTAAAACTTTCGGATTCATTGCATAGATACTTGCAATAGCTATCTTTTGTTTCTGCCCGCTTGATAATTCAAAAACAGATTTTCCTTTCAGTTCCTCAATATCCAGCTCTGCATATACTTCTTCTACTCTCTGTTTGATTTCATCTCTTGATTTACAGATAGTTTGAAGCCCAAAAGCTATTTCTTCATCTGTCGTTGTCGTGAAAAACTGACTTCTTGGATCTTGAAATACAGTCCCTACAATATGCCCTACTTCATGAAGTAATAATTTGCTTATATCTTTTCCGAACGCAAAGGCTTCTCCTTTCATTTTGCCTTTGTAATAATGTGGAATAAGGCCATTCATTACACTTCCAAGAGTGCTTTTACCACTTCCACTTTTCCCTGAAATTAAAACAAATTCACCTTTTTTAATTTCAAGATTGATATTTTTTAAAGCAGTTCGCCCATCTTCCCATTCATAAGAAACATCTTTTAACAAAATCATGGTTACACCTCATACTGAGCTTTCCATAATTTTGTGTAGTAACCATTTTTATCAAGAAGTTCCCCGTGCTTTCCTTTTTCAAGTAAATTACCTTTTTGAAATACGAGAATTTGGTCGGCTTTTTGAATGGTTTTTAAATGATGAGCCACTACAAGTACAGTTCTATTCTTTGCGAGTTCTGTAATAGCATCTTGTATCAAAGATTCATTTACAGGATCAACATTACTTGTCATTTCATCAAGAATTAAAATAGGTGCATCCTTTAGAAAAGCTCTTGCAATAGATATTCTTTGTCTCTGTCCACCTGATAAAATCCCACCATTTTCTCCAATATCAGTTTCATAACCTTTTGGTAAACTCATAATGAAATCATGTATTCTCGCTTTCTTTGCAGCTTCAATGATTTCTTCTTTTGTAGCTCCTTTTTTACCTACTCTGATATTTTCTTCAATCGTGTTATCAAACAGTTGAACATTCTGCATGACAATGCTGATACGATCTAAAAGCTCATCATAAGGAATATCCCTTATATCAGTTCCTCCAAGTATAATTTTCCCTTTATGCACATCATAAAATCTTAGAAGCAAGTTGGTAATAGTAGTCTTTCCACTACCTGATTCTCCAACTAAGGCTGTCATTGTTTTTTCAGCAATAGAAAAGCTCAATTTTTCCATTTTAAATTCATCTTTTTCATAAGAAAAATCTATGTTTTCAAAAGCTATATCATTATCTTTCGGAACAATTCCATTCACTTTATCCGGGATTACATCTGCATATAAAATTCTTGAAAGTCTCTCATAACTATCTACCGCCGAAACATAGTACATATAGTGTTGTTCCATAGAAGCGAATGGCTTATAAAATTCTTTTGAAATTACTGCAAAGATAATAAAATGAAGTACATCAAGACTTCCCGTTGTAACAAGTATTGCTCCTGCAATTAAAAGAACTAAATATCCAATATCCAGTAAAAACCCAAATATAGATAGCTGTTTTGCCTTTAATCTTGAAGCTACTTTGCTTGTTTCTCCAAACTTTTTTGTCTTATTCATAAGCTCATTATCCAAGCTCTTATTGTTTGAAAAACTCTTTAATACAGGTATTCCTCTAACATATTCAACAAATAAGCTAACCATATCAAGAAGTGCTGAGTTGTTCTGATTTTCTATTTTTTCAGATTGCTTAATTGTCAGATATAGAAAGATTAGTGCAATCGGAACAGATACAGCCATAATAATAGAAAGTTTGAAATCAATATTTGCAAGACCAACAAATACGACTGCGCCTATCAAAAAATCACCAAACATTCTCGACCACATATGCCCTACAACAAGGGACATATTATCAACATCTTTGTGTAAAATTGTATTTATTTCCCCAAGTCGTTCATTGGTATAAAATCCCAAACTGAATTTCTTTAATTTGATAATCATGCGTTCTCTTATTTGCTGAACAATATCAAAACCTGCACTATGCTTTTTCATATCTGCGACCATGTTACAAATACCTTTGAAGACTACAAGTAATCCAATCGCAATAAAATATTTATATAGGCTTGTTAAGCTCGTTCCGTCAAAGATTTGGAACAGTATAGAAAATACGATAACAATCATGGCTATGGAGCTGAGTCCATAAAGGGCAAAAAATACACTTGATATAATCAAATCTCTCTTGCCGGTTTTTGTAAGTAGTTTTAACATTTCTCTAAACATTTTCTGTTACCACCTCTTTCAAATTCCATCTATCTACCTTGTTCTGTGCTTCAACCATATCCTTATAGAACTCACATCTTTCCATCAGCTCTTCATGACTTCCTGCATCAAGAACAAGGCCTTTATCCATAACAATAATTTGGTCTGAATCTCTAATCGTATTTAGATGATGAGCAATTGTAATGATGGTTTTATCCTGACTTAAATCATCAATCGCTTCACCGATTAGTCTTTCGTTTTCACTATCAACAGCTGCCATTGCCTCATCTAATATTAAAATCGGTGCATTTTTAAGTATCATTCTCGCAATTGATATTCTTTGTTTTTCTCCACCGGATAACTTAACTCCCATTTCACCTACTCGTGTTTCATATCCATTTGGCAACGCTGAAATAAAGTCATGACATCTCGCTTTTTTGGCAGCTTCTATGACTTCTTCTTTTGTCGCATTAAGTTTCCCGATTGCAATATTGTCAAAAATACTTAAATCGAAAAGGATGACCTCCTGTTGCACACTTCCAATAAGATTTGAAATATTTTCCTGACTGTAATCCTTTATATCTTTCCCATTTATTTCTATTCGTCCGCTGTCAGCATCCCAAAATCCCATAAGCAAATTAGATACGGTACTTTTCCCACAACCGCTTGCCCCTACAAAGGCATTCAAGCTATTTTTCTTAAAAGTTAAATTGATATCTTTAAGCGCAAAGCCATCTTTTCCGTATGCAAAATTCACATCTTTAAATTCTATGTTTCCAAATTCTAAACCTTGTTCTGTCTTTTTCTTTGGAAGCGGAACGGTTAAAACTTTGCCAATCGCCTTTAATGCCTCCTTAAATACAATAGAAAAATGTTGTAGAGTGGCTGTCTTGCTTATGGATGCTGTAAACGCAGATGATAAAATAATTGCAAGTATAAAATTAGGGGTTGTAATATTTCCATAGTAAAGAAATATACTTCCCAAAATCATGACAATAACTACTCCAATTTCCATAAATATGTCAATGAGTCCCATTGGAATTGTGATTGCCCCCATACTCTTTTTAACCCAGTAAACATACTCTCTTGCCGTTTTTAATGTTCTTTCGCTAATCTCCTCTTCTTTAGCAAAAGCCTTAATCACAGAAATATTTTTTACATATTCCATTAGCTCTTCTCTCATCTTGTTTTCATGGTTAAAGTAAATAGCAAAATTTTTATCCATTGTTTTCTGTGAAAGAACTTTCACCAAATACATGAGTGGAACTCCGGCAATCATTCCAAGAGCAAGACGCCAATCCACAAAAATCATAGCTACAAAAATAATGGTAGGTAGAAGTGTAACTGACATTATTTCAGGAAGACCATGGGCAAGGTATACTTCCACTTGTTCCACATCATGCTGAACAATGTTGGTAAGCTCTCCTGTATTATGTTCTTTAAAAAATCCTAAACTTAGTTTTTTTAGATGATCAATAATATCTAACCTAAGTTCTGTTAATTTTTCGTATGCTTTCTCATGAGCAGCCTTTGTTGCAAAATAGTAAAACACGCCTTTTAACACAAATGAGATAAAGATTCCAAAGAATACATACTTTAAATCAACTTCGTTAGTATTGTTTGTGATTAAAGAACTAATTAAATATACAAGTAAGATTTGTGGTATCAAATCAAATACTATTTTTAAAGCAAGAAGTGAATTGGATAAGCCATTTTTCCCTATCACTTTTTTCCTTAATTCTTTTTCTGGCATGAACAACACTCCTTTCAAAACCGAATAATATTGAATTTTAATTTAATATTAAGGCTTAAAATAAGACTTTGCTGATTACACAAAGTCTATTTTTTAGTGCTGATTACAGGGATTCCACTCCCTTGTAATAACACCTTGCAATAAGTTTTAGCATATCTTTTGCCCACTTTTCACTTTGATAGTGCCTTGCTATTTCAAGAAGCCCCTCTGTAAAGTTACTGGCTAAAATATGGGAAAGCATTGGATCATATTCTTCTTTTGATTGTCTTTTTAAACTTACTTCAATATGAACCTGCATTTGCGATATGAGTTTTTGTTTTGCGTCTGCATGCTTTGTACCTGAACTTTTATCCATTAAAATAATTAACTTCTTACGCTCTTTTAAAAGTTCATGAATATAATTTTCTCCAACTTCATCAAATCTTTCAGAAGCAGAACCTTTTTCCAAAGATTCTTCCTCATTAAAAGCTGAGTCAAAGTTTATATAAACAGAACTTACTACTGCATCAAACAAAACTTCCTTATTTTTGAAATAGGTATAAATGAGTGCCACAGGAATATCTGCTTCTTTTGCAATTTCTGTTAATTTAGCACCTCTATAATCATTTTTATAAAATACTTTTTCTGCTGCATCAAGTATTCTATTTCTAACTTCTTCTTTCAATACTTGTGCCATATCACACCTCTTTCTAATAAAATACTGAACTCATATTCAATATTTGTCAAGAGTTTAGTGTATTAGTTCAAAAAGAAACTGGATTTAAGACTGCGAGAAAAGCAGATTTCCGTTAAATTACATCTCATTAATTCTATTTGATAAAATTGTAGCCACGCCAACAACCTTATTTTCCCACATAAACAGCTGGGTGCAAAGTGGTTGCACCTTTTAACGATAGGAAAAGCTATCGTTAAAAAGTTTAAGACCTGCTTAATAGCTTGATTATTGAGTATTGAGATGGACCCAGAATTTCGGACACACTAGGCGACAAGCTGGATTAAGTGGTCAGTATGGATAAGATGAAATGTTTTTCAAAGCTTCGTATGTGGGAATATATCCATACTAATAAATAAAGGTATTCGTTATAAATCTAAACTATGCTTATCCAATAAGAAGTCGAATAAATTAAGAGTGAGTATCCCATTTTCATCTAAAAATGACTTTATTCTATCTTTTACGATAAGTATTTTTTTAAATGAGTCATTATTTCCGTAAATCTATGCCTCTCCCTATTTAGAATTAATTCCATAACAGACATATTTTGAAGTTGGATTTACAAAATGAATTTACACCAACGTTAGAGCTTGACCTACGCCGTAATTCTCTATTCTTTGGTGTCCAAAAGAAATTTACAAGCTCAATATTGACAAGCTGTTTTCAAAGTTATATATTTATAACACATGTTAGAAATATATCACCTTATGTTTTTACACTAGAAGGAGATTAATATGAAGAAAAAAGTATCAATACTAGAAATTGTAGCAACAAAAATTGTCATTGCCTTATTAGTTGCAGGTTACTATTGGATGTGGAGTAGATCCGATTGGATGCCCGAATATCGCCAATATTCAGCTTACTTCGGCGGATTCTTATTCCTTATATTGCTAGCCCATTATCTTAGGATACATAAGTATAAGAAAGAATGTTTTGATGAGTTGGCGATAAAAACACTACGCAAATGCGATGCAATATGCCTGAAAGTTCTAACTGTTTTAATGGTAATAGTTGCATATGTGGGAGGGATTTTAGGGCACGTCAATGCAATGTCAACTGCAATGATGGGCTGGCTAATCATCGGAAGCATTATCACAATCGCAACGCTTCGTACCATGCTGTTCCTTATCTTGAATTCAAAAGGGGTATAGCTATGGCGTTAATAACAAAACTAAAAGATTACCGAGAAAAAGCAAACTATAAACAGTCAGAGCTGGCTGAAATGGTTAATGTCAGAAGAGAAACTATTGTTCATCTAGAAAACGGTAGGTATAATCCGTCTTTGAAACTGGCCATGGATATCGCAAAAATTTTCAAAGTAAAAGTAGAAGATTTATTTGAATTTACTGATGAGTAATCTATTGGGAAGTCTGTCTAAATTTTGAGTGCACACTATGGATATTGGGTGCACCTTTTAACGAAATGTAATAATTTTTTACACGTATTTTTCTAAAACCAAGCTCACCCCACGGCTGCTCAGCTATACAATTCACACGATAAGGCATTGTCTGTAAAAACATCATCTATCGGATAACTATCACCACGAACCGCCTGATCATAACCTTTAGCCATCAACGCGTTAAACGTTTTCTCGTCCATATCATCTTGTGCCGGAAGTGACTTTGGAATAGTAAGCGAAAACGGAATACCCTTATTAAGAATGATTTGACGATAAAACATGTCAATAGCAGTAGCCCTAGAAATTCCAATAGTTTCCAGAATCTGCTCTGCCTGCTGTTTAATATTTTCTTGTATTCTCACATTCACATTCGCACTTTTAGTAACTGCCATATCAATCAACCTCCATATTCATACCATACATAATTGTGTCGTATATTGCAACACAATTTACATGAATAGGATTGCTTGGCTACCATACGCGCTTTGCGTGTTCGCATTCCTTCATCAGATAGCACAATCAAGCGCCATGATGGTGGGGAAGCCCCGCTTATTTTCTCGTTTGAGTTTGAACATAAAAATAGCAGATAAAGGGAAGAAAATGAATTTACACCAAAGTTAAGGCTTGACCGTCTAAACCTCATTTTCGAGAGTATGAAATAATTTCTGTAAAAAGCAGATGAAAGATTCCAATAGGTACTCCTGCGATATAAACTAATTAAAGGAGGCCGAAAAAATGGCAAGAAGCAAAAAAGAAAACATCCACAAAGTGAAAATTACTGAAGGGAAGACGTAGATGTGATGATCATATGTGCTGACGGACTAGTCGGCATTCGTGAAGCTATATCTACAGCTTTTCCTAACACTGAATACCAACGTTGTATAGTTCATCAAGTCCGAAACACTCTGAAATATGTGGCAGATAAGGACAGAAAAGAAGAAATGGACTATGCCACTTAGAAACTGGGGCCAAGTTTATGGCGAATTAACGCTCATGTATGAGGATAGGCTACCTGAATAACTTGAAAATACCAAGCAAAAGAGCAGACAGGAAACACCTGCCTGCTCTTGACATGCAATTTCATATGAATTATATAATGAATAACTGCTAAGTAGTTGGAATAGCAAGCATCTGGGCTAATTAGCAGGAAATTATATCACAGGAAATCTTATTTACAGAGATTTACTCACACACTCTATTATTTATTCACCGGCTCATGTTTATAGCTTCAGGCTATTTCATATTGCCTAAGAAAATCTACGCATTTATTGGAGGAAACATTATGTTTAAACGCCGTTCATTTTCTACGGTGGGAAATAGAAGAAAATATTGATCAGAAAAATAAAGATCTGAAAAATATAGCGATTAAAAGCGGCGGCTTTGATGCAATTGCCGAACCTTTGGTTTTCTTATTACTTTTAATAATAGTTTCCTTAATTTTCGTCTATGGCGGAAAAAGAGTCCAAAGCGGCGAAATCACAATCGGTGTCTTGATTCCATTTCTCCTCTACTTACTACAACTTCTTAATCCGATTGCTTATACAAGCAACTTTTTCATGGCTAAGTCGAAATGGAATACCAACAAAGTCGAACTGGAAAAATATTTAACATTGGAATCGGAAACAACTAACGAGGGGAAGGAAGAATTAACAGAAATAAAAAGTCTCTCTTTTTGCAATCTTTCTTTCGCCTACGAGCACACTGCAGTACTGGATAATTTATCCTGTGAAATTCCTATCGGCAGTAAAATTGCAGTCGTCGGTCCATCAGGTTCCGGCAAAAGTACATTATACAAATTATTGCTTCGTTTGTACGAACCTGATAGCGGCAAAATCCTGCTTAACGCACAAGAATTAAATTCTTTCAGCAAAAAAAGCATCCGCCGACACATTGCCTTAGTTCCACAAGAAAGTAGCATCATCGGCTCAAGTTTATCTGATTTTCTTAATTTAGGGCAAGAGCATAAGGTATCTAACGCTCAGCTTATAGATACACTGAACACCGTCGGCTTAGCTGCTGAATTAAATCTGAATACAGAGAATATTGCAGGCTACGATTTCGGTTTAGCTGCCAAAAATTTATCCGTCGGTCAAAAGCAACGTTTAATGATCGCTAAAGCTTTGTTGAAAGAAGCTTCTATTTATTTACTCGATGAATCTACAGCTTCGGTTGACTCGGAATTGGAAACTCTGATTTTTGAAACACTGCTTAAATTCAAGCCGGATAAAACAATTATTTCTATTGCCCACCGTCTTTCAACTGTTAAATACGCTGATACGATTATTTTCCTGGAAGAGGGAAAAATCAGCGGCATCGGTACCCACAGCGAATTATATGCGCAACACGAGCATTATCGCCATTTTATCGATCTGCAATTAATTAAAACGGAATAAGCTCGCCAAGCTCGGCTCGACAAATGCAAAGCAGTGCAACAAAAAAGAAGTGCAACAGTAGCAGCCAGCTCACTCTTACCCATTTACCGCTTTAAACTATCAAGATAAATTTTCGAATGATATTTTATCCTAAGTTCTTTATCTTGAATTTTTCGTCCTCACTATTCCTTCTATGAAGCCAATCTTCCATATAAAAGCCTACCAAAACGACAGCCTGCAATAACGAAGAAAAAGCTCCAAAATTCACTGAAAATGGAATGGCTACAGCAATCGTAATAACCCAAACAATACTAGGTAGAATCCATTTATTTACTCGTCTGCTTTTAACAAAGTAAATTTCAAGTCCGGCTAAAACAATACCCATCACCAAGTAAAGAAGCAATAACTCTCTATTCATTTGCTTGCCTCCTTTCATTGTATTTATCAATCAGTTTCTTCGTAGTCTCATAATCATATTTATCTTGCAAAGCTAAAGACTTAATGAACTTCACGTACGGATCTTCATCCACCTCCATAAGCTTTACCTTTTCAATTAACTGATTGAGATTATTCCTGATTATGTGATAGGAACTATCGTAATAGTTAGCCATGCTCTTCAATGATCCAGATGATAAAATGAACTGCTTGATAAATGCTATTTCATTATCATCGAGATTAAAGATCCAATCACTCTTCATTACCATACTCCTTTTCTTTTATACTAACCTATTTTCTAATGATATTCAATAGTAACCTTCAACTTTTTATTTTTGTTTAACTTTCTTTCTAATTTTGCTTATAGCAATGTGTGGTTGACACCTAAGCATAAAAAACGCTTACTTGCGTCCATATCGTTTCTATCTACTACGAGCAAAAGCCCTGCTTGGGGCCAATGCCTTTCATCTCTTGTTCTTAAAGGTTGTCTATAAGATCGTCAAACCATGTAGCTGTTCTTTAGACAAATTCTCAGATGTGAAAAGAATAGCGCTAAGCGAGTCGTATTTTTTTATATAGCTAGCTACTATATTCCTAGAAATGCCTAAATCATCTGCTCTTTTTCTTTGCGAGATACATTTGTTATGAAGAGTGCTTATTTTGTGTGTCTATCATTGTTATCATTTCCTATACACCTCCTAGAACTATTGCCCTAAAGAGGAAGGGATGGCTCAATTTTCAATTGCGCGAGTGGCTCAAAATTAAAGTACTATAGACACATAATCCCACCTCGCAACCTGGGTGCAAAGTGGGTGCACCTTTTAACGATTGGAAAATTATCGCAAAGGTATCATTTTATTTCTTAAATAATTCTGAATGTGTACCCAGCCTATATAACATCAATTACTTTTAAAAGACTATCCGTATTTTTATTTTGTTTTTTAGCTAATTTAAGGTCTTTTTTGAATTGATGTATCATTCGGAACCTCTAATTTAAGAGAAAAAGGAATCCCGTTCTCACGAATCGTTGTTCGCAAAAATATATTTATCGCTGTCGTCATATTGAGCCCGAGTTCTGATTGTTTCAAAAAAAGAGAGACCTAAACAAAAATCTTCAAATAAACAAAGCATATAGGAGGCTTGCACCATAGCTAAAATCAATCCTTAGTCACAAAAAATAAAAGCTCACTCATCGCTATAAGCACTTTTACGATAGCCACTGAGCAAGCCGGTAAAATCAACACAACACACTCAACTTGTTCATCATTGTCCGTTAGGTTGTTTATCTTCATATTCCTCAATTAGCTTAAACTTTGTAGAATGACTCTTCCTCAATTCCTTTTGGTAATTATCTATTTCTTTTTCTATTTCAGAGGTATCCACCTTCATGTTGATTTTTTCTTGATACACTTGTTTCCATACATTCCCACTCCACATATCGGGCATTTTACAATTCCAGAAAGCAAGTGCGTACGTGTATCTTTTCCTTTATTCTCCTTAAGATTTATTTTTCATTATTCACAAATATTTTTATAATTTTCTAGCTAAAAATACTATATGATCTTTCTCGTCCAGATGGTATTCACATTTAAATCCTATCTTATTCAATGTTTCTGTAAGATATTCGGGAGAATAAACTTCAAAATCTAGCATGTCCGCCCATTTTTTTATATTTTTATGTTCTCTATATGCTCCTTCGTTGCATATTAGAAGCTGACCGTCCTGAACTAGAACACGATGGATTTCCCTAAAAGGTACTTCTATATTCTTCCAAAAATAAATGGTTTCAAAGGCAGTTACTATATTTATGGATTCATCTTCAAAAGGTAACTTAGCCACGTCTGCTTCAATAATTTTACACCTGCCATCTTTGATTGCTTCGCTATTTACTGAACTTGCGATATCTACACTTGTTTTAGAATAGTCCATTCCATATACTTTTTTAGCCTTTGTTAAGAAGTATTGAACATTACGTCCACCGCCACATCCTAGATCTAAAACTGCATCCGATGGTTTAATATTCAGAAAGGATCTGCCCCATTTCGCCATTTTTTCGTGACCAATATTCATTTCTTTCACCATGAAGCGACCGCCGAAATTGTTTTTCGGTTTTTTAACATTTTCAAAAAATTTTTTTAACATTTTCATCTCCTATTGATAACTATTATCAGTGTCACTTTAGCATAAATTTTACGTTTATTCAATTTTATATACTATTTAATAGGACTTTTACTTATTCCTATCCTACGCCAAAGATTTGACCATTACCAAACTCTTCAAATTTTTCTCTTGGTACTTTTTCTACCAGTCTATCCCAAACTTTTGGGAAATTTGAACTTTTAGTTACATCTGATTTAATACCCGCTACTTTAAACGCTTTCTTTTTCTCAATCTTAACATCCATTTGATTTCCTCCTTGAACTGAAATTGAAAAGTAGATTTTTGGGAAATATTGATACTTTTCTCCTTGTATGGGAAACTTCATCTCTCATAAATGCCAAAATATCATCTTGCTCTGATAAGTATCCAAAAAGAAATACACCATACATTCTAACTTGGTCACCTTTTCAAATCTTATTAATCAGCTTTCTTTTGAATACACTGCAGCCATCACTTTCTCCAATAAATTCAAAATCATTTTTCATCGCAATTCGTTTGGAATTTTCATGGTTCGAGGCACACTCAATAATCAAGTTTTTTCCTATCTCTGAACTACGATTTATAAAGGCTTTTGTTAATTCATTGGCATATCCTTTCCCCCAGTATCTCTTATTGAGTATCCAACCAAATTCGAAGGAGTCATTGTCATACTCATGAAATATTACATATCCGATAAACTTCTGACTAAAATCTTCCACCGCATAAATCAAAGGAGGGTCAATCAGTGCAACACTATTTAGAAAATTCGCTGTTTTTTCCCATGAAAAAGGCGGTTCTATAAATTCCATGACATCTTCATCTGAAAGTAGATTATAGAGTTCCGTTAGATCATTATTAGTAAATTTTCTTATCTTTAATCGTTCAGTAATCATACTGCACCTCCTTCTCTTTTCCTATTGTTTTCTTGCATTCTATGATACGTTAATTTATAAGATTTATACATCTATTTGTACGATTTCTGCATCCTTTATTTTAAGCGGTTTCTTTTGCTCGGTTTAAATCACTTGAATAGATATCAGCGATACCTTTTCCTAATAATTTATGCTTTGCACTATTAACCTGTGACCTACCAACTTCAGTTAAACCATATTCACTCCATCCACCATAACGATCGACCGGATCTGCACCATGTCTCATTAAATAAATCATTTTAAAATATCTGACTCCATCTTTGATATGTATCCTCCTTACTGGACAAAACCAGTAAGGAGGATATTTTTATGCGCTACATTTTTACATTCTTGTCTTCTTTTAAATTGTCAACATATTTACCTGCATGTTTAATGTCCTTGCTTGTCCAGCTAGCCAGAAAACATGATTAATTGGTTCCTTTACGTTTTATAGGCCGCCTATGCTTCGGCACATATCCAACTCTTACGCCATTGGGATATGTTTTTACAAGGTGTTTGCATAAAAATGCTTACCAAACGAGACCCTATCTCCGTGATCGAAATAAACGGGAGGTGTTAAAACCATATTCAGTTTTATTGACCATACGAATTCCTCATTTCAATTCATCAACTTGTAATAAAATATCATTCTGCGTAGATTATGAAGAGACACGCAGTTTAGATATGAAAAGGAAAATGCACCCAGCTAATCAGCCCTTGACATCAATACAACGCTCTCGACGGGGATTAAGACTACCCTGATGATAACCCTACATCAAGAACTTGGTCTTAACGCTCGTTGCAGGGGGGAAGTGGGGAATGTCGTTGGATGGAAAAAGTCTAAGGCACTGCAAACTGGAATTTGTCGCTTATTTCCATTCTTGGCTAAGGATTCGCATCATTATAAAATCGCTGTACTCATCGTTATAATAATATGCCTCTTCTAAAATACCTTCCTGCTTGAAACCGATTTTCTTGTAGAATTCCAGTGCATCTGTATTCAACCCTACCACGCCAATCGAGACCCGATGCATCTCATACTCATGAAATGCCATGTCCAACATGATGCGGATTGCTTCCGAACCATATCCTTTATGCTGCATTTCAGGGTCTGGAATAATAATCGTCAGATCGGTTTGGTGCCACGCGGGAAACATACGGAGCAAACCGGTCTCGCCAATAATATTACCGTCAAGATCAGTAATCGTAAACCAAACCGAGTCTTCCGATTTGTGGCTGACGTTAATAGTTCTTTTCTCCTCTTCTTCATCGGTTGTCTTCTCAAATCCGCATTGAAACATAACCTGTGGCTGATTAAACCAATAGGCGAAAAACGGAGCGTCTTCTTCTCTTTGCCTGCGCAGTATAATCTTTTTTCCTCTTATTTCTTCATGCTTCATATGGCCTTGCAGTCCTATCTTTTGTCCCGATAAATTCTGATTTAACACTATCATACTTTCATCACGTAAATCCATCAACAGCCTCATCCTCCACGTCTTTTCTTCTTTTTCGGCTTTGGCAATTCCTCGTACATCGCCAACAGCAAGCCACATAGTTTCTCCCTGTTATCAACTTCCTCAACCAGCAGCATTTCCTTTGCCCCGGTGTAAGGAAGTTCAAACTTCGGACAACTCATATATGAGACCGCGGATGGGACGGGCTTTACAAGTAGTCTGTCATCATAAATGCCGCCGATGATTTTTCCTCGGTAATATAAAATGGACTCTCCCATCATTGCGCGATAGGAAATATCCTCTAAACCAGATAGCTGTTCTAATATGTAATCGAGATAATATTTGCTTTATGCCATAACTCTTCCTCCCGTCTCACATACCGAAGCTCTATATCATACCCCAGAGCTTCCATCATTTTGACAAGCGTGTTGTTGACGATGGTTTCTTTGTTTGCGGATCACCAGGTCATAGGGAGCGGATGTTTCGATTTCCTTTGCCAGCCTATCCAGGGTGATTCCGGATTCAATACATTTCGTTTTTATGTCTAGGCTTTTCTTAGAAATACCTTGATTTCAAGCCTTTTTATACAGTTTAGTCATTCACCCTTGACATCAATACAACACTCTCGACGTGGATTGAGAGAACTCCTAGTATTGCTACACTTTTTTGAGTGCACACTATGGATACCGGGTGCACTTTTTAACGATAGCATAAGGTTATCGCTAAAAGGTATTACCTCGACAAACTGGGATCTGTTTACTTACAGTATTCCTCTACTTTATATTCATACTTTTTTAAAAGTTCTCGTGAGTAAACTTTTTCACTCTTTGATTCTCTAACTTCTTTCCAGAGAATAGCTGCAACTTTTAACTTATTAGAATAACAATCGCTAAATTCATCTAAACAAAAGTCTTTTAGAAACTTATTCCATTGACAAGCCGAACTATCATACTTAGCATAATCCGACTCACCATAATATATTTTAATCATATCTTGAATAGTGAATTTTATATCTTTATCCCTTTTTACTTTTCGCCAAGCCGTTGCCATATCAGCACTAAATTTAAACGGACTAATACCTGTTACAGCTGAAAAATAATCTCGAAATTTTTGGTTAAATGAAAAACCGCATTTAAGTAATGGTGTCTCCAAGGTTATAACTTCGGACTGATTTTTATTTCCTCTACTCATACTCAAAAATTTTTCTACTCTATTTCCCCTAAAATATTGTTCGATAATATAGTTCAATTCTTGCTTCGTACATCTATACTCTAATCCAAGAGACTTACAAATTTGTGAAAGTTCTTCTCGATACCAATAGTATTTGTTAAATTCTTCAAATGATTTTATATCTCTAAAATCAGGTCTTTTTTCTTTCATATGGAGCCTTAATTAATTCTAATTTATCAGAACCTAAAACTTAACAGCCTCTTATTTTTCCGTCTCAGATGGCAGCATCGGATCTGACATAATGTGTTTTTCTGCCTGCCCCCAATCGTTTTAAAGTTCCATCCTCCACAAGTTTTTTTAAGGCTGATTCCACGGATGAGCTTCCAAGGCTCGGACATGCTATCATCGCTTCCTGCTTTGTAAATGTCCCGATTTTATTCCGAACAAATTCCTTTACGATATTATATGATGTGCTCCTGACCCCGCTTTTTTCCGCAATAGTAACTCGCGCCTCAAATTCCCTGTAGCAGGCGAGTATTACACCCAGCATATATTTTATAAAAGGCTTCGGATCGTTCTTTTCTTCATGCCACAGTTTGTCTGCATCTGCCAGAGCCTTGTAATACGACTCTTTTGTATCCGCAATAGCTTTTTCGATGCTGATATACTGCCCGACCATATATCCGCTCCGATAAAGCAGGAGCAGCGTAAGAAGTCTGCTCATTCTTCCATTCCCATCATTGAATGGATGAATACAAAGAAAATCCAGTATAAAGCATGGTATCAGAATGAGGGGATGAACGATTTCCTTCTCAAGAGATTCCTGATAGCTCTCACATATATGCGTGACAGCATCCGGAGTTTCATATGGTTCCAGCGGCTTGAAAAGAACAATTTTCTTCCCATCGCCAAGAATCATGTCTATTTCATTTGGCGTAGTCTTAAAACTCCCGCCGTATGTCAGGTTTGTAAACCGAAGCAGATCCCTGTGCATCTGCAGGATGCAATTTGGTCTTACCGGTATGGCATCATAATCTTCATGCACTAAAGATAAAACATTCCGATAGCCGAGGATCTCCTCTTCATCACGATTTCTTGGAGTAGTCTTATCGTTCATCAGTTGTTTTAACCTTGGATTAGTCGTTACAATCCCTTCAATACGGTTAGAACTTTCAGTACTCTGTATCCTGGCTATCTGGGTAAGGCGTTTAAGCTCCGTCGGTTTCTGCCTTGTAAATAATTCCTGCTTGCCTTTATATTCTTGTATCTGTGAGACATATGACAGTATTTCATTATCCCATGTCCGGTCTTTGAGTATGGAGTAATCAAATTTTCTCATTGTCTTTTACTTTCTCCCAATCACTTTTATCTTATCCCAATTATGTCAGCATTTTGGGAGAATATCAATTGCCTTGGGAGATTTTTTTCGCAAACGAAAAAACACCCGGCTATAGCCGAGTGCCATTCATATCTGCATACCTTTATGTCTCCACATCAATCTCCAGCCCCGATTTAAATTTAACGAGTGAGTTTTTCATCATATACTGTTATCTTCTCGATTAGCCTTCTGACCTGTGTTTCCGAGTACTCAGTAATTCCTTCCGTCTGGCCGTCCAGAAAAGAAGTGAGGTCATCAACCTTATCTTTAACTCTCTGGCGGGATGCCGCATCCGCATCCCCCATAAGCACCGTCTTCCAATTTTCTTTCAGGGCGGGGAGAACAGCATCTTTCCTTGACCAAGCAATATTATCGGAATACCTTGATTTCAAGGCTTTTCTGTACGCCTTAGTCCTTTACCCTAGACATCAAAACAACACTCTCAACGTGCCTGGAGTCAACACTATGGATAAAAAGTTCATTTTTTCGTTTTCGCGAACATATCATTGACTTTTTTAATGTTTTCCTCGTATTGGTAAACATATCATAGGTTTTTTTATACTAGTACGTATTTGGAAACATATCGAGTTTTATGTTTTTGATATATAATACACATTATATAATGTAGAATTTACTCATTTACAATATCCTTTTATTTTATCTGCATATTTGCTTAAAAGCTCTTTTGAATATACTTTACTTTGGTTAGATTCTCTCACTTCGTTCCAAAGAATTGCAGCAACTTTCATCTTATTAGAAAATTTATCACTACGTTCATCTAAGTTAAAATCTTTTACAAACTGGTTCCATTGGTTAGTAGTATTATCATATTTTGCGTAATCAGAGTCTCCATTATATGCATCAAGCATATTTTTAATTGTAAAATTTTTGTCGTTCTTTCTTTTTACTTTTCGCCAAGCTTCTGCCATATTCGCATTAAATTTAAATGGCTTAATTCCAGTTTGCTCTGAAAAATAGTCTCTAAATTTTTGATTGAATGAAAATCCACATTCTAGTAATGGAGTATTTAATGTTATATTATCAGTTATCTTTTTATTTTTATTCCTTGAAGATTTTTTTTATTTTATTTCCCTTAAAATATTCTTCTATAATATAATTCAGTTCCTTTTTTGTTCCTCTATATTCTAATCCAAGAGACTTACAAACTTTTGATAACTCCTCTCGATACCAATAATATTTGTTGAATTCTTCAAATGATTTTATATCTTTAAATTCAGGTCTACTTTCTAACATACACTTTCCCTCAATTATCTTTTTTTCTATTCGTTTGTCATCAATACCAGAGCCTCCGCCGCAGCTTTCACATTAAACGAGTAAACACTAGGTATGTCTTATGACATGTTCGTATGCAGAAACATATCCATGAACCTTTTAACAATTATCTCTGCCTATCGTTAAAAGGTTTCAAGCAAATAAACTTAGAGTTCTCACACTCCTAGATATTTAATATATATTTGACACGGATTCCACTCATCCCATAAAGTTGGAAAACATTCCAATTCTTTATATCCCATCGCGATATAAAAATGATTTGTAATATCATATTCTTTGTAGTGTCCCATCTGAACAGTTTTTACCTGTGAGTATGTGTAACCCATCTTCCTTGCCATAGCTTCGTATGCTTTGTTAAGTACCGAGCCAACTCCCATTCTATGGAATTTCTTTTTTATACCCATCACAAAAATCTCTGCACAATCCTTGCTTGTTGCGTTTAACACAATAAACCCAACAAGTTTATCATTAATATAACAAGCAAGAAAAGGCTTTTCCTGTGAATCTTGAATATATTCTTCTGTACTTTCTGGCATTCCAAACCATTCTTGAAGATCATACAATACTTCTCTCGATACAGATTCCTTTTCTAGTTTATTCTCAATTTCTTTTACTTTTATATTCAATCCAGTCCTCCACAAACTATATTTTATTCTTGTCATCAATACTATAACCTCCGCCGTCGAATCTTTTCAATCGAAGCTTCCTATTCGGTCGCTTCTCTTGGAGATTCTTGACATGAGACCTACCTCTGCTTCGCATCGATTAGCTTTGCTAATCGCGCGATAGCAGGGTTAGAGCTTCAACGTTGATTGAGAGAACTCCGAGTATTTCTACACTTTTTTGAGTGCACACTATGGGTATTGGGTGCACTTTTTAACGATAGGAAAAGCTATCGTTAAAAGGTTTAAGACTCGCTTGACAGCGCGTTACATTACAATTGTTCCAGTTGCGTATCCTGATCTCTTCTCGCGTAAATAACCGCGAGTATTTGGACTTCTCGTTTACTCTCATCAACACAAAAGTAAAGGTAATAATTTTTTACGCGTATTCTTCTAAAACCAAGTTCACACCACGGCTGCTCATCAACGTTCAAGCTCTTCAAAAACATCATCTATAGGATAACTATCACCACGAACTGCCTGATCATAACCTTTAGCCATCAACGCGTTAAACCTTTTCTCATCCATATCATCTTGCGCCGGAAGTGACTTTGGAATAGTAAGCGAAAATGGAATACCGTTATTAAGAATGATTTGACGATAAAACATGTCAATAGCAGTAGCCCTAGGGATTCCAATCGTTTCTAAAATCTGCTCCGCCTGCTGCTTAATATTTTCTTGTATTCTCACATTCACATTCGCTGTCTTAGTAACTGCCATATCAATCAACCTCCATATGAGTTTGAACATAAAAATGGCGGATAAAGGAAAGGAAATGAATTTACACCAAAGTGAGGGCTTGACCGTTTAAACCTCATTTTCCTCATTATATTGCTGCAAATTACCTTCAAAACCAGTAATCTTTTCATTCTCGATAAGTAACAAAGAATCCGCTACATTGTTGATAAAGGACACATCATGCGTCACGAAAAGCAAGGGTCTGTCGTAGCCTTGAAGCAGCTCTTCTAAGGCTTCTATGGCACGAATATCTAAAAAGTTAGTTGGCTCATCCATCACCAAATAATTAAAGTTACCTGTTAGAAGCTTCGCCAATTTCACCTTGGCTTTTTCACCATCACTAAGCACATTCGCTTGCTTGAACACATCATTTGTTTTGAAACCTAGACGAGCCAAGATGATTCTCGTCATTGACTGGTCATAGATTGAATAAGGTAATACGTTGTCCAGAATCGTTTTTGTATAGTCGAGTGTTTCTCCTAGCTGACTATAGTAACCAATTCGTAAATTCGGATGTGTCCACGTTTCACCGTTAAGAATCATGTTGAGCAAAGTGGTTTTCCCTGAACCGTTGTCACCTAATAAGGCAACTTTATTTGTATTGTCTATCGTAAAATTGACATTCTTAAAAATCACCTTGCTATCAAAGCTCTTATTGAGATTTTCTGCCCTGATGAGTACCTTGGAATGAATTTTTTCTCGCTCGTCCATATTGAGCTTGATGGCTGCATTTTGATATGGCTTACTCTTCACCTCTAGTTGATTTACTCTTTCTAAAGTGGCTTTTACCTGTTTGTCGAGCTTCTTCTTATTTTGTTGCCCACCCATTTTATGCAGCCTAGCTTCTGAGTTACCCATCCTTTTGGGTGTGGTTTTTACTTTTGCTGACTGCTGTTTTATTGCATTTGCAACCTGTAAAAGACGCTTCTTTTCTTTTACATAACTCTCATATTCCCTCTCAGCACACTTATACCTCTTTTCTCTTTCGCATAGATAAAACGAATAATCACCGCTATAAACCTCAATTTTCCCATTGACCAATTCGAAAATTTTCGTACAGGTTTGATTAATAAAATCTCGATCATGGGAGACAAGAATAAAACCCTTATTGCGAGAATAGAGCCGTTTAGCTAATAGCTTTCTTTGCTTAATGTCTAAATGTGATGTAGGCTCGTCAATAAGCAAAAATGCTTTATTATCAACTAAAAGGTGCTCCAGTTTCAATCTTTGCTGCTCGCCTGGACTACTACTACAATTCTGCTGAAAACGACGCTGATATATAAAACCGAGTTCATCTTCTAAATTGTTGAGCAAATAACTAATCTCGTCGTTCATTTGAACTCGCCCCGCGTAGTCAGTATCAAGACTTGAAAGTATGCGTAAAAAGGTGGTTTTGCCTGTGCCGTTATCACCAATTAAACCAACCTTGTCACAAGCACCAATAGATAGATGATCAATCGCAAATAAAGTTCTTGCACCTACAACTTTTGTTAAATCATCAATACGTATCATAAATCCTCCTTGAAAATACCGAGAGGATTTAACCTCTCTACATTAGTTAGAACAGGATTTATTAATTACCATCTTTTGATACCTCCGAAAATAATTGTCACTATTATACCATATACTCATATATAACTTAGTACCTCAACCAACTTAACTATCGTCTTACTTATTTCACAAAGCTGGGTGCAAAGTGGGGCACCTTTTAACGATAGGAAAAGCTATCGTTAAAAAGTTTAAGATTGGCTTAATAGCTTGATTTTTGAGCATAAAAAACAGCCTAGAGAGGATTACCCCCCTAAGACAAAGTATTAGTATAGTTGATGCAATTTTTTTACCATATATGAACCCTAGTATAGAAATAATATTCTATTTTTCATATAATATAGTAAAAGTAGTGGATAACGCACGAGGAGGTAATTTGTGAAGAAAAGATATATGTTGAGAAATATTTTTAAAACCAAATATAATTTCCATAATATTGTTTTAATCGTTTTCATTGGACTATTAGCAGGTTTTTTATCAGGATTGTTCGCTGTAGGTGGGGGAATTGTGATAGTTCCTGCATTAACTGTTTTTATGAAATTTGATCAGCGTCATGCTACTGCTACTTCTCTTGTTGCCATAATTATAACGTCGCTTTGTGGAAGCATTGTTTACGGTTTAGACGGAAAAGTGTCATTTTTATCAGCATTTTTTCTAATAATAGGTTCAGTTTTCGGATCACAAATTGGGGTATATTTTTCACATATTTTGCCTAAAAAAATATTTCCTTGGTGTTTTACACTTTTTGTATTACTAGTTATATGTTCTAGTCAAGTTTGGATTCCATTAAGAAATGTAGATTTTAATGTTAGTTTTTTAAAAGCTATATGTCTTATATTTATAGGCGTTTTTTCTGGTATTTTTTCAGGTATTTTAGGCGTTGGTGGCGGAGGAATTATAGTGCCATGCGTGCAACTTTTGCTCGGCATGGGAGACCTTATGGCAAGAGGAACTGCTTTGCTTGTCACGCTTCCTACAGCTATAAGTGGTAGTATTGCTAATGCTCGTTACCATTATACTCATTTTACTGAAGGAATTATTATCGGTATTTTTGCGACATTTACTGTAAAATTAGGCGCAATAATTGCGCACAGTATTTCACCTTTTATATGCAATATATTGTTTTGTATTTTTTTGTTCAGTGCATGCTTACGAATGATATTAAAAACAGGTGTTTTAGCTAAGAATAAGCGTTAAATATGCAAAGTCTTTGACTTTTATTTATTTGAAAAAATAGTTTTGAATATAAAAAGTTGGGCTTAGATTTAAGCCCCACGATATAGGAGAATGTTATAAAGTAACTTTTTACAATTATGCCATTTGAGTAACATCTCTTTTTGCTTGTATAAATTTTATTATCATGTTTTTTGCGTGATAAATAATTATGCAAACTATACTGTATATCCTCACTTCACAGCCTGGGTGCAAAGTGGGTGCACCTTTTAACGTTAACATCCTGTGCACTCGACCCTAAAGCGTAGACATGTTCCCTCATACAGCAAAATCGCACTCAAAAACCTCGAGAACCCGGCCTAAAGCCGCCACTCATTAAACCTTTTAACGATAGACTTCACTAAACCCTGCTACACAAGGGCAAAAATGCACCCACCTATTAAGCCCTTGACATCAATACGACAGTCTCGACGTGGCTCGACTGCTTCATCTTGATGTCGAGTGTGTAGCCAAATTCACGTTCGTACGCGGGAATTGGTCAAAGCGCATTTTTTGAGGATAACACACCGATTTTACTCTTGTCCGTTCTCGGAAACAGGTCAAAGGCCATGTTCCTGCCTAATAATATGCAAACGCACAGATTTACCAACCGCCTCAAGGCTTCGCTCTGAGGTAATATGTCTGAAATCCCATCGCCTCAACTCGGCTCAGGCTTTATTTCCTCTGCCACCATGCTTTCCCTTGGTAACAATAAATAGTGCGATACTGCCAATCGCGCCCACCGCACCTAATACGTCCTTTCTAATATTTGCGTTCCTTTCGCGTCTGCAATTATCACATAACTTGTGCTTATTCGTGCTTACAAGTTCGCATCCACACTTCTTGCAGTAACGAATTTCTGGACCTTTATTATTGCTCATCATAATCACCTCCGGTATGTTCTGTTTCTACTGTCAACAGATTATGTACTGAATACTCAATTTGTGCCTTCGGATCAAAGGCTGTAATCCTCGCTGCAATATCGGTAAACTGATCAACTACTTCGATCCGCTTCTGAGAAGAATTCTCATTGAGCAACAATAATGTATCTCGCTCATTAAGTTTATTTTCCACTATGAAGGATTTGAATTCCTCTAAGCATTCCTTGCACGGTTCGTATTCTCCCAACATTGCGTATCCTTCACACTCGGTCTGCACAGAGTTAGTAATGTAAACAAGTGCCTGAAATGCGTCAATTGCCTTCCTACTGACGTCTTTTTCTCCTTTGAATTCAAGCATCATTTGAAAATCAGACTTCTGGGAATGTTCGGTGATATGATACATATTCTGAGAAAAGTTCCGCATCAATACTCGCTTTGCATCTGTCGCACTATGTATAACATCCAGCATAGCCGCTTCTCTCAGCTTTGCATCCTGAATCAGCCTTGCCTGCATTAGTTTATCCCTTGCTCCTTCTGCCATAGCAAGACGATCATTCTGAAGCTCTACATGGATTTCTCTTATTGCATCAACGACATATTCTATTTCATCAAGAATCTGAGCCATTACCGCGTGCGTCGATAAATTGTTTAAGGACTGTATGAGATTAGGTGTCAAGGCCATGTCCTCAAGTCTAACCTGTTTAACAAATCCATCTGCGTTACGAATTGTTGGTAGTATTTCTCCCTGTTTATCAATGGTGAATCGATAGATTCCCTTATCTATTAAATCCTTCACATAGGAATCCATCTTAGCAACCATGATGTGATCCTTGTCTGCCATAGCTCCTATTACTTCTGCAATTGCAGGAAGCTTCACCTTGATATTTTCCCACTTACCAAAATACTGAATAAGACTTCTATTATCTTCATATGAGATAATGCTTAGTTCTCCTCGATTCGGCTGCCACTCTTCAATATCATATTCGAAGATTGGAACCATCTCGTATTTGTCCTGCTCACTGATTGGCCTCTTTGGATCGGCACTTTGAAATCCACAATGCGGGCACTTCGTAGCTTTAT
Organism: Mageeibacillus indolicus UPII9-5; assembly: GCF_000025225.2. NCBI lineage: Bacteria > Bacillati > Bacillota > Clostridia > Eubacteriales > Oscillospiraceae > Mageeibacillus > Mageeibacillus indolicus. The sequence goes on from NC_013895.2 coordinate 1,783,735, forward strand.
CTGATATTTTTGTCCCGCATTCCGGGCATAGTATTCTGCTCATTTATTCACGACCTTTTCTTTTTATTTGATGTTTCATAAGAGGCCTTGTAATTTTTGCGAAAAGTTTCCTCTACCGGTCAGCCCCATAAATTCTTGCATTTCTTTCCGTCTGCGAGGAACAGAGCAAAATTGAATTAAATCTTGTATCGTGGCTTGCTCCTTATCTTGTTCCCTTATCCCGCTTATCAGGATCGGACTTTTTGATATATTCCTTATAAAGATCTTAATTCATCAAATATCATCTCGCCGTTATTTTCTGCCCATACATAAAGTCAATCCTTCACACATCTACATCAATCATTAATCTTCCAGTGACCATAACGCTTGCCACCAATGCGTTCTATGCGGCCAGAGTCTTTCATCTCATCCATTTTTCTTTGTAAAGAACGATATGGAATATTAAGTATCTTGACAAGTTATACCTGCGTAATCTTAGGATCATTTTGAATGACTTCTATTATCTTATCCACCAAAACATCATTCAAAACGCCACTTAAAACGTCATCTTGGCGTTTTAGCACTTTGGCTTATCTATAAGTGCGCTTTGAAGTGCCCTAAAATGCAGATGAATATATTATATCTCAATTCTTATAAATAACTTCCCAATAGCCGTTCTGACTTGTCCCGTGGCGTAGAATTACGGAATTCTTCTTTAGCTTATTCATATAATATTTCACAGTATTAACATCCCAGTTTAATTCATTCGCAATCTTTGCTTGTGTATGGTCCGGATGCTTCAGTAATAGATTAACTAACGTCTTATCTCTTTCGCTCAGTTCAGCTTGCATAATACCTTGGGTAGTACCTTGGGTAGTACCTTGGGTAGTCGGTCCGACTGTAACCGTTGCCGCCTCAGAAAGAGGAATCACTGTCGTAAAAACATCTGCCTCTGTAAAGACAGGCTCTCCACCAGAATACATCTTCGTGTATTTATAGCTGTTGCGCATGCCGCTTCCAAGCTCATCAGCAAGTCCGATTTCTCGGAACATTTTTGCTATAGGCGGATTCTTTGCGAATGGCCTGAATGTTTTCAGATTCAAGTTTCCGTGCCCATGTGCAAGATTTGCATTTTCTGTTGTAATCTTATCCCGTTCAATGACAAGCTTTGGTACATATCCGCTGGAAAAATCACGGTGCATCAACAAATTGGAGATAATCTCACGCAGGATTTTGTCTCTGGTGCTTACCCTTTGGATGCCATCCAATGTAAAAACGTCATTTAGATGCTTCTTTCCAAATTCCATCAAACGATCGTAGCTTTCAATCAGGTTTGTGATCACCACATCCCTGTCATCATAACGATCGACATTGAACACTCTGAAAATAGCGTCTGTCTTATGCTGAGGTAACACGGACATGATACGGTTATCCGTACCAAAGAGTAAGATTGCCGCAAGTGTTATACCTTCTTTGTTCGTTTCCGGATCCTCAAGTATAAGCCCGCAACTTCTGAGCATCTCCTCATCCGTCATGTCAATCCACGGATGGTGCTCAGTATTCACTCTCGTCATTCTCCTTGCTCGATCCATAAGATCATGACGAAGGCTCGAAATCGGGATGGCAGGGTAGACCTTATTCACAAAATAGGTGCTTTGCTTACGGGCATAAAGATTGAAAACCATGTCCGCATTATCTGTAATATCGATGTCAGACTCATTATTGCGGTCAAATATTCTGCCTGCATTACGATAAACGGTTTTTCCAACCGGGACATAGACATAAAGAACAATACGCCCATCGATCTCATATTCCTCTGTAGTCAAATAGAGTGGCGGATACATTTTGCTTTCATTGTTGATCGTTGTAACAAAATTTTTCTTCATCTGCTCAACGGAGTCTTTATCAACACCAAGAATCGTCCCGTTATCCTTCACGCCAAAGAAAATATGACCGCCATCCCGATTGGAAAAAGAACAAACAGTATCATAGACATCCTTCGTAATATCTGTTGTTGATTTTTTGAATTCGACTGTCAGCCCCTCGCCCTGACGAATCAAGCTCATCAAATTTTCAGGGAGTATCATATAACTCACCCCTTTCGATTATTCACTTATCAATTCCATTAGGCAAAATGGAATCAACCTCGTTCTCCTTAAAAGTCTGTTCTTCTTCCTTTTGCAAAGCCTTCTGCGCAGCCCTGTAGCTTCTCTCATCAGTTGCAGGATAATTATTATTGACTTCTGAAACTTTATTACAAAGAACATCTCTCTTTTTTTGTATCTCACTATCGTCAAGCACTTCAAAATCAACTAATTCGTTAACATCCTGTGCACTCGACCCCAGAGCGTTGATATCTTCCCTCATACAGCAAAATCACTCTCCAAGACCGCGAGAACCCGGCCTAAAGCCGCCACTCATTAAACCTTTTAACGATAGACTTCGCTAAACCCTGCTACACAAGGGCAAAAATGCACCCACCTAATCAACCCTAGACATCAATACGACACTCTCCACATGTGGTGTTTGCGGGAACATATCAACCGGCTGTACATCGCCTGCATGATAGCCAGCCTTCAGCAACAGAGCCATATCCCTAGCCAAGGTCGCCGGATTACATGAAACATATACAATTTTTGCCGGCCGAACCGTCGACAAAGCCTCGATAACCTCAGTAGCCAAACCCTTACGTGGCGGGTCTACCACCACTACATCCGGAGCCAGCCCTTCAGCCACCCATTGCGGTATTACGGTTTCCGCTTTACCGCAGACAAATGAAGCATTATGTATACCATTAACCTCGGCATTACGCTCAGCCATTTCAATCGCCGCCGGCACAATCTCCACTCCATAAACAAATTTTGCCCGCCGCGCCAAATACAGCGAGATCGTCCCTATACCACAATAAGCATCGATAACCGTTTCATTACCCGACAAACCGGCCACCTCAAGCACAGTCTGATAGAGCTTTTCTGCCTGTAAAGTATTTACTTGTAAAAAGCTTTGCCAAGAAACCATGAAAGTCAGACCTCCGATTGTTTCCCGATAACAGTCACAACCATAAAGCACCCTACTTTCATGCCCCAAAATAACGTTAGTTGCCTGACAGTTTTTGTTCATTATCAGCCCAGTCAAATTGGGAATAGCCGAAACTATTTCCTGTGTAACATCTATTTCTTCCGGTAAAATCGCTCCATTAACGACAAAAATCACCATTATTTCACCGGTATGGAATCCGACTCTTACCCCAATATGGCGAAGCAAACCCCTACCGGTTTTTTCATCATAAGCCGTCCAGCCGTGACGATTAATCACTTGAAGTACGGTTTGAATTGTCCGATCAATAATAGGCAGTTGAATTTTGTAATCAGCTACAGGGATAAACTTATGCGAGTTTTGGCGATAAAAACCGCTGCAAAGATGACCAATTTTCCCAGCAATCGGGACTAAAGCTTTGTTGCGATAATGCCATGGCTCTTCCATACCTAAAGTATCTCTTACCGATATATCTCTAAGCTCCGGGAATTTCCCCAAGGTCCTCCGCACTTGGTCCTGCTTAAAAGTAAGTTGATACTGATAATTCAGATGGGCCAAAGCTAAAGTTCCATCTCTCAGTTCGGAACTAACCTGAGCGCGACGGTCGGAGGTTGTATAGCGTTCAACCACTTTGGCGAAAGCATAGTTTTTTAAAGGACGCACTATCCGGGCCCGTACTCTTTCGGGGGGTAAGGCATCAGGCAAAAATAGTGGATAGCCATTGACCTTGGCCACTCCCAGCCCTTCGTGTGTCAAATCCTCTATTATAACGTCCATTTCTTGATTTTTAACCGGAGAATACAGGGAATTTTTGTTCGCCATAGTGCCATCCTTTGCTGCTAGTTGCTGTTGATTCGCTAATCCACAAATATATCTTTATTTTACACTACCTCTTCCTCATAAAACAGCCGCGAGTCGAGCCTTCGTTCCCGGCCAGGACAGCTGCCGCTAGTTCACCATCCAGCAAAAAAATAGGCAGTGCCGACAACCCTCAAAGATGCTTTTTGCCGACACTGCCCGTATGAAATTTTTAGCTACATTTTACAGCAAAGAGAGAATGACAAAATTAAGGATGAACAGCGCTGTCGCTACCCATAAAATCGGATGTATGTCCTTCGCCTCTTTTTTAATCAACTTTATCAGGCAGTAAGACATAAAGCCAAATGCGATTCCATAGGAGATGCTGTAAGCGAAGGCCATGAAAATAGCAGCGAAGAAGGCGGGAATTGCCTCAGTCAAGTCATGCCAGTCAATCTCTTTAAAAGCCGACATCATCATAACACCGACCATAACCAAGACAGGCGCGGTAGCCTCAGCCGGAACAATACCTACCATCGGAGCAATCAAGATGCTCAACGCGAACATTATCGCCGTCACCACCGAGGTCAAACCTGTGCGCCCACCAGCACCGATGCCGGCAGCAGATTCAACATAAGTAGTTGTATTGGAAGTACCGAAAACCGCACCGATAGAAGTAGCAATCGCATCGGCAAATAACGCGCGATCCATTTTCGTCTTAAAACCGGAAGACTCGAGCATTCTTTCCTCGTCTTCTACGCTAAAAATACCGGATACACGTCCGGTTCCAATAAATGTTCCAATCGTATCAAAGGTGTCAGACAGAGAAAAGGCAAAAATTGTCATCAAAATTTTAGGCAACTTTTCAATGTCCGTAAATAATGACTGAATACCAGGATTGCCGAATGCCGCTCCGAAAGTGACTCCCAATTCCGCAAAAGACTTACCGATACCCGTTGAAACGCCGAAATTGGCCAAATTAGTAACTCCCATCGGTATACCTATCAAGGTAGTCGCGATAATTGAGATAATAACAGCACCTTTTACCTTAAGCACCAGTAAGAAAATTGAGATAACCAAACCGATCAAAGCTAATAAAACATGGGGCGTATTGAAATTGACCAAAGCCGGCACAGCGGAAGAGTTACCGATAACCGTCGCATCGGCCGGTGTTTTGCCTAAAAATTGATAAGTTCCCGGATTTAAAGTAAAGCTGAATAATCCTGCGTTTTTCAAACCAATATAGGCGACAAATACGCCGATACCAGCTCCGATGCCGTTCTGTAAATTGGTCGGGATCGAACTGATCAGCATTTTTCGAACTTTGGTGACGGTTATGAGAATGTTAATCAAGCCGCAAAGGAAAACCATAGCCATTGCTTCTTGCCATTTAAAGCCAAGGCCGAAACATACCGTGTAGGTGAAAAAAGCGTTAAGCCCCATACCTGCCGCTTGCGCATAAGGCACATTGGCAAAAAGTCCCATAACCAAGGTTCCTATGATCGCCGCAATAACGGTGGCCAAGAAAACACCGCCGGCCGGCATCCCGGTCTGACTCAAAATCGCAGGGTTAACAAAAAGTATGTACGACATCGCAAAAAATGTCGTCAATCCGGCTACTACCTCTCGCGAGAAAGTAGTACCATTTTCGCGTAAACGAAAAAACTTATCCATTCAAACTCTCCTTTTGCCGTCGTGGCGGTGAAATAATATTCATCAAAACGCACAATACAAAAGAAAAGCTGAACCAATAGTCGAACGAGACTTGGCGTTCGGTAGAAACTTTGGGACCGTGCTTCCCAGATTATATTGGCAATTTTTCATGAATATGGAACATATTCTAGCAGCAATTACATTCAGACGCAAGCAGGTATGTTTCAAATTCAGTTATATTTCAAATTGTGATGTGTTTTAAAATGCAGAGGTTATTTTTCCTGTGGCACGCAATATTTTACGGCCAACCAGTAACCTCGCATACTCAGCCATGTAACGTTTCCTACCCAAAATTATGGTAAAATTCAACTATGAAAAAGCGAAATTCACCCAACCGACTTCAGATCACAGATGTTCAGACGACACCGCCCGTTCGTAATAATCATACTGCAAGCAGGCACCGGCATCGTTTAGTCCGTAGCCGATATCGGCGCATAGTTTATTTAAGTGGCGCCTGCATCACACTTCTCGTTCTGGCAGTGTTGTGGCTAATGGGCTCAGCCCACGGCGTTACCGAACCTTCCTTCGGCAACAGTACTTTGCCTTTGCCGCCAGAAGTTCAGGCACGGTTGCAACGTGAACAGCGTCGTCCCAGCCCCTCTTCACCCACCAGCGCCAACGCGGCTGACAGCGACAACGGCGATACCAATGATGCCAACGCGGCCGGATCTGGATCAAGGTCTGGATCAAAGGACGATTCAATATCCGCGCCAGGTTCAGCGTCCGGCGACAAGTCCGGAACAAAGGGGCAGATCGACTATCCTCACAAAGTTTTCCCCGAAAAAGAGTTGCCGATTTTACATGCACCTCGCACCTCAGTTCGGGCTATGCAAGCCTTTGCTAAGTCGAGAAATGCTGCTCCTCTATTTGTCAAACTTGCGCCGAAATTTTTTACTCTGGCCACAAAAGCCGGAGTTGATCCCTTGGTTGCCTACTGCCAAGCTGCTTTAGAAACCAATTTCATGCATTTCACCGGAGTGGTAACCGCCGACCATCACAATCCCTGCGGTTTGAAAACCACTGTAGGCGGCGGCGATAAAGAAAAAGCCGCTCATACAGTTTTCCCAGACTGGGATACAGGGATCCGTGCCCAAGTTGAACATCTTGCCTTATACGCCGGAGCAGAAGGCTATCCGTTAGGACCTGCACACACCGCTGACCCAAGGCATTTTGCTTATTTGCACGGCAAAGCACCCATGGTAGAAGATCTAAGCCGCAGGTGGGCACCAGCAGCCGATTACGGCCAACTGATTCGCGGTTTAATGGAACAAGCCAACAGCTTTAACTAAATTTTACCGCCTTATTTTATCGTGATATAATCAAGGAGTTTCTAGGCAGAACTAAGATTTGCTACGGCTACGTACGGCGAACTTATTGAACAATCTATCGATAAATTATATTTAAGTTGATAAATTATATTGAAGGAATTGCAAGTATATGTATCATATTTCACCATCTCGCAAAATCGCCTTATCCTTCTTCCTAATTATTGTAGCAGGCTCAATCCTCCTGTATCTGCCTTGGCTACAACAACCCGGACAACATGTAAGCTTTTTAGATTGTTTTTTTACTGCAACCAGTGCTACATGTGTTACCGGACTAAGCAGCGTAACCATTGCCACGGCATTCAATAACTGGGGACATCTGGTAATCATGCTGTTAATTCAATTCGGTGGCCTTGGCTTTATGACAATTATGGCCGGTTTCATTCTTCTGTTGAAAAACCGTATTTCTCTGACCCAACAATTAGCCGTGCGTGATCTACTCAATCGCCGCGGCCTGTTCAACATCAACTCTTTTCTAAAAGAAATCGTCTTGATCACTATTTTTATTGAAAGTTTCGGTGCTGTCTTTATGAGCATCGCCCTGATACCCCAGTTCGGAATTTTACACGGAATCTGGCAGGCCGTTTTTCTGGCTGTAAGTGCTTTTTGCAACGCCGGATTTGATATATTGGGCTCAACAAGCCTGATCGCTTACCGCGACAACTGGCTAATTTGTGGTATAGTCATGCTTTTGATCACTATCGGCGGCATCGGTTTCGCGGTCTGGTACGATGTAAAAGAATACTATGCTAATTTACGTCTGCGTCGGCAAAAAGAGCTGCCGCGCAGAGCTTGGCAATCACTTTCCACCCATTCCCAAATCGCCCTCATCGCTTCCGCAGTTTTAATTGTCCTTCCCGCCTTGCTTATTTTGCTACAAGAAACCACCAATCCCAAGACCTTAGCCGGCGAAACTTACGGTGGCAAAATATTGCAAGCCTTGTTCCAGTCAGTCACCTTGCGGACCGCCGGTTTTGCTTCCGTAGATATCGGTTCACTAACCTCGGCCACCAAATTGCTCATGTTACCGGTTATGTTCATCGGCGGCTCCCCCGGCGGCACAGCAGGCGGAATAAAAACCACCACCGCCGTTTTAATCTTCTGCTTTATAATCAGCCTTATAAAAAATCGTGCCCATGTTTCGATATTCAAGCGTACAATACCTACCGCCCTCCTTCACAAAAGCTTGGCTGTTGGTGGAATCAGTGTGGTATTTTTGAGTATCAGCATATATTTATTAAGCTTAACCGAAACTGCTCCGATCTTCGATTTGGCATTTGAGGCTGTCAGTGCTTTAGCGACGGTTGGCCTGAGCACCGGTATCACCGCCACTTTGAGTGGTTGGGGGAAATTAATCATTATCATTCTGATGTTTGCCGGACGCATCGGTATCGTTACCCTGATTTTTTCTCTCATTGATCCGTCTGAAGTCGTCAGCCGCCGCCAATACCCGTCCGGGCACGTTTTGGTCGGTTAAACGCCGGGAGATTCATACGCAACAAACTGTCGCCTTGACCTCCTCCCATCGCCCGCAATCTTACAAAACATAGAAAGTTTAAGGAGATATTATGAAAAGAAATAAATTATACGGTGTTCTCGGCTTAGGAGTTTTCGGATCCACCATTGCCCAGACCTTGGCCGAAAAAGGCTATGAAGTGATTGCCGTAGATAAAGAAGTCGCCTGCGTCGATCGTCTAGCCGAGTCCGTTGCCCAAGCCAATATAGCCGATATTACCGACATCGAGCAATTGAGGGAAATAGGGATCGGCAACTGTGATATTGTTGTCGTAGCGGTAAGTTCACAATTGGAAGTCAGCCTTATGGCGATTCTTAATTTACAGGAGTTAGGCATCCCTTATATTTTAGCCAAAGCCAAAAATAAAAAAGCCGTGCAAATACTCACCCGCATCGGAGTTAACAAGGTGGTAAGACCTGAACACGATATGGGTGAACGAGTGGCCAAATCGTTGATGTCCCAAAATATAATTGATGTCATTGATTTGGATGAAAATTACAGTATTGTCGAGATGCATCTGCCGAACAGCTGGGTTGGACATTCGATAATTGACCTCGACGTACGCAACAAATACGGAATAAATATTCTCGGCATACGTGAGCCTGATGATACGGCTCTGACGATTAACTTTGATATTCATAAACCGCTTGCCGCAGATATCACACTTTATGTTATCGCCCCCACCGCAAAATTGAACAAATTTAATTTCTGATCGAACAAAATATTAACCTTATTCGGGGTAATAAATGCTGACAGTTGCCTTGTTAACTCGTTTGCGCCCACTTTTCATCGCAAAATGTGAAAAAATCTCAACATTTTTTCCGTTTTGCCACAAATCTTGTTGATTTCTTCATCAAAGTGTGATAAATTATGTGTAACAAATGATTCTTCGCATTTACAAATTCTAGGAGGAATAATTATGAACAAAGGATTAAAAGTATTGTCAGCCGTATTGACAATGTCCATGGTTCTTGCTTCCGGCGTTTTCGCTGTTGATGCAGAATGGAAAAAGGATGAGCTCAATCTCCTGAAGGACTACGGTTTTGCTATGCCGACCGAAACCAAAGAAGTCAAGAAGGACGTTCTCTACAAAGAACTCGTTGACGACGATTTCAAAGCTTCTCTCAAGGAGTACGACAAGGCTTTGTCATCTGTTACTACTGATGCCCAAACCATCCAAGCCTTGGGCGACGCACGTTGCCACGCTCAGTTCGATCTCGATTCTGCCAACAACCAAATTCTGGCAACCCGTAAATTCATGGAGTTGGCCGGCAAAGGCTTCAAGAAATACGATGCTGTTTTAACTTACAAAGCTGCTAACGCAGATAAAACCGCTTTGGAAGATGCTACTGCAGCAGTGAACGGAAAAACACTTTTCAAAGTTGATGCTGACAAGTTGGATAAACTCGTAAAAGATAATGCCAAACTTGTCAAAGCTGCTCCTGCTGATAATGCCGATAAAAAATTTGAGAAATGGTTAGACACAACTGCAAATGTAAACTTTAAAGATCTCGGAATCGACTTACCTGGTAGCGAATCCAATGGCAAAAAGTTGGAAGCAAACGTTAAAGCAATCAAAGATTTGAGCGAAAAAGTCACAAAACCAGCATATGGCAAAGTAATTGAAAACGTGTCAAAATACGAGGACAGAAGCTCTGCTGACACCGTTGTTTCTAACCTTACCACCAAAGCTAAAGTATCTGCCGCTAAGATCAACCTGATCAACGATTTGGCTGAAAAGTACAAAGTAACCCTGCGTGCTTGCTCCTTAGCCGACTACACCGCTAAAGTACCCGGCAAAGCCGCTGCTAAGAAAGATGCTGCTAAGAAAGACGATGTCCCGAACACCGCTTCTTACTTCACCATCTATGTACCGACCTGTGAATTTGCTGCTCCTGCTGTAAAATACTACGGTGCTGCTCAAGTTTACGAAAAAGCTCTTCGTCGTCCTTTGGTTTGCAAGAAAGTTGAAACCAAGACTGTTGAAGTTCCGAGATTCACCTTTGATGAACTCACCGCTTACGATGTAGCTTGCTGCTGCTGCAAATAATCCCATATCTGACAAAGTTAATGAAAGCACCTTCTCAATTAAAGAGAGGGTGCTTTTTTGTAAGGACTTTTTAGAAGATGACGCTTTTACGGCAACTCTCGACACAGTAACTCTCTTCTAAGGTAGCTCTCGTTCTTGTTCTCACTCTCCCTCTCGCGCCTCAGTTACCACTTTCTGATATGCTAATCTAGCCTGCCCGTCTGCCAAATATATAACGCCGCAGTACACATAGCCACGTGTGGACAACAGTTTTTGCATAATTTTATTATCGCGGTGTGTATCAACTCTTATATTCTTTGCGCCCTGTTCGCTGTACTCAAAAACCGCATTAAAAACTCCCCGCCGTTTACCGTTGCTGGCCAACCTATGCACCACCACATAAGGATCAGAATTTAGCCAAGCTCCGGATTCAATTCTCGCATAAGTCGGATCTGGGCCTTGCAATAAAGAAAAAGTTCCGCAAACTGCACCACCCGTGTCAACGACGACAAAACTGTTACCATTAACCATATCTTGCCATAGAGTGCTCGGCAAAGGATGCGTGTCCCCCCATTGATTCGGGTTACCGTTTTTTTTCATTATCCCTCGGGCAACGACAAAAGTCTTCTCAATCTCCGGCTGATCATCTATCTGCGCTGGCCTAATATATAAGCCATTTTCAGCCTTCCACAGTCCTCCTACCACCTTCATTTCTTCAGCTTTCCCCGCCACAGCCGCAAACGCAAAGCATTGGTTACCACGAATATCGAGCTGCAGCTCATTGCTAAAGCCGCCAACATTGGCGTAAGCCGTATCCCTGTCCACGGATAAAAAATCCCAGCTGCAAGTGGAATCCCCAGCACATTATAGGCAAAGGCCCAAAATAAATTTTCCTTTATATTACGCAATACAGCCCGGCCCAACTTCACCGCAACCACCAAATCCGTTAACTTCCCATGCATCAAAACAACATCCGCCGCTTCTATCGCGATATCAGTTCCACCGCCGATTGCCACTCCTACATCAGCCTGCACCAAGGCCGGCGCATCATTTATCCCGTCTCCTACCATAATGACAATTTTCCCACACTTCTGCAATTCTGCGATTCTGGCAGCTTTTTCTTGCGGCAAAACCTCGGCTACCACTTCATCAACTTCAACGGCCTTCCCTATTACAGCCGCCGTATATTTGTTATCCCCCGTAATCATCAAGGTAGCCAAACCCAAGTGCCGCAGACATTTGACTGCCGCCGCACTTTCCGGTTTCACAACATCTGCCACAGCAATCACCCCAGCAATCACCCCTCCGCTGCTGAAAATCAGCGGTGTTTTTCCCGCAGCAGCCAAACTTTCCGTTACCGCTTGCCATTCCCCAAGATCAATTCCTGCCTTTTCCAACAACCGCCGATTGCCACCCAAACACTCCGTTCCCTGTATTTTGGCCTTGATACCACCACCCGGCACTTGAACAAAACTCTCAAGACTGAAAACCGTATGGTCAATTTTCGCCTTGGCAGCTGCCGCCATAATCGCTCCAGCCAAGGGATGCTCCGACTTGACTTCCAAAGCAGCGGCCAATTGCAACAGCTCCGCTTCAGTCACCCCCTTATTCGGCAAAACATCCGTGACCTCAGGTCTGCCATACGTGATTGTTCCCGTTTTATCCAACACCGCAAAATCAACCTTGGCCAAACGTTCAATCTCCGCCGCTGACTTAAACAAAACCCCCTTCCCGGCACCGACCCCGGCTCCAACTGTTATAGCGGTAGGAGTCGCTAGACCCAAAGCACACGGGCAGGAAATTACCAAAACACATATCGCAAAATTCAGAGCCGTAGCCGCTGCCGCCCCAGCCAAAAGCCAGCCTATACCGGTAAGTACGGCCAAACCAATAACAACCGGAACAAATATTCCGCTGACCTTATCCGCGATTTTAGCAATTGGAGCTTTGCTTAAAGTAGCTTCATCTACTGCACGAATAATTTGCGCCAACATAGAGTCTTCCCCGAGACGAGTAACTTTCACATGCAAATAGCCGCTCAAATTAAGCGTTGCGCCATTGACGGTATCACCAGTTTTGCGACACACAGGCAAACTCTCCCCGGTAAGCATCGATTCATCAACCGTTCCGCTCCCCTCTACCACAAGCCCGTCCGCTGCAATAACTTCCCCGGCTTTGACCAAAATAATATCACCCAAGCCAAGTTTTCCCACCGGTTTCTCTGTCGGCACCCCATCCACCAAAACAGTTGCTCGTGGCGGTACCAAGCTGACCAACTTACCGATCACTTCAGAACTTTTCCCTTTAGCCCTGATTTCCAAAAAATTGCCCAGCATAATAAGCAACAAAATTGTCCCGGCCGATTCAAAATAAAGATTAGACACCAGCTTTACTGCTGCATTGAGTTCACAATGCCCAAGCTGATAGCCCATAATCGCCAATTCAACCCAACCATACAGCATCGCAGCTCCAGCACCTACAGCAATCAAAGAGTCCATATTCGGTGCCAAATAGTATAAATTCTTCAAGCCATGCAAAAAAATGCTGCGATTGATCAAACAGACAGCCAGCGATAACGCAAGCTGAATCAACCCAAAAACTAAACAATTCTCCGGCTCCAGCAAAAAATTTGGCAAAGGCCAATGCATCATATGCCCCATCGCAATATAAAAAAGCGGCAAGCCAAAAACCGCGGATCCAATTAGCCGTTTTTTTGTCATTCTGAGTTCAGCTGCCGTTCCTGCCATCCCTTTAGCTATCAGCTCAGCCGTTTCCGAAAGCATCTCAGGGCCGCCATTCGAAGTTTTCTGCCCCCGAGACTTAGACCGCGATCCGCCAGCAAAACTGCTGTCACACCTACCGTCCCTTGCCCGGCCACCCACCTCCTCCGCAGCATAACCGACCTTATCTACCTGGGAAATAATTTCTGCCACACCCGTTTTATCCGCCGCAAATTCGACCTGCATAGAGTTGGTAAGCAAATTAACGTTTGCCGTTCTGACCCCCTCCAATTGCCGCACTGCTTTTTCCACCCGCAATGCACAGGCCGCACAGCTCATACCACTTACCGTAAATTTTGCCTTTGTCATATTCCCTCAATTACCATTCCTTTAAACCCGCTTACGCCGCAAAACACTTCGTCTGCTTTCATAACACCGCTGCAAAATCAGCCGCCGCAGATCAGACAAGCCCTCACCATTTTTAGCTGAAATTTCGACACATGACGACTCGGCTTCCGTTGTATGATGGGCCAAGGCTGTCAACGCCGCCAACTGCTCCTGCTGCTCCGGCGAAGTTATCAAATCAACCTTATTTAACACAATAATTCCCGGAATCTTATCCGCGCCAAGTTCCCGTAAAAGCTTCTCCGCTACCTCAAACTGCCGCACCGCCTCTTTATCAGCTGCATTAACCACATGAAGTAAAATATCCGCCTCTGTCGCTTCCTGCAAAGTAGAATGAAATGCATTAATGAGCGTATGCGGCAACCGACGAATAAAGCCCACCGTATCTACCAAAACTGGCGCAAAATAACAACTGTAATCCTGCGTTACCGCAAAAATTTCTTCGCTTGTCACATTCATTTTACGAGCAGCCGGGTCAAGCGTCGCAAAAAGTTGATTGGCAGCAGTTAAATCGGCCTTGCATAAGTTGTTTACCAAAGTCGTTTTACCGGCATTGGTGTAGCCAACCACCGCCACCGTATAGCTCCCACTTCGCCGCCTAGCTGCACGCAACCGCTCACGATGCTCCGCTACGGAAACCAAATCATTTTTCAGCTGATTAATACGTCTATGAATGTGCCTCCGGTCACTTTCAAGCTTAGTTTCACCAGGCCCCCGTGTACCTATACCTCCGCCCAATCGCGAAAGTTCACCTTCCTCCTGCGTCAGACGCGACAACCTGTACTCCTGCTGAGCCAATTCCACTTGGATTTTCCCCTCTCGACTCTGGGCTCTTTTAGCAAAAATGTCCAAAATCACTAAAGTGCGATCAAGCACTCTAAGACCAGTCATTGCTTCCAGCCGCCGCATTTGCGAGCCTGTAAGCTCGTCATCACAGATTAAAATATCAGCCTCCAACTTCGCCCCTAAGTCCTTAATTTCATCAATTTTGCCCTTGCCAAGATAGAAAGCCGCTTCGCGTGCTGGCCTTAATTGAGTTACAACCGCCACAACCTCACCACCACAAGTTTCCGTCAAGGCCGCAAGTTCATCTAGCGAAGGCAGTACCTCTTTTTCTAAAGTTCTTTGATCCGGGGCTAAAGCCATCAATATTGCTTTTTCTTTACCTACTGTGAAAAGCGGTTTACTTTCTTTCATCATTATCTCCTTCGGCAACAATCTTTTGCAGACAAACTGCTAAGCCATCCTCCATCATTGTTAAACTCATACATGGAGCCTTCACGGCTAGGGTTTGTTCCGGTAAAAACGGGACATGCAAAAATCCCCCGCGCCACGCAGCTTTGCCGCCAAGTGAATTTTGCTCCGCCCAATACAGAATGTTATACATTATATAATTGCATACGTAAGTTCCGGCACTGTTTGAAATTTCAAACGGCACCCCAGCTGCAAGTCCCGCGTTCAGTATCGGCCTAATCGGCAAGGTCGCAAAATAAGCCGCAGCTCCATCACGCTGAATTTTTGCATCCTGTAATGTCATGCCGCAATTATCTGCTACAGCCGAATCCGCAATATTTATCGCAATTCTTTCCAAACTCAATTTGCAGCGTCCGCCAGCCTGACCCAAAGCCAATACCGCATCATATGTTCTTGGCCGCGCCTCGCACCTACCGCCACCGCCCCCAACATCTGCCTGAATACTTTCCGCATTGACTCCTCCAACTTTGCCATCGACTTCGCTTGGTTTCTCCGGTGTAAGAAGCTTTTGCTTTAGCAGTTCACTTGCTCGCAAAAATTCTGTCGGCAAAAAAAGTCGATCAGTCTTAACGCTTTCCGGCAAATTAGCCTTACGCCGAACCTCATCTAATCGATTCAATAAAATCTCGGTCGGGTTAATCTTTTCTCCGCCAAATGCATTGAACGCTGTCAGCAAAATACGCATGTTTATTTCCTCCACTTACTGTTACCGCTCTTACCCCGCCGTCATCGCCGGGCTGCTGCCACTCCTCCTACGACCTACGGGCTGTTGCCGAGCTGTTGCCGCCGCTGTTGCCGGACCGTGGCAGCTGCGGTTGCTAGATTTCATACACATTCATCACAACCCACTTCAACCGCGCAGTTGATTCAATAAATTCTTAGCATAGCCGTCCGTCATTCCGGAAATATAGTCAGTTACCAGCAACAACCGCAAATACAACTTTTCACTCTCCGGCCGCCCTCTACTGCACCGCCGGTAGCACTGAATATAGTTATCCGAAATTATATCGATCAATCTTTGCTGCACCGGATCCAACGCCTCTTCCGTATCAAAATTAACACAGGCAGGAACAAATAAATCCAACAACCCTCCAATAATAGAGTTAGCTGCCAACTCAAGTTTAATAATTTGCCGCGAATGAAAAACATATTTATATGCAATCGCCCCCAGTGCGGACAAAACCGGATCAGCAATTGTTCCGGTAGAAAGCTCCGATTGCCATTGCCCGCTCATTATCGCCATATAATTGACAACAAAATTTTTGGCCACCGTTTTCGCCAAAACATCTCGCAAAAAATCGAGCCACTTCTGCAAAGCATATAAATCTCTTTCCGGCAGCTTTCGCGCACTAGCCAACCTACGCTCCATTTGCAACCGCTTTACAAGTTCCGTATATCCATCGCACTGCTCCTCAGAATAGCCATATTTATTTTTCGAATTAAAATTTCGCAACTCCTTATACAACAAGTCAAAATTAAATTTGTTCTTCTTAAAAGCATCTTCAATATCCGCCGTGCGATAAGCTATATCATCTGCCGCTTCCAGCAAAAACGTCAACGGATGCCGACAAGCGCGTGGAATCGCCATGTTTGCCAAAAAAGTCAGTTGATTGTCCGAAGCCGCCTCACTTTCAGCCAAATTCACCCCTCTGCCGACCTTTATTCCCGTACCCAAATTATTAATCAATTTAGAAAAAATATCTTTTTCCGCCATAAAATAGCCCAGTTTGTGACGCGTGATATCCGCAGCGGCAGAATTGACCTCAAGCGACGAAACCGGATATTTCATCAAAATATGCAAAAGTGAAAACGGTAAGTTCAACCCCCAACCTTCAGCCGAAAAATGAAGTTTTGTCAGCACCCTCAGACCTTGAGCATTACCGTCAAAATTGTATAAATCCTCCCTCATAGCCGCAGACAACACCGAAATTAATGGACATCCTTTAAAAGTAAGTTTCGGCAAATGCTGCCGGAACCAAAGCCTTATCGTAGTTTCCCCATAATGACCAAACGGTGGATTGCCAATATCATGGATCAAGCCCGCACAAAGTAATAAATCCGAAATAACTGCTTTCTGACTGCTGGTTGGCGTTACAAACTGATCCGCCATATCACCTAAAAGCCTTCCCACCATTTCACCTAATCGTTTAGCTAAAGAGGAAACTTCCAAAGAATGTGTCAGACGTGTACGCACAAAGTCACTGCTATCAAGCGGAAACACCTGTGTTTTATCCTGCAAACGACGAAAAGATGCGCTAAGCAAAATTCTTTGGTAATCCCCGGCCAATCCTTCATCTCCGGCATTGACACTTTCAGCTCTCTGTATACCATTCAAATTCGCAGGTGAGCTCCCATCTGAACCCTCGGAATCCGCAGGCGAGCTCCCCCGGATGCCACCGATATTTTTTACTTGTCCGAAACTGCTTTGCCTCAGCAATAGCAACAAGTTATCCCAATTCATAAATTCATTATATTTTTTATTATCCGCAGTTTTATTTTTTATCACACCATCGTCCCTATCCCGGTGATTTTATGCACTAGCTTGCCTTTTGCAAGTTGCGCCAATATTTAAAGTTTATCATAGCTTTGCTTTACGCGACATAATTAGCCCAAATACGTTATAATGAGTGTAACATTTTTTAGGGGGAACATATGTCAACTCCATTTCTTTTAATCTATGGTTATCCGGAAGCTACACCCGTTGGGGCCGCTCTTACCAAACTTTTACGCCAAGCCAATATTGCTTATCATCATTTAAGCTCATTATTGCTAGATAAACTAATCGGTGATATCGTTAATGAACTCGACAATATAACTAACGATGCTGCTCGCCAATGCACCGCAGACTCCCCCTTAAAATCAAACGACACTCCCATCGTCAACAATACTGAGACTGCCGCCAACCCCGCTTTGCCAACCAATCAAACCGACATCAACGGCCAAAATAATGAACCGACCTCGTCCTTTGAATACAGCCTGAGCAAATCTCGCGACAGCCACCCCTTCATCCTATTTTGCAACATGGATAAGTCACTAGTCATGCAATTACTTACCACCTTTTCACAAAATAATGTCCGTCCCATACCACTTAAAGCAGTACTAACTGAAAACAATCGTGCTTGGACCGTCAGACAATTAATAACCGAGCTGAAAAATGAAAACGCTTATATAAACACTTATCAAAAGCTCCGTCAAGGTGTCGCTCTTCTAGAAGACCTGGATCGAACAACCTATACCTCAAGCAGCTGGCACAACTTACAAGAAGCAAAATTTGCTGCTAAAAAACTGCTTGAAAATTACCAAGACAACCGTCTTAGCGACTTAGAACAAGCTCTAAAACAGCTTACCAGTGCATATTTTTCTTTGCAAACCCTTGTCGATTGATATAAAAACAGCTCTTCTATAAATTAAACGCTTTGTCCCCATCAATCGCCGACCATCACCATGAGCTGTGCGATCAGGTGTGGCCCGCGCGATCAGGCCGGCCGAAGCGAGAACAGGCGCGGCCCCTGCGCGACCATGCGCGGCCCGCGAGAACAGGCGCGAGCTAGGAAAAAACACTTTCCTCTCCTTGCCGCACTTGCCCAAAGTCCTTGCCTCGCCACACCGAATACTGCCCGCCAGCAGTCGATCATAAATCATCAATCATTGCCGTTGACTTGGCATATGCTGTCGATTTAGCCTCAAAGAAGTCCGTTTTTACCATATTTGCATCACTATATTGGCTGATCCAGCTCATACTTGCCGGTTCACTGTGATTGTCAGGATATATGTAAGCGAAACCCAAATTTTGCGCTCGCAAATTTGCCAAATATTGAATATAATCCGTAACCATCTGACGCGTTAATCCGGGAATATCATCCCCCAAAACATAATGCCCCCAAGCAATTTCTTGCTCCGCGCCCTCTTTGATCATCGCACGATATTCTTCCACTAATTCAGCTGAAAACAAATCCGGTCTTTCAACCTGTAATTCAGACAAAATATTCCGAAATAACCACAAATGCGTATTTTCATCACGATTTATATACCGTATTTCCTGAACCGAGCCCGGCATTTTGCCATTTCTGCCCAAATTATAAAAGAACATAAAACCAGAGTAAAAATATATACCTTCCAAAATATAGTTTGCTACCAATACACGCATCAAATTTCGTTCAGACTGATCATTTTGAAACGCCATAAATAAATCACCGATAAATTTATTCCGCGCCAAGAGATGCTCATCATCACGCCACTGATATAAAATTTCCGTACGTTCATCAGGCGAACAAATAGTATCCAACATGTAACTATATGATTGACTGTGTACAGCTTCCTGAAACGCCTGAATCGTTAAACATAACACCGCCTCATTAGCCGTAATATATTGCGCTATAAACGGTACATTATTAGTCTGTAAACTATCCAAAAACACCAAAAACGACAATATCTTATCGTACGCACGCCGTTCAGCTACCGGTAAAGTTCTATACTGCTGAACATCAGTGCTCATATTAATCTCTTCAGGGATCCAAAAATTATTCATCATTTGACGATAAATATCACTAACCCATTTGTACTTAACATTGTTAAAATCATTTAAGTTAGTCGGATTACCACCGATCATCTTTTTTTTGTCAAGACCTATATCGCCTTTTTCATTAAAAAGGATTTTTTTCGTTATACGAGCATTTAAGCCTTCATTTTCCTTAAATGAACAACCTTCATTCGAGTAATGTATTTTTTTCTCCATAACCATTCTCCTATCTTTCATTACCGCCTGACCGCCTGTTAGACCACCTGCCCTGTTAAGCCGCCTGCTGCCGGTTAGCAAAATATTGCAGCCGATCAAGACGAACAGCTTTCACAGTCTTCCACTTCCAAAGCCAGACTACGACAATAATAAATGGTTTTTACGCCATTTTCCCATGCTTTAATAAAATATCCTAAAATTTGCCTAAAGGTAAGATTTTGCGTCACATATAAATTGAGTGATTGAGCTTGATCTATGTGACGTTGACGAACGCCAGCAGCTCTTACAGTCCATTCTTGATCTATCAAATGAGCTTCTTTATATAACCAATAAGTGTTTAAACTTAGTTCCGGAGCCACCCGAGGCATAATGACACCCTTTTTTTCCTCTAAGAAATACCGCTTCATTACCGGATCCAGCCCCGCTGTAGTTCCGGCTATAATTGATGTAGAACTTGTCGGTGCAATCGCAATAAGATATGCATTACGCAAACCATTTTTAGCCACTGCCGAGGCCAGAGATTGCCATTTTTCGTCGGTATAATTACGTAAAGTAAAGTATTCCCCCGTCGCCCAATCTGAGCCTTCAAAATATTTATATTTACCCTTCTCTTTAGCCAACTCCATACTAGTTTTTATTGCCGCATAATTAATTCGCTCAAAAATTTTATCGACAAATTGCAAATGCTCTTCACTTTCCCAAGCAATACCGTTTTTGGCCAACATATGGTGATACCCACTTATTCCAAGCCCAAGAGAACGATAAGCTTTATTAGTATGCTTAGCATAAGGCAAAGGATAAAAATTCAAATCAATAACATTATCCAAGGCTCGCACCACTGTTCCGACAATACTTTCCAATTCTTCCGGCCGTTTCATATCTATTCGTCCCAACGCAAGTGATGCCAAGTTACAAACCACAAAATCACCAGGTTTCGTCGTTTCTACCACCACTGTATCACCATTTTCATCTTTCAGTTCTAGAGATACCTGCTTTATCTCGGACATATTCTGACAAATTTCCGTACACAAATTGGAACAATAAATAATTCCTTTATGTTTATTTGGATTATTACGATTTACAATATCACGATTAAACGTAAATGGTGTTCCGGTTTCAACACACGACTTTAAAATAAGTCGCACCAACTCCTTTAAGGGAATTTCACGTTTACTTATCCTATTATCTCGGACACAATCAAGATACCGTTTTTCCCATTCTTCTCCGTAATAATCTTCCAACGCATAGCCTTTTACAGTCAAAACCTCGTGAGGACAAAGCAAATACCACGAAGAATTAATGTTATCTCTAACTTGACGCCAAAAAAGATCCGGGTAGCAGATGGCAGGAAAAATATCGTGAGCCTTCATGCGATCATCCCCATTGTTAGTACGCACTTGTAAAAATTCCGGCACATCTTTATGCCAAATATCTAAATAACACGCAACCGAACCTTGACGCATACCTAACTGATCAACCGCTACGGCAGTATCATTGGCTAACTTAACCCAACGAATTACCCCTCCAGCGACACCTTGAAATCCTCGTATAGATGAGCCAATAGCTCTGACCTTACCAAAATATAAGCCCATCCCCCCGCCAAATTTTGAAACTTGAGCAAAATTAGTAATGCTCCTATATATCCCCTCTAAAGAATCCGGAACAGTATCAATAAAACACGAGCTCAACTGATGATAAGGTTTTCTAGCATTCGACAAAGTCGGTGTAGCCATAGTAACTTGTAATTGACTCAGCATGTCATAAAATTTACGAACCCAGCCCATACGTTCATCACCATTTTTCTCATGCATTGCCAAATGTAAAGCTATACCTAAAAACATTTCTTGAGGAGTTTCAATTATTTGATGACGATAATTGTGAATAACATATCGCTTACACAACAAATCAAGCCCTGAATAATTTAGCAGCTTATTTCTTTCTTCGACGATAAAGCTTTCCGCAGTAGCAATCTCTTCCTTACTGTAAGATTGTAGTATATATCTTCCATATAGCCCTTCATTTTCAAGATAAGAGATTTTATCATACAGATTTCTTAGTTTGAATTGCTTACACACCTCGCCGATTTGTTCATTTATCTGGAGCATCATTAGTCTTGCTGCTATAAATTCCCACGCTGGTGCTTCTTGCGTAGTAAGTTCAACCGCAGCTTTAATTAGCATACGCATTGCTTCTTGAAACGGCATGTCTAATTTATAAAATGAATTAAATTTAGCCAAGAGAAGATCTAGGCTATAATTGTCCGATTTGTAGTCCTTTTGTATGCTTCTTAAAGTCTCATCCAATCCTTGAAATTTGACTAATTCAGTAAGTTGCCTACGCATAGTACGTTTTTGAGCTCTTTCCGAGCGATACAAAATATAGCTCTTAGCAACCTCATAATAACCTTCTTGCATAAGGATTTTTTCAACTAAATCTTGAACACGCTCAACTTTTAAAACATACCCATTAGCTACTTCCGTGTTAATCAATTTCTCAACTTTTTCTGTCAGTTTCAATAATTGATCATCATTAATAGGAACGTTTAAGCCATCAAAAGCCTTGGCCATAGCTGCGGTTATCTTAGCTGAACGAAAAGTTTCTATCTGTCCGTTGCGTTTTTCAATTTTCATTTTTCTTCCTCAACATATTGTAAAAATTAGTTAAATATAGTTATTTTCAGTCAATATCTAGTGTTTAGAGCATAATACTAGATATTTGTTTTCTAAGTAGTCACATATGCTCTATTTCTTTTTAGCACAAATAAATTTGTGCTACTATTAAATTGCAATTTTATTTCAGGAATGTTTCACGTGAAACATTCTGTAAAATTCAACTGCTAACTTACCAATTAAGTATTGCCGATAAAAAGCTCCGACCCAAGGTTCACCGCTATGGTCTCCGCTATGGTTCATAGCTACGGTCTCCGCTATGGTCTCCGCCAAGGTTCACCTAATGAAAGCCTAAGATAATACTCAGTGATGAAACTCTCCCAGCTAAAGCTCAATTGATGAAATTCATCTACCGATCTATATTACATCATCTTGTTTAGTGTGACCAGTTTTGCAAATTTCAAACATGCCAATACTGTTCACACTTTATTAAAGCTGATTTGTTAGCATAAATTTCCTAGTCATGCTATACTACAAGGTATATATAGGACTTATTTATTTCTTTTCTTTTTTTGTATATTATACTTGACACATATAGTATACTTACACTTGCGAGGTTGAATATGTATAATATCGGAGATTATATTATTTACGGCAATAGTGGAGTCTGCAAGGTGATTACTATCAGCAAAGCCCCTATTGAAGGTTTGAATCCCGAACGTGATTATTATACTTTGCAGCCTATTTTTGACAGTGTCATGATATACGTACCGATTGATACAGAAGTATTCATGCGTCCACTAATGACTGTATTGGAAGTTGAAGATCTTCTACGAAAAATACCGGATATAAAGGTATCCATTATATCTACCAACAACTCTACCGAGCTGGCCGGAGAATATCGTAAATTAATTAATTCACACAAATCCAAAGATTTGGTTCGTCTAATTAAAAGCATAAAGAAAAAAAACGTAAAAGCAGAAAAAGAAGGTCGGCGCATAGGATTAACCGACATGCGATTTCTTAAACAAGCTGAAGAACTTTTTTTCGGCGAGCTTTCAATTATTTTAGACATACCAATTGAAAATGTTTCAGAATATGTTTTGAAAAAAACGAAATGCCAAGATATTTTTGATCCCGGCAGTGTAAACTTAACACGTAAAGATGATCATCCGGCAGAAAAACGTTCAATTAATGATGACTTCGATTTAACAGCCCCGGAAAGTACAGATGATTATTCAGACCCTCTTTTTTGACACTTGTTCATAGTTACCCAATGCACAAAAACCAAACTTCAGCTAACGCAGAGTTTGGTTTTTGTGCTTATTTTTTACTTTGTTTTGCTTTACTTAAGCTTATCCATATATTCTTTAAACACTTTTAGGGTGTTTTCAATCGGCTTTGGTGTTGTCATATCGACTCCGGCTGCTTGCAAAGTTTCAATTGGATCTTTAGATGAACCAGAAGACAAAAATCCCAAATACCGTTTAACTGCCGCATCACCTTCGTTTAAAATGGCAGTAGCAAAAGCTGTTGCCGCAGCAAAACCGGTAGCATATTGATAAACATAAAAGTTATAGTAAAAATGAGGTATTCTTGCCCACTCATACGTAATATTCGCATCAAAATTTAATGATGGTCCATAGTATTTTTGATTTATATCACCATATGTTTTACATAAAAAATCTGCAGTAAGAACAATTTCATTTTGATCTGCCCGATGTATTTCCTGTTCAAACTCAGCAAATTGTGATTGCCTAAACATTGTTGCCTTTATTCGATCCAAGTAGTGATTCGCAATAAAAGCCCTTTCTTCCGGTTTGGTAAATTTTTTCAGAAGATAATTGCTTAATAGGTTTTCATTAGTTGTAGACGCAATTTCAGCTAAAAATATACAGTAATTGGCATATGGATAAGGTTGATTTTCCCAAGTCAAGTAACTGTGCATACTGTGACCAAGTTCATGCGCTAAAGTAAATAAATTTGACAATGTACCCTGCCAACTCAACAAAATAAATGGATTGGTTCCATAACATCCTGAAGAATATGCTCCACTTCGTTTACCCTTATTGTCAACCCAATCAATCCACTTATCCGTGAAAGCTTTTTTGAGTCTTGAGGTATATATTTCACCTAACGGATTCAATGCTTCACAAATAATTTCTGCCGCTTTTTCAATTGTAAAACTTATATCTACATCTTTAATTATCTTAGGATAAAGATCATATGGATACATATCCGACAACTCAAGCTTATTTTTTCTCATACTAACATATTCGTGTAAAAGTGGAAGATTATCATTTATTGTTTTTAAAAGATTAATATAAACATCTTCAGGAATATGATTTTTAAATACCGCAGCTTCTCTAGCTGAACCAAATCCTCTCAATTTTGCATCTAAATTATGCAATTTAACTATACTCCCCAAGGTAGCTGCAAATGTATTAATATCATTTTTATATGATGTGTGCAAAGATTTAAAGGCTCCCGCCCTAATCGAACGATCTGGGCTTTCAATTAACCTACCATAACTGCTGTGAGTAACTTCATGTATATTTCCATTTGCATCCGCAAAACTTTCAAAAGAAATATCTGCATTATTTAAAGCCGCGAAAACAGTTGAGCCTGTATTCATAATCGGACTGAGCATAGCCAATAATTTTTCTTCATTTTCAGATAAAGTGTGTTTTTTCAAGCGACGAATATTATCAAACCACTTTTTGTAAAGCTGTAAATTTTTATTTTCTGCAAGAAATTCACTCAATTTACTTTCATCCATAGCCATTAATTCTGCTTTTACAAAAGCAAGTGCAGCATTTACATTAGCCGCGAATTCATTTACCTTGGTAAAATTCGCTTGATTAAAGGAATTTCCAGTGTCCTGATCTTTTAATAGATGAACATAAATTAGCAATACATCTAAACGTTGCTTAAACCTCATTAATTTTGTTAAAAATTCATTTAATACGGATGATTTTTCTCCCAACCGTCCTGCAAACTTACAAATTTTATCTAACTCATCTCTAACAGCAATAAATTCTTTTTCAAACTCTTTCTCTGAAGAAAAAATAGCTTTAGTGTTCCAAGTGTATTTTTCATTAACTTCGCTACGCAAAGGCTGTTTATTTGATAACTTAAACTTATTAATCATAATGAAATACCTTCTTTAATCAAAAATTTTTATTTCAGTAATTTCGTCCATTTTACCACGTTTTTTTATATGATAAAATTATCATATAAGTTAACCATAATGAGAGGATGCAAGTTTAATGTCAGAATTAGTTTTATTTCTTATTAAACTTTTAGGCTTATTTCTAACTGTATCAGCTTCTATAATCCTAATATATCGGCATGAAAAGCTTCATCCTGATAAAAAATTTGATTTTAATTGGTATGCTTTTTATGTTGTTTATTTTTGTCTGCTATATTTTTATATATTTTTATGGCATAAAAATATAGCATATTCGGCTGTTAATAATACCGCCGACATTTTTAGACAAATTCACACTAATCCTTTTATTGACTTATCAAACGATTGGGAACAGGTTTTAATTTCTTCCCAAGTTGGACATGATAATGAATTAATGCAATTTTTCTTTCACTATGTCTTAGGTTTCTTATCTTTAATGCCATTTGCTGACTTCATTTATAGTTTCTTTTGCGTTAATCGAAGGAACACTTTTGCTTTAATTTTTATTTTCTCATTGTGTATAGAAATTATTCAACTAATAATTTGCCTTGTCATCAAATCTAATATTTATTTTATCGGATTGACAGATACTTTAATAAGCAGTATAGGAGCAGCTTTTTTTC
Organism: Mageeibacillus indolicus UPII9-5; assembly: GCF_000025225.2. NCBI lineage: Bacteria > Bacillati > Bacillota > Clostridia > Eubacteriales > Oscillospiraceae > Mageeibacillus > Mageeibacillus indolicus. The sequence continues at coordinate 1,809,667 of NC_013895.2, forward strand.
TATTCATAACCTACATATTGCGAAAAAAAGTATAACATTAATTTAATTCGATATATAAAGTTTCAGACTGTATTTGCAAC